>CAYZNT010000001.1:0-98156 GCA_964479735.1 uncultured Clostridia bacterium
CCGCTGCCGCAGGGCCTCGAACAGCACCACCGCCACGGCGGCGGCCACGTTGAGGGATTCGACCGCCGGGGAGATGGGGATGGAGAGGCGCTCGTCGGCGTCGCGCCGCAGCAGCGTCGACACCCCGCGGTGCTCGTTGCCGAAGACCAGGGCCACGTCGGTGCGGAAATCGAAACGGAAGTAGGGCTGCGCCGCCCCGGCGGCCGTGGCCGCCACCCAGAAACCGGCGTCCTTGATGCGCTTCAGGTCCTGGGCCAGGTTGCGCGAACGACCGATGCGGACCTTGCCCAGGGCGCCCGCCGACGCCGTCCAGACGGCGTCGCTCACCGGCGCGGCGCGGCGCTCGGGCAGCAGGATGCCGTCGACACCGGCGGCGGCGGCGGTGCGCGCGATGGCCCCCAGGTTGCCGGCGTCCTCCACCCCGTCCAGGATCAGCAGCAGGCCCCGCCCGGGGGTGCGCGCCGCCAGCATCTCCTCCAGGGGCACGAACGCCACCGGGGCCGTCTCGGCCAGCACCCCCTGGTGGCGGGCGCCGGCGCGGCGGGCCAGCGCCTGGGGCGGCACGATCTGCACCGGCACGCCGCGCTCGCGGCAGAGGCGGCGGACGAGCTCGCTGCGGCTGTCGTGGCGGGCGCTGGAGAGCAGCACCCGGTTCAGCGGCAGGCCGTCGCGCAGCGCTTCGATCAGGGCGTGGAAGGAGGTGATCTGCATCGGCCCCTATTCTACCCCCGGCGGGCGTTCGGGACAAGGCGGGCCGGTGATTGTTTTTTCCCTCGGGCAGGAGTATAGTCTGGAGTCGGTATGCGAGGTGGAGGGATGAAGACGACGCAGGACCCGGAAATCATCTACGACGCATTCAACCGCTATGGGCTGGCGCCGCTGCGCATCGACCGCTTCGACCGCGGCAACTTCGCCGAGATCCGGCTGGAAATCAAGGGCAAAGGCGACATCAGCCTGGACGACCTGCAGCAGATCATCAACAACCTGCGGCTGCTGCAGAAGGGCGAGAACGTGGAGATACGCATCGTGCACATCGACGTCCGCCACGCCTCGATGAAGGTCAACCTCATCATCCCCGGTGAGATGGAGAGTTCGGGCACCTTCACGCCGTGAGCCGCCGGCCGGGCTCCGTCTCTCCTCCACCGCCGGATCACCGAAATCCCGAAACCGACCGGACGCTGAAAGCGTCTCCGCCGCCTAGGACTCCCGGCGGCTGAAGGCGGTCAGGGCCAGCCCGGAGATGATGGCGATCACGAAGCCGGCGCCCATCACGTTCACCACCGCCGTGCTCTGCAGCAGGAGGATGAAGAAGACGCCCAGGGGCAGGAGGCCGGTCAGGATGCCGGCCAGCCGGGCGGCCACCCCGCGCATGGCCAGCACGATGACCGCCAGGCAGCCCACCGGGATCAGGGCGATCAGCAGCCGCACCATGGCCAGCGTGGCGACGCCCCCCACCCGCATGTTCGGCCCGGCCGCCTCGCGGGAAAGCCCCAGCAGCTGCACCGCGGAAAAGGAGAAGATCAGAAGCGAAAACCAGGGCAGGAACAGGGAGACCAGCAGGACCAGGGCGCTGATCACGGCCGGTTCCCGGAACGCGTCGACTCCCGGGGCGCGCGGGGGCGGCTCACCGCCCGGCAACCGGATGAAGTAGCGGCCGCAGCCGCGGCACTCGCGCGCATCGGCCGGGTTCACCTCCCGGCAGTGGGGACACACCTTGCCGTCCATCGTCATGGGGCTCCCGGGGACCGCCGGCGGCCCCCGCAGGGAGAATATCAGCCGGCAGGCGCGAATGCAAGCCGCCCCGTGGTTGACGCGCCCCTCGGCAGGCCCTACAATCCGCGCATGACCCGCTGCGCCGCCGGGATCCTGCTGCTGGCCCTGGCCTCCGCCCCCTTCTCCGCCGCGACGCGCCCCGCGCTCCACCTCAACGGGCCCAGCCTGAGCCGGCACTTCGACGCCTGGCACGGGGAGGTCCGCGATTTCCACTGGGGTCTGGGCGCCGAGTGCCGCCTGGAGTCGGGGCGCTGGTTCTACGGCCTGCACGGACACCTCATGTTCAACGACAGCCGCGGCCGCGCGGCGGGCTGGGTCGGCGCCGCCGGCGGCTTCCGCCTCGGCCGGTCGCGCCGCCTCTGGCTCGAGCCCTCCCTCGTGGCCGGCGGCATCTGCAAGCACGAGTACCGCTCCGGTCGCTTCTCCCCCTTCGCCCTGCCCTACCTGGCGGTGGGCTGGAACCGCGTCGGGCTGAACGTCGCCCTGGTGCCCCGGATCTCGGGCGTGACCCAACCGATCCTGCTGCTGCAGCTGAAGGCGCGGGTATCCCGCCTCTGACCTCCGCCGGGCGGGGGTCTCCGGCCGCCCGGAGCGGTTCAGTAGCCGATGCCGCGGATCATCTCCTGCAGCACCGCGGCGGATCGCTCCAGCCGGGCGCGCTCCTCCCCGTCCAGGCTGATCGGAAGTATCTCCCGGATGCCGCCGCGGTCGAGCACCGCCGGCAGGCTGAGGCAGACGTCGCGGATGCCCTGGAAGTCCTCGATGTAGGAGGAGACGGTGAAGATGCTCTTCTCGTTGCCGGCGATGGCCCCGATGATGCGGGCCACCGACAGGGCGACGGCGTAGAAGGTCGCCCCCTTGCGGCGGATCACCTCCTTGCCGGCCGAGACCACCGCCTCGTAGATCCGCCGCCGGTCCTCGGCGGTGAACGCCCCGCGGCGGGCGGCGGCGTAGCGGGCGATCGGGATCTGGCCCATGTTGGCCATGCTCCACACCGGCACGCTGGAGTCGCCGTGCTCGCCGACGATGTAGGCGTGGATGTTGCGCGGGTCGATGTCGAACTCTTTCCCCAGCAGGGTGCGGAAGCGGGAGGTGTCCAGGGCCGTGCCGGAGCCGATCACCCGGCGCCGGTCGATGCCCAGGCGCCGGTAGGCGACGTAGGTGAGGACGTCCATGGGGTTGGCCACGACGATGACGATGGCGTCGCGGCAGCGGTCGCGGATGGCGTCGACCACCCCCTCGCAGATCCGCACGTTGGCCCTGGCCAGGTCGAGGCGCGACTCGTCCGGCCGGCGGCCGCGGCCGGCGGCGATGACCACGACGTCGGCGTCGTCGACCCCCTCGTAGCCCTCGGCGCGCAGGTCCGCGTTGGCGGCGAAGGAGACGCCGTGCGACAGGTCCAGCACCTCGCCCAGGGCCTTCTCGGCATTGACGTCGATCAGGCTGATGGCGTCCGCCTCCCCCCGCACCAGCAGGGTGAAGGCCAGGGTCGCCCCCACGTTTCCCGCCCCGATGATGGCCACCTTCATGTGCGCCTCCCCGCTTCCGTCTCCGGCATTGTACCACGTCCGGCGGCCCGTCCCGAATTGAGACGTCCCGGCCCGACCGCCTTTTACAGGAGCCTGGACAACGCCTCCATCCGGAACCCGGTCAGCGCCGGGCTGGCCCGGTTCATCCCGGACCCGCACGGGCAGCGGATCCAGCGGGTCACCATCGGCAACGACGGCATCCTGGTCCGGTGCTGCTGAAGACGCCGCGCCCCGACGGCGGGGTCCGGGGAAAACCCCGCCCGGCCGGCGCCGGCTTCAGGTGCCGGACGGCAGCCGCCCCGGGGTCCAGGGCCCGCCGGCCTTCTCCAAAAATTCTTCCAGCCCGGCCAGGCTGGCGGCCGCCTTCCGGATCCTCTCCAGAACAGGCGGGAACTCCTCCCTCAGGATCCGGTAATCCTCCAACTGGGTTCGGGTCACCGCCGAAGTCGATCGCCATTGGGTGTACACGGCCGTGTTCAGCCGCTCCATCAGGGCCATGGGCTCGGGGGGCACCTCCTCGCGCGAGGCCCGGGCCGGCGTGCCGTGCAGGGCGAAGTCGATGGCGTCCAGCTCCGTCGCCAGGGCCACGGCCCGGCGGTTGGGCTCAGTCGTGTCGGCCGGCGCCAGCAGCAGCGCCTGGCGCACGTGGGCCAGCCGGGCCCCCAGCTCGGCCGCATACTTTTCGGCCCCGGCCAGGGAGCGTGCCAGCGCCGCCAGCCGCTTCTGGAAGTCGAACAGCTCGCGGCGGTCCGCCGCCGGCAGCGTGGCATTGGCCAGCACCTCGGCCTGGAAGGCCACCGGTCCGGCCAGCGGGGTGACCTCCCCGTCGGTGCACAGGGCCATCGAAACGGTGTAGGTCCCGGGCATGGCCAGCATGCCGTCGTCCACCTCGACCAGCGGGTCGAAGCGGTCCTTTTCCAGGCGCATGGGTCGAACGGCCGCGAGGCGCAGGTTCCAGGCGCAGCGGTTGACTCCCCGGGCCGGCTTCTGGGTCAGCTGCCGCACCACCTGGCCTTCCTCGTCGCGGATGGTGAACAGCAGGTAGGGTGGCACCTCCAGGCTCTCGCGACGAAGTTCCTCCCGGTCCGGCTGGGGAAGGGGCGCGCCACGGGCGAACAGCTCCTTCTCCCTATCCTGGCGGCGCTGCTTGCGGGTCTTCGGCTCGTCGCGCAGCCACCAGCTGAAGACGGCGCCGAAGGGCGGGTTGGGCGCGGCGTACCCCGCCGAGCCCTGCCCGTACCGCTCGCTGCGTTCGATGTACATCCAGGCGGGCCGCACCGGAAAGAGGTGCCCCGCCTGCCGCTCCAGCTCCGGCTTCCAGAGCCGCAGCGGCGTGTAGTCGTCGAGCACGTAGAACCCTCGCCCGAAGGTGGCCAGCACCAGGTCGTTCTCCCGCTTCTGGAGGGCGATGTCCCGCACCGCCACGGTCGGCAAGCCGGAGCGGAACGCGTGCCAGCTCCCCGCCCCGTCCACCGAGACGAAGAAGCCCAGGTCGGTCCCCAGGAAGAGCAGCCCCGGATTCACGGAATCCTGGGCGATGGTCCACGCCGGGCCGTTGGCCGGCAAACCGGCGGCGCAGGCCTCCCAGCTCCGTCCCTTGTCTTCGCTGCGCAGCACGTAGGGGCGGAAATCATCCCGCAGGTGGTTGTTGAAGGTGGCGTAGACCACGTTCTCGTCGAACGCGCTGGGCAGGAGGTCGCTCACCCAGGTGTGGGCCGGCACTCCGGGGAAGAGACCGGCGCGGCGCCAGCTCGAGCCCCCGTCCTCGGTCACCTGCACCAGTCCGTCGTCGGTGCCGGCGAAGAGCAGCCCTTCGCGGAGGGGCGACTCGGCCAGGGAGACCACGGTGCCCCACAGGGAGGTGGAAACGTCCTTGGCCACGGCGTCGACGCTCCAGTGCTTGCCCATCACCGGCCAGGAGTTGCGGTCGGTTCCGGTGGAGAGGTCGCCGGAGATCACCGTCCAGGAATCGCCGCGGTCGTCGGAGCGGAACACCTTGTTGGCCGCGCAGTAGAGGCGCGTCGGCGAATGCGGCGACAGCAGCAGGGGCGTGTCCCAGTTCCACTTGAAGGTGGCCTCGCCCTGGCGCGGCTGGGGGCGGATGTCGATGGCCTCACCGCTGCGGCGGTCGTAGCGCACCATGCCGCCATACTGCGACTCGGCATAGACGATGTCCGGGTTGGTGGGGTCGATCTGCGACCAGAAGCCGTCGCCGCCGTTGGTGACGAACCACTCGTCGCCGGTCACCCCTCCGGCCCGGGCATTGCGCGAGGGGCCGCCCATGGAGTTGTTGTCCTGGGTGCCGCCGTACACGTAGTAGAAGGGGCGCGAGTCGTCGACGGCGACCCGGTAGAACTGGGTGACCGGCAGGTTTTCCTTGAACCGGAAGTGCTCGCCCCCGTCGAAGGTCTCGTAGACGCCTCCGTCGCCGCCGACGAGCAGGTGCCGGGTGTCGGTCGGGTCGATCCAGAGGGCGTGGTCGTCCACGTGGCGCTTGTGGTTTCCCAGCGGACGCCAGGTCCTGCCGCCATCCTCGCTGACCTGGGAGATGGTCTCCACCGAGTAGATCTTGTCCACGTCCCTCGGGTCGCAGAAGATCTCGTTGTAGTACTGCCCCTGGGCCGTGTGGCCGCTCATCTTCGCCCAGGAGGCGCCGCGGTCCGTGGAGCGGAAGAAGCCGCCGGCGCCGTTGGCCGCCTCGATGATGGCGTAGACGACGTCGGGGTTCGCCGGCGAGACCGCCAGGCCGATTCCGCCCATGTGCTCCTTGGGCAGCCCCGACTCCAGCTTCTGCCAGGTGGCGCCGCCGTCGCCCGTGCGGTAGATGGCCGTCTCCGGCCCACCGCCGATCTTGGTGAAGGCGTGACGGCGGCGCTGCTCGGAACTGGCGTAGACGAGGTCGGGATTGCGCGGGTCCATCACCGCATCATTGATGCCGGTGTCGGCCGATACCGCCAGCACGCATGTCCAGGTCTTGCCGCCGTCGGTCGTCTTGAACAGGCCGCGGTCGCCCCCGGGGCCCCAGGCGGATCCCTCGGCGGCCACCCACACCACCCGGCCGTCGCGGGGGTCGACCAGGATGCGACCGATCTGCCGGGAATTCTTCAGCCCCATGTTGACCCAGCTCTTGCCGCCGTCCTCGGTGCGGTAGACGCCGTCGCCGTAGCCCAGCGCGCGCTGGTGGTTGTTCTCCCCGGTCCCGGCCCAGACCAGGTTGGGGTTGCTGGGGTCCATGGCCAGGCAGCCGATGGCGTAGGCGCCGTAGTTGTCGAACACCGGCGTCCAGGTGGTGCCGCCGTTGACCGTTTTCCAGATGTGCCCGGAGGCCACGGCGACGAAATACTCACACGGCCGGCGCGGATTGACCGCGAAATCGGAGATGCGGCCGGAGGAGAAGGCCGGGCCGATGGAGCGGAACTTCAAACCCGGGAACAGGTCGCCCAGCGGAGTCGCCTTCGCATCGACCTTCTTGTCCCGACCGCCGGGAGCGGCGCCAACCAGAACGACGACCCAAACCAGACCGAGCCAGAGCGTGGCGTTTTTCATGGTCCCATTGTTCGGCAACGGAAGCGTTTTTTCAATCCCCGGAACCCCGACCCCGGCGCAAGAAAGCGGGCGCCGGATTGTTTCCATCTCTTGCCCGGGCCCCCGGTTCCGGGTACGATGAGAGAAGGAGAACGGGATGAAACGATTTCTGCTTGCGCTGCTGCTCGTCGTCGTCGGGATGGCCGGGCTGGAAGCCGCCGCGCCCGACTCGCTGACCGGCACCTGGAGCTTCACCGTCAAGAGCGATCGGGGCGAGCGCACCCGCGACATCCAGCTGCGCCAGGAGGGCGAAAAGCTCTTCGTGACCATGAAGAACATGCGGGAGGAGGAGGTCACCTCCGAGGGCACGTTCCGCAACGGCGAGGTGGAGTGGGTGTCGGTGCGCCAGACGCCCCGCGGCGAGCTGCGCATCGCCTACAGGGGAAAGCTGGAGGGGCAGACGCTGCAGGGCACCGCCCAGTTCGGCGACGGGCCGGTCATGACCTGGAGCGCCGTTCGGGCGCCCCGCTGACCCCCGGCCCCGGGGAGGGTCCGCCTCAGCCGGCGAAGTCCCGGTGCTCGGTGCGGCGGATGATCTCCTCCTGCAGGTCGGGGCTCAGGTCGACGAAGTAGTCGCTGTAGCCGGCCACGCGCACGATGAGGTCGCGGTGCAGCTCCGGGTGGGCGCGCGCCTCCAGCAGCGTCTCGCGCGACACCACGTTGAACTGCACGTGGTGGCCGTCGAGGCGGAAATAGGTGCGCACCAGCCCCACCATCTTGTCCAGGGCGGAATCGGAGGCCAGCAGCGAGGGGGTGAACTTCTGGTTCAGCAGGGTGCCGCCGGTGCGCAGGTGGTCGATCTTGGCGGCCGAACGGATGACCGCGGTCGGCCCGTGGCGGTCGGCCCCCTGCACCGGCGAGATGCCTTCCGACAGGGGGGTGCCGCGGCGGCGCCCGTCGGGGGTGGCCCCGGTGACCCGGCCGAAGTAGACGTGGCAGGTGGTGGGCAGCAGGTTGACGCGGTAGTGGCCGCCCCGGGTGTTGGGCTTGCCGTTGACCGCGCCGTAGTAGGTCTCGAACACGCGGCCCAGCAGGTCGTCGGCCGAGTCGTCGTCGTTCCCGTACTTCGGCATCTTGTTGACCAGGGTCAGGCGCAGGTCCTCCTGGCCGGCGAAATCGTCTCCCAGAACGCCGCGAAGCCCGGCCAGGTCGAGAGCCCGGTCTTCGTAGACCAGCCGGCGGACGGCGGCCAGCGAGTCGGTCACCGTCCCCAGCCCCACCCCCTGGATGTAGGTGGTGTTGTAGCGCGCCCCGCCGTCGTGGTAGTCGCGGCCGCGGGCGATGCAGTCGTCGATGAGCAGGGAGAGGAAGGGGGCCGGCAGGTGCTCGGCCCACAGCCGTTCGATGAGGTTGGAGCCGCGCATCTTGACCCCGACGAAGTGGGTCACCTGGGCGGCGAAGGCGGCGAAGAAGGAGTCGAAATCGGAAAAATCCTCGGCCCGGCCGGTGTGCGGGCCGAGCTGCCTGCCGGTGCGCGGGTCGAAGCCGTCGTGCAGGGCGAGCTCGAGCATCTTGGGCAGGTTGAAGTAGCCGGCCAGGATGTAGGCCTCCTTGCCGAAGGCGCCGGTCTCCACGCAGCCCGACGCCCCCCCGCAGCGGGCGTCGGCCAGGGTCTTCCCCTGGCGCAGCAGCTCCTGGATGATGGCGTCGGAGTTGAACACCGACGGCTGGCCGTAGCCGGTGCGGATGATGCGCATCGCCCGCTGGATGAACGAGTCCGGGTTCTTCTTCGACACCTGGATCATCGAGCTCGGCTGGAGCAGGCGCATCTCCTCGATGGTGTCGAGCAGCAGTCCGGTGACCTCGTTGACGCCGTCGCCGCCCTCGGCGGTCACGCCGCCCAGGTTGATCAGGGCGAAGTCGGTGTAGGTGCCGCTCTCCTCGGCGGTGACCCCGACCTTGGGCGGCGCCGGCTGGTTGTTGAACTTGATCCAGAAGGCCTGCAGCAGCTCGCGCGCCCGGGCCTCGGTCAGGGTGCCGTCGGTTAGCCCGGAGCGGTAGAAGGGCAGCAGGTGCTGGTCGAGGCGGCCGGGGTTGAAGGCGTCCCAGGTGTTGTATTCACTGATCACCCCGAGGTGCACGAACCAGTAGTGCTGGAGCGCCTCGTGGAAATCGCGCGGCGCGTGGCCGGGCACGTGCCGGCAGACGGCGGCGATGCGGTGCAGTTCGTCCCGCCGCCCGGGGTCCTTTTCCGACCCGGCCAGGCGGTCGGCCTCGGCGGCGTAGCGGGCGGCGAAACCGATCAGCGCCCGGGCGGCGACGGCCATGGCGCGCCACTCCTCGCGCTTGCGGTAGGCGTCGGCGTCGGCGACGAAGTCCAGGCCGGCGATGCGCCCCTCGATGTCGGCGATGAAGTCGAAAAAGCCGCGGCGGTAGATCTTGTCGTCCAGAACGGTGTGGCCCGGGGCGCGCTGCTCCATGAACTCGGTGAACAGCCCGGCCTGGTAGGCCGCCTGCCACTCCTCGTCCAGCTGGGCGAACAGGCGCTCGCGCATCGAGCGGCCGGTCCAGAAGGGGATGATCTCGTCGGCGTACAGGCGCTTGGTCTCGGCGGAGACGCGGAACGGGATCTTGGGCCGGCTGTCCAGCACGTCGAGGTCCGGCAGCGAGTGGATGGTCACCTCGGGATAGGTGGGGGTGGCCTTGGGCGCCTCGCCGCGCTCGCCGACGATCAGCTCCCCCTCGCCGAACCAGAGCCGCTTGTTCTCCAGCAGGTGGCGGAAGGCCATGGCGTGCTGCATGGGAGCGGAGAGGCCGCGGGCGGCCTCGCTGGCGTAGAAGCGGGTGAAGAGAAGCGCCCGCTCGGGCGAGACGGTCGGCACGGCGTCGAGGCTCTGCTGGCGCAATCCACGGATGCGGTCGGTCATCATGGTCACTCTCCCAGGGTGGTTTCGATTCCGGCGGCGGAGAAGCGGCCGCGGATCTCTTCCAGGCGGCCGGGTGGAACCGGATCCAGGCGGCCGGCCGCGGCCGGCAGGCCCAGGCGCAGCCGCTTGCCGTCCCCGCCGCGGTGGTAGTTGAGCAGCGAGATCCCGGCGACGGCCAGCGGTCGCAGCCGGGCGACGGCGGCGGCCACGTTGTCGTCGGTGTCGGTGATGCCGGCGACCATCGGCATGCGCACCTGGACCGGCTTGCCGCTGGCCGCCAGGCGCTCCAGGTTGTCGAGGATCAGGCGGTTGGAGACGCCGGTGGTTTGCCGGTGGACGGCCTCGTCCAGCGGCTTCACATCGTAGAGAAAGAGGTCGACGAGGGGCAAGAGCTCCTCCATGAGCTCCCAGGGGGCGAAGCCGCAGGTGTCGAGGGCGGTGTGGAGGCCGCCGCGGCGGCAGTGGGCCAGGAACGAGGCCACGAACTCCGCCTGCAGCAGCGGTTCGCCTCCGGAAACGGTCACCCCCCCGCCCGACTCCGCGTAGAAGTCGCGGTCGCGGCTCACCTCGGCGCACAGCTCCTCCGCCGTCACCCGCCGGCCGGCCGTCTGCAGCGCCTCGGCCGGGCAGGCGGCGGCGCAGGCGCCGCAGCCGTCGCAGCGGGAGCGGTCGATGGTCAGGCCATCGCCACCCCTGGACAGCGCCCCGCGCGGGCAGGCGAGGCGGCACGGCCCCTCGCCGGCGTGGACGCAGCGGGAACGGGAGAAGAGGATTTCCGGCTGCGGGCCAATGCCCTCCGGGTTGTGGCACCAGATGCAGGAGAGCGGGCAGCCCTTCAGGAAGACGGTGGAGCGGATTCCCGGGCCATCCTGCAGGGAAAAGCGCTTGACATCGAAAACCAGGCCGCTGCTCCGATTGCCGTTTGCTCTTTGAGTCACCATCTATCTGATATCTGATATATCAGTATTTTTCCAATTTGTCAACCGAAAACCCGACATCCCTTCCTTTAAGGTCGGTCGGGAATCTCCCCTGCCAGCAGCCGCTTCACCAGCAGGGACAGTTCGGTAACCGAGTAGGGCTTGGAGATGAAAGCCGTCGGACCGCTGGCCAGGGCCGCCTTCAGCCTCTCCTCGTCGGCAAACCCCGAGTTCATCAGCACTTTCACTTCCGGTTCGATTTCCCGCAGGACGGCCAGCACTTCGAATCCCGACATGCCGGGCAGCGACACGTCGAGCAGGACCAGATCGATGGCCGCATGGCGATGGCGGAAAACCTCGATGCCCTCGACCGGGGTGGCGGCGGTCACGACCTCGTATCCCGCCGTCTCCAGCATCCCCTGCGCCACCAGGCGGATGTGCTCTTCGTCGTCCACCACCAGTACCACACCGGAGCCGCGGTGAACGGACGCCATCGGGCGCCGTTCCACCGCTGCTTCCGCGCCGGGTTCGAGCAGGGGCAGGAAGACCCGGACGAGGGTGCCCCTGCCCTCCTCCGAGTAGACATGGATGAAACCGCCGAGTTGCCGCACGATCCCCATGGCCACCGCCATGCCCAGACCGGTGCCCTGGGAATTTTTCTTGGTGGTGAAGAAAGGCTCGAAGATGCGTCGCTGCACCTCCGGCCCCATGCCGACTCCCTCGTCGCGGATTTCCATGAGCGCATACCGGCGAGAGCCGTCCGCCTCCGGGTGGGCGCGGCGCGTGGCCTCGTCGAGGACCGCCTCGGTCAACGACACCTGGAGCGCCCCCCCCTCGCGTTCGCCAGGGCGGCGCATGAGGGTCATGGCATGGGCGCCGTTGACACAGAAGTTGAGCAGCACCTGCTCCATCTGGGTGGGATCGGCCAGCACGCACAGGGGCGCCGCGGCCGGCCGAAAGTCGAGGGCCACGCTCTTGGAGAAGCTGTTCTGGCAGACTCTCTGCACGCTGGCCAGGGAGCCGTTCAGGTCGACCGCGACGAGGCGCATTTCCACCTGGCGGGAGATGGCCAGCAGCTGGCGGATCATGTCGGCCGCGCGATGTCCCGACGCCTTGGCCGTATCCAGGTATCCGGCCACCGCCCCGCGCTGGGCGAGGGCTTCGCCGGCCAGCACCAGTTCGAGGAGGTCGAGGCTGCCCATGATGCCGCCCAGCACGTTGTTGAAGTCGTGTGCCAGTCCGCTGGTCAGCGTGCCGAGCGCTTCCATCTTCTGCGCCTGGATCAGCTGCGCCTGGATCTTCTCCCGCTCGCGATGGGCGCGGGCGCGCTCGGAAACGTCGCGCACGATGGCCTGCAGGACGGGTTCCCCGGCCATGGTGAAGCGGTTCAGGCTCACCTCGGCGTCGAACGGCGTGCCGTCCAGGCGGGTATGCTGCCATTCGAAAAACTGCGGCGTGCCGCCGAAGGCGGCATCGATCTTCTCGCGCGCCTTGTCGTCCGACGCCCGGCCATCGGGCTGGAGCGGCGGCGAGAACCTCACCGGCGAGTTGCCGAGGATGTCCCGGCGGCGGCAGGCGAAGATCTCCTCGGTCTTCCGGTTGCAGTCGAGGAAGACATCGCGGTTCATGACGAAGATGGCGTCGCCGGCCGACTCGAACAGCGTCTTGAACTTGGCCTCGCTCTCGCGCAACCGGTTCTCGGCCTGCAGCCGCTGGGTGATGTCCTGCAGGGTGAAGAGGAGCCAGCAGCGGTCTTTGTGCACCATCCTCATCAGGTGGACCTCGGCGTCCCACTCCTCGCCTCCGGGGCGGCGGTGGCGCCACGGGAACGTGACCGAGCCGGTTCCCAGGGCCTCCCCGATTCGCGCCGGCACCGCGTCCGCCGACGGCGTGCCGTCGTACTGCACCGGGGCGGAGACATCCAGCGGAGTCAAGCCCAGGACCTCGTCGCGAGAACGGCGGGCGTAGATGCGCACGGCCGCCTCGTTGCAGTCGATGTAGCGGCAGCTGCCGGGGTCGATCACCACCATCGGCACCTGCGACCCGCTGAAGAGGATCTTGTTGTACGCCTCCGAGTCGCGCAAGGCCTCTTCGCTGTTCATGCGCCGGGCCACCTCCTCCCGGAGCTCGCGGTTGGCGGCGGTGAGCTCCGCCGTACTTTCCTGGACCAGCCGCTCCAGCCGAAGGTGGTCGCGGGAGAACGGTTGGGTCTGGGAGTACGCGAAGAGGAGCCCGACGGGCAGAAAAGCGATGTCCGAGAGGCGCAGGGGAACCAGGTGCAGCCCGACCCCCATGGCGACATCATTGGCGAAAAGCGCGGCGGTGAGGGAAAACCCGAGGGTCAACAACGTCTTCTCCCTGCCGAGGACGGTGCGGCTGCGACGAATCAGTCCGATCAGGTAGGGGGGGATGAGGAGGGGGAGCAGGCAGAACGGAATCCAGAGCGGGCCCGGCTGCAGGCCGTGGTGCCAGACTCCCGCCCCGGACTTCCACAAAACCACCTGGCTGCGCTGGATCCACGGGGTGAAGATCTCCATGACCACGACCAGGACGAACAACAGGAGAAAGCCGGCGGACTCGAAACGCGCTGGGCGGTGGCCGCAGAACGTGTAGACGAACCGCAAGGCCAGGTAGAGCATCGCCGCGAGACAGCAGTTGAGGACCCTCGTCACCCACTCGTGGGCGGCGGCTTCCGCCGGAAGGAACTGCACCATCCGCAGCAGGGACGTGGCGAGGTTGACGGCGAACCAGGCGCTCATCCACAGGTGGATGGCGCCGGAGCGCCCGGAGGAAAACCAGTAGCCCAGGTTGGCGGCCGCCAGGAACGCGGAGAGGGCAAAGGAGACGATCAGCAAGAAGACCGGGCCATTCACCGCCATGGTCCCTCCGCCCTCCACCCGAGGACATGGGCATCATATTCCGCTCCGCCGATGTTTGTCAAACGAGGGCCGAAACCAATCCGGACTGTTCCACCCGGCCAGGGCAGGAGGCGATGGATCCCGCCCCGCCCGCTTGTCTCTCCCCCCGGTCTGTGATATAGGTCAGCCATGACGGGGCAGTCGCCGATCAACCGCAAGCCGCTGAAAGAACAGGTCTACGACTACCTGCGCGACCAGTTCCGCCGCGGCCTGCTCTCCCCCGGCGAGGCCATCGGCCTGGAGGAGACCAGCCAGCGCCTGGGGGTGTCGCGCACTCCGCTGCGCGACGCCCTCATCCAGCTCGAGGCGGAGGGGTTCGTCACCATCTCGCCGCGCCGCGGAGTCACCGTCAACCACCTGAACCTGCGCGACATCGAGGAGGCCTACCAGGTGCTCGGCGCGCTGGAGGGGACCGCCCTGCGCCTGGCCATGCCGCGCCTGGCCGGCTCCCCGCTGGCGAAGATGGAGCAGCTCAACCGCGGCATGCGCCGGGCGCTGGCGAGCGGCGATTTCGACGAGTTCTACGCCGCCAACCTCTCCTACCACGACGTTTATCTCGATCTGGCCGGCAACGCCACCCTGCATCTCCTGGCCACCCGCCTCAAGCGACGCCTCTACGAGGTGCCGCGGCCGCCGCAGTGGATCCGCGAGTGGGAGGAGCGCTCGGTCGGGGAGCACGACCGCCTGCTGGCCCTGATCGGCAGCGGCGACGCGGAGGGCGCGGCCGCTTTCGTCCGGGACGTCCACTGGTCGTTCGCCGTCCAGGAGCCTTTCATCCGCCGTTTCTACGCCGACTGCATCTGAGCGCGCCCCGCCCCGCTCACCAGGCGAAGGTCAGCCCGACCGCCGCCGCCCGCCGTTGCGGCTCCAGTTCCAGGCCCAGGCGAAGCCCCTCCTTCCGGGCCTCGAAGGCCCGTACTCGCCTCCGTGCCGACGACGTCATTTCGGCACCCGTGGCCAGCAGCAGCAGGCCGGATACGCCGCTCAGGGCCGCCACCCCCCAGGCCGGCCCGCTCTCGCAGGCGCACCCGGCGTTCAGCGCCGAGGCCGCGCTGAGCAGCCCCAGCCCGATCCCCAGGCCGCCGATCCCGGCCAGGATCCCGCCGGAGACGCGCAGCAGGCGCAAGCGGTGGATCCGCTTGTCGAGGAGGCGCACGGCGCGGAGCGTCCGCTCCTCGGGGGAATCGGGGACGCGGACCGGAGCGGCGGCGACCGGGGAAGCGAGCGCCGTCACCGGAATGAGCGCCGCCAGGCAGGCCCAGGCAGCGAGCCGCCTCGCGGTGGGAGCGAGTCCGCGGACCATGCGCTCCTCCTCAAAGGCGGAAGGAGAGTCCCAGATGGAGGTTGGGGAAAGGCATGACGAACGGCGGGCCGGCCACCAGTTGCACGGGGTAGGAGCCCAGGCGAAGGTCCAGCTTGTCGCCCAGCGGGATGTCGAGCGCCACCTTGGCGTGGAGGAAGAAGAGCGGCGCATCGGACAGGTCGCGGATGCGCGCATAGGAGACCCCCATCCCCAGCAGGAAGCGGCCGGTCTTGCGGCGCGTCACGTCCCACAGCTGGCTGGCGTGCACGCCGAAGGCGGTCACCGACTCGAAGCCGCCGTTGCCCACGTACGAGGCGGAAAGTTCGTAGCAGCGGTGGTCTCTCAGCCCGCTGCGGAACGAGGCGCCGACCCCGTTGGCCACCAGCCAGCTCTCCCCGTAAATCCCCACCCGCCCCCGGTCCGGGAGCGTCGCCTGGGCGAAGCCGCACCCGGCCGTCGCCAGCAGCAATCCGATCGCGATCATCGTTCTCATGTTCGACCTCCGGGCAGCACCGCCGCCCGTCATGCAACACCTCACCGTCGTCCCCAGGTCACTTCGAGCGCCCGGAAAACTCCCGCGCCGGAAGTGACGATTTCGGCCGCCGGGTGTGTTACACTGTTCATGGAACTAGGTGATGCGAGGATCAATGAGCGCAGGGGACCTTCCGGCCATCGACGTCGAGGCGCTCTACCACCGCTACGCGCCGATGGTGCTGCGCCGCTGCCGCCAGCTGCTTGGCGACGAGGAGAGCGCGGTGGACGCCTTGCAGGACGTCTTCGCCCGCCTGCTCGCCGGCCGGGAGCGGCTGCACGGCCGCTACCCCTCGAGCCTGCTCTACCGCATGGCCACCAACGTCTGTCTGAACGTCATCCGCGGCCGCCGGGTGCGCCTGGGCGAGGAGGACGGGGAGGAGGCGCTGGCGCGCATCGCCTGCACCGACGAGGCGGAGGAGCAAACCCTGGCCGGCGCTTTCCTGGATCGGATCTTCTCCCGCGAGAAGCCGTCCACCCGCGAGATGGCCGTTCTCCACTTCGTCGACGGCCTGACCCTCGAGCAGGTGGCCGGAGAAGTCGGCCTGTCGGTGTCCGGGGTGCGCAAGCGGCTGCGGGAGTTCCGCGCCCGGGCCGCGCGGTTCCAGGAGGAGTAGCGTGAAAGGGCCATCGACCATTCCCACCTTGTGGCTGGAGCGGTACCTGCTGGGCGAGCTCCCCTCCGGCAGGAGACGGCGGCTGGAACAGGAGCTGCGCCGCGATCCGGCCCTCCGCGAGCGGCTCCAGGCGCTGCGCGAAGCCGACGCCGCGATCCTCGCCCGATACCCGGCCGAGCGCCTGGCGGGCCCGATCCGCGCCCGGGCCGGAATCCTGCGCGCCACCTCCGTGCCGGCGGCCGGGCCGGCCGTTTCCAGGCGCTGGCCCTGGCTGCTGCCGGCCGCCTCGCTGGCGGCCTTCGTCCTGATCATCTCGCTGTCGCTGCTGGTCCGCGAAGATCCCGTCCCCGAACCCTACACCGGCATCAAGGGCGGCTCGCCGCCGTCGCCGTCCCTGCAGGTGTTCCGCAAGCGCGGCGCGAAGGCCGAGCGCCTGGAAGACGGCGCCGCCGGCGGCGCCGGCGACCTTCTGCAGCTGGCCTGCCGGCCGGCGGGAAGCCGTCACGGAGTCATCGTCTCCATCGACGGCCGCGGCGGCGTCACCCTCCATTTTCCGGCGACCCCAAACGCCCCGACCGACCTCGGCGGCCCCGGGCCGCAGTTCCTGCCCCAGGCGTTCGAGCTGGACGACGCGCCAGGCTTCGAGCGCTTCCTGCTGGTCACCTCCGGAGAGGGGATTCCGGTGGCCGAGGTGATGGCCCGGGCCCGCGAGCTGGCCGCCGACCCCGGCCGGGCCCAGACGGGCCGGCTGGACCTGCCCGGCCGCTTCCGGCAGACCTCCCTGCTGCTGCGCAAGGGGGAGCGCCGATGAGCCTCCTGGCCCTCCTTCTTGCGGCCGCAGCCATGGCCCCGCCGCCGGGCGGCCAGGCGGCGGGCGGAACGGAGCCGGCCCGGCGCCTGGCGCTGGTCATCGGCGCCAACCACGGCGGACCCGGCCGCCAGCCGCTGCGCTACGCGGTTTCCGACGCCCGGGCCATGATCCGGGTGCTGGAGGAGCTGGGCGGGGTGGCCGCCGACGACAGCCGGCTGCTGGTCGAGCCCGACCGGGAAACGCTGCTCTGGGAGCTCGACCGCCTGCAGGAGCGCTGCCGCCGGCTGCGGCCCCAATGCCGGCGCCTGGAGACGCTGGTCTACTATTCCGGGCACTCGGACGAAGACGGGCTGCTGCTCGGCCGGGAGGTCATCGCCTACCGCGAGCTGCGCGCCCAGCTGGAATCGCTGTCCGCCGACGTCCGCATCGCGGTCCTCGACTCGTGCGCCTCGGGGGCGTTCCTGCGCGCCAAGGGCGGCCGGGCCCGGACGGCCTTCCTGCTCGACCAGGCCAGCGACCTGAAGGGGCTGGCGGTGATGACCTCCAGCTCGGCCGACGAGGTGTCCCAGGAATCCGAGCGGATCCGCGGCTCCTTCTTCACCCACCACCTGATCGCCGGCCTGCGCGGCGCCGCCGACGCCACGGCCGACGGCCGCATCACCCTCGGCGAGGCGTACCAGTACGCCTTCAACGAAACCCTGCGGCAGACGGCCACGTCCACCGGCGGGGCCCAGCACGCCTCCTACGACATCCGGCTCTCGGGGACCGGAGACGTGGTGCTCACCGAGGTCCGCCGCAGCGAGGCGGTGCTGCGCCTGGACGGCGGCCTGGCCGGCAGGCTGTACCTCCACGACCGCAACGGCGCCCTGGTGATGGAACTTCAGAAGCGGCCGGGCGCGCCGGTGGAGCTGGCCGTGAACCGCGGCCGCTACCGGCTGATCATCGTCACCGAGGGCGACATCCGCGAAACGTCGGTGGAAGTCGGCCCCGGCGAAACCCGCGAAATCGCGGCCGGGCAGCTGCGGCGCACGGAAATCGTCGACGCCATCGCCCGCGGCGACCAGAGGGCCGGACGGCGGCCGCCGGGATACCGGACCGCGCACTTCTTCGTCGGCTTCTACAGCCGGGCCTCGCGCTACGAGGGACGCTGGTCGTTCATGCCCGGCATGCAGCTGGGGGTGGCGACCAGCCCGGTGCTCTCGTTCGGGCTGGTGGGATTCGGCCGGACGGCGGCGGAAATGAACAGCCGGCCGCCGTTCTGGGGGCTGGCCTGCGATTTCCTGCTGCTGGGCCGCGGGCGCGCCGGCCTGCGCACGCGGACCGTCGCCGGCCTCATGTACCGCAACCGCGAAGAGGAACTGGCCCGGCGCCTGACCCTGGTGCTGGAGCCGGGCATCGGCGTCACCTGGCGGGTGGGGACGCGCTCGCGGCTGGTCGCCCACCTGAGCCTCGATTTCGTCGACGGCAGCAACGACAGCCTGCGTCGCTACTCGTGCGGCCTGGGCGTCGAGATCGGCCGGAATTGACCCTTCCGGCCGACAACCTGGCGCTGGGGATCCGGGCGGGCTACCGGTACAGCGGCATCTCCGGCAGCGACCCGGTGCTGAGCACCGGCATCACCTTCCGCTTCCGCTGAGCGGCGGCCCCGATTTCGCCTCCGCCGGCCCGTTCCCGGTTGCCGGCCGGTCGGCCACCTGCCACAGGGTCAGGTAGACGTAGCGCGCCATGCGCTCGAAGTAGTCGGCGTTGATCTTGTCCACCGTGTCGGAGGGGCGGTGGTAGTCGTCGTGCATCGAGGCGATGAAGGAAATCCACGGCACGTTCTTCATGCCGAACGAGGCGTGGTCGCTGCCGCCGCTCATGCGGGCCATGCGCCCGGGCTGGCTCGGCCGCAGGTAGAGGTCGAGGCCGGCCTGGCGGTTTGCCTCGCGCAGCAGCCCCTCCAGGTTGTCGCCGCTGAAGGAGACGGAGATGAAGCGGTCCATGCGGATCTTCTTGAAGGCCTCGCCGGAGACGTCCAGGCTGAGCATGCGGGCCATGCGCTGCAGCGTCTGCGCGTCCATGGCCCGGCTGAGCATGTCGATGTTGACGTTGACGGTCGCGGGCAACGGCGCCCAGGGGTGGTCGACGTAATAGCGGGATCCCAGCAGCCCCTCCTCTTCGCCGCTCCACAGGGCGAACAGGACGGATCGCTTCGGCTTCTCCGGGTTCAGGGCCAGGGCGCGGGCCATGGCCAGCACGGCCGCCGAGCCGGAGCCGTTGTCGTCGGCGCCGTTGTAGATGTAGTCGCCGCGGCGGCCGAGGTGGTCGAGGTGGGCGCCGAGCACCACCAGCTCGTCCTTCAGCTGCGGGTCGCTGCCCTCGACCAGGGCGAGCACGTTCTGGCTGCCGATCAGCCTGGTCTTGGCGGCGCCCTCCAGCTGCACGCTCACCCCGGGCATGGCGAAGGAGGCGGGTTTCTGGGTCTTCTCGATGCCCGCGATCAGCTCCTCGACCGTCCGGCCCGATCCGGCCAGGATGCGGTTGGCGGCCTCGCGCGACAGGGTCACTACCGGCAGGGAGGAGTCCCAGGGCATGCGGCCGCTGCCGGCCTGGAGCAGGGAGAGACGGCGGCGCTCGCCCCCCGGGATGATCGGCTGCTCGTCGTTGATGCGCTGGCGGTCGAGCACCGTCTGGCTGACGTCGCCCTCCCGCTCCAGCGAGCTGCGCACCATGAGCACGCCGACCGCCCCCAGCTTCTCGGCGACGGCGGCCTTGTTGTAGGGCGCGGCGCCCCGTCCCGTGAACATCTGCATCGGGTTGGGAAAGTACCGGTCGCGCACCGCTTCCCGGCGGAAGGGCGAATCGGGGTTGTCGCGGCCCGGGGCGTCGGCCAGCAGCAGGACGACGTGGCCGCGCACGTTCAGCCGGGCGTAGTCGTCGTAGCCGATCTCCCGGTCCTGGATGCCGTAGCCGGCGAAGCACAGCGGCGCACGCAGCGACCCCGGGCCGGCGGGCGTGTAGAGATAGTCGACGTCGGCGGCGAACTCGGTGGCGTTCACGGCCCCGTCCCGGGTCCTCTCCACCGCCAGGCGGCTGGACGTCGCGACCGTCTCCTTCAGCTCGAACCGCTGGAGGTAGGTGCGCTCCGCCGCCCGGCCCATGCCCATCATGGCCGATGCGTCGAAGCGGCCGCGGCCGGAACGCGCCGGGCGCTCCATGTCGCCGGCCGGCTTCAGCCCCCACAGGGCGAACAGCGAGGCGGCGTATTCGCTGGCCGTGTCGTAACCCGGGGTGCCGATCTCGCGGCCTTCGAGCCGGTCGGAGGCGAGGAAGGCGAGCAGGGCCTTCAGGTCACGGACGGTGATCGAATCGTGGCCGGCTTTCACCCGGGCCGGCAGATCGCCGGGGGTTTCGACCAGGTCGAGATTCTTGAGCGCGTCGTCGGGCTTGGTCTGGACGAAGCCCAGCGAAGCCACCAGGCAGAGAACGATCACGAGAACCAGCCAGCGTTTCACGGGCACCTCCTCGCGGCATACGGCGGAAAAGTTTTGTACGAAAACGAACCGTGAATGTTTTCACCCTGGGGCCGTCACGGGGCGCGCCGCAGGGTGACGTGCACGATCTCGTTCCGCGACCCCAGGCGCATGGGCAGGCCCCACACGCCCGCCCCGCTGGTGGTGTAGATCCGGGAGTCGCCGAGCCGGTAGAGGCCGGAGTAGTAGCGGTAGAAAATCCGGCTGGTCCATCCCCAGGGAGCGAGCTGGCCGGCATGGGTGTGCCCGGACAGCTGCAGGTCGACGCCCCGCGCCGCCGCCTCCGCGAAGAAGCGCGGCGAGTGGCTGAGCAGGAGGAGCGGCTGGCCGCGGGCGGTGCCGCGCAGCGCCTTCCGCAGGTCGGGGCCGCCGTTGCCGAAGCGCCAGCCGGCGGGGTCGTCGAGCCCGGCCACCTGCACCCCGTTGCCGAGGCGGACGGATTCGTTTCGCAGCACCGTCAAGCCCATCTCCTCGGCGCGCCGGCGGAAGCGCTCGATGCCCATGTAGAACTCGTGGTTTCCGGGGACGGCCACGACCCCGTAGCGCGCCCGCAGCCCGGCCAGCGCGTCCATCTTGGCCCTGGGGATGTACCGCTCCAGCAGGTCTCCGCCGATGGCGATCAGGTCGGGTTCCAGGCCGTTCACGCGGCCCACCACCCCCTCCAGCCAGGCCTGGGATTCCACCCCGCCCAGGTGCAGATCGGCGAGAAAGGCCACGGTGAACCCGTCCTGGGCCGCCGTGAGCGACGGGACGGGCACGACCAGCTCACGCACGGCCGGCAGGCGCCGGCCGTTCTCCAGGGCGACGGCGGCGGCCAGCAGCCCCAGCGCCAGGCTGACGGCCGTCCACAGCCGGCGCCGCCGCGGCGCCGCCAGGGTCAGCAGCGCCTCGAGCAGCAGGGCGCAGAACAGCAGCATGACCGACCCCGCCCAGACGCCCGAGACCGTGCGCAGCAGGAAGGCGCCGCGCTGCGAGCGCAGCGGGAACAGCGCCCCCCCCGCCCAGAGCAGGGCCGCCAGCCAGCGCCGGCCCCGCGATCCAAGCCCGAAGCCGCCGGCCAGGCGAACGAAGACGAACAGGTGAATGCCGACGTAGGCGAAGAGGAACAGGTGCTTGCGGGTGAAGCTGATCCAGTCGACTCGGCCGGCCGGGTTGATGAGCACGAGCGGGCCGAGGATGGCCAGCGACATCAGGGCCGCCCGCGCCCAGGTGCGGCGCCGCGTCGGCAAAAACCAGCTCAGCCCGGTCTCGGCCAGGCAGACCACGACGGCCAGCGACACCAGCCGCATCCAGGCCGGGGCGACGACGGCCAGGCCGGGAAACGACGCCTGAACCACCGGCAGCAGGGTGGCCAGGGCCAGCGCGCTGCCCCCCAGCAGCAGCGCGGCGACAAGGCGACGCAGCGGCCTGCGGTCCGGCAGCAGCACCGCCAGGCGCCACCAGACGAACCAGCAAGCCGACAGGCCGACCGGGAAGCCGACAATCCGCACCAGGATGGAGTCGCTCACCGCCGTATTATACGCAGCCCCGGTTGGCCCCGCAATCCGGATCGCTTGATTTTCCCCCTCCCCTTCTCTACAATGTGAAGCAAGATGGAGAAGAAGGGACGCCGCCAGACCAAGACCCGGAAGGCGGCCGAAACGTCCCGCCCGATCCGGCGCCGCGCCGCGACCCGCAGCCCGGCCGCCACCCGGGCCCCGGCCTGCGAGGGGGACATCCGCTTCCGGGCCCTGATCCAGAACTCGACCGACCTCATCGCCATCCTCGACGGCGACGGCCGCATCGCCTACATCTCCCCCTCGAGCCAGCGCATGCTGGGCTTCGGCGAGGCGGAAATGGTCGGCCAGAGCGCCATCGGCTTCGTCCACCCCGACGACCTGGCGGATGTGGGCCGGGCCTTGAGCGACGTGGTCCACTACCGCAACGACAACAAGCCCACCCGCTTCCGCATCCGCCATGCGGACGGCCGCTACGTCCAGGTCGAGTCGCTGGGGGCCAACCTGACCGGTTTCCCGGGGATCGAAGGCATCGTGCTCAACATCCGCGACATCAGCGAGCGGCAGGAAGCCGAGGAACGGCGGAGCGAAAGCGAGCAGACCTTCCGCGCCTTCATCGAGCAGTCGTCCGACGGCTTCCTGCTGGTCGACGGCGACGGCCGGGTCCAGGAGTGGAACGACGCCCTGGCCCGCCTCACCGGCATCCCCCGCCGGGAGGCGGTCGGGCGGTCGATGTTCGACATCCAGCTGCAGCTCATCCCGGCGAAGCACCGGCGGCCGGAGTACATCGAGGCCATCGAAAACCGCATCCGCCTGGCGCTGCAAACCGGTGCCGGCCCCGACCTGGGCCGGGCGCACGAGCTGGAGATCTGCCTCCCCGACGGCACTCCCGTCCCCATCCAGCAGGTGGTGTTTCCCATCCGCACCGGGCGCGGCATCTTCCTGGGCGCCATCTTCCAGGACATCTCCGAGCGCAAGCGGACCGAGCGGGAGCTGCAGGCGGAACGGCAGATGCTCGGCGACATCATCGAGTTCCTGCCCGACGCCACCTTCGTCATCGACCGCGACAAGCGGGTGGTGGCCTGGAACCGGGCCGCCGAAGCGATGACCGGGGTGAAGAAGGAGGCGCTGCTGGGGGCCGGTGACTACGCGTACGCCGAGCCCTTCTTCGGCGAGCGGCGGCCGATCTTGATCGACCTGCTCGACCGGCCCGACGAGTCGGTGGAGAAAACCTACAGGCATTTCCGCCGCGAGGGCAGCTTTCTGTACGCCGAGGCGTTCATCCAGCGCCTGAACGGCGGCCGCGGGGCGCACCTGTGGGGCGTGGCCGCGCCCCTCTTCGACCGCGACGGCCGGCGCAGCGGCGCCATCGGGGTGGTGCGCGACGTCACCGCCGCCCGGCAGGCGGAGGAGGCGCTGCACGACTCCCGGAGCCGGCTCGCCGCCTTCATGGAGCACTCCCCCTCGCTGGTGCTGATCAAGGACGCGGGGCTGCGGCCGGTCTACGCCAACCGCCTCTACCACGAGCTCTTCCCGATCGGGGAATGGCTCGGCCGCACCCCCGAGGAGTGTTTCCCGCCGGAGGTCGCCGCCGACCTGCGCCGCCGCGACACCGAGGCCCTGGAGCGGGGCCACGTCCAGTACGAGGAGCAGTGGACCGACCGCCAGGGAGCGAGCCATTGCTTCAACACCCAGAAGTTCCGCATCGACCGCCCCGGCCTGCCGCCGATGCTGGGGGTCATCCTCACCGACATCAGCCGGCACAAGCAGGCCGAGGAGGAGCGGCTGCGGCTGGAGCGGCAGGTGCTGCAGGCGCAGAAGATGGAGTCGCTGGGCATCCTGGCCGGCGGCATCGCCCACGACTTCAACAACCTGCTGACGGCCATCCTCGGCAACCTCGACCTGGCGCGCATGAACCTGTCGCCCGCCGCCCCCTCCTGGCGCAACCTCGAGCAGGCACAGGCCTCGACCCTGCGCGCCGCCGAGCTGGCGCGGCAGATGCTCGCCTACTCCGGCAAGGGGCGCTTCGTCGTCGAATCCATCGACGTCAACGAGCTGGTGGCGGAGATGACCCACATGCTCCAGGTCTCCATCTCCAAGAAGGCGCTGCTGCGCTTCCGGCTGGCCTCCGGGCTGCCGGCCATCGAGGCGGACGCCACCCAGGTGCGCCAGGTGATCATGAACCTGGTCATCAACGCCTCCGATGCCATCGGCGACCGGGAGGGCGTCATCTCGCTGGCCACCGGCGTCATGCGCTGCGACCGGGAGTACCTCCGCTCCGCCTGGCTGAACGAGCAGCAGCAGGCGGGCGACTACGTGTTCATCGAGGTGGGCGACAGCGGCTGCGGCATGGACGCGGAGACCCAGGCGCGGATATTCGACCCCTTCTACTCCACCAAGTTCACCGGCCGGGGCCTCGGACTGGCCGCCGTGCTGGGCATCGTGCGCGGCCACAACGGGGCGATCAAGGTCTACAGCGAGATCGGCCGCGGCTCGTCGTTCAAGGTTTTCCTGCCCGCCGGCGTCGGCGCCCGGGCGGTGGCCGAGCCTCCTGCCGAGGAAGCCGACAGCTGGCGCGGCAGCGGGACCGTGCTGCTGACCGACGACGAGCCGGGAATCCTGGAGGTGGGCAGCGAGATGCTGCAGCGGCTCGGCTTCGACGTCGTCACCGCCGGCGACGGCCGCCAGGCCATCGACGCCTTCCGGCGCGAGCGGGAACGGATCCGCTGCGTGATCCTCGACCTGACCATGCCGGTCATGGACGGCGAGGAGGCGTTCCGGGAGCTGCGGCGCATCGACCGCGGCGTCCGGGTCATCCTCAGCAGCGGCTACAACGAGCAGGAAGTGACCCAGCGGTTCAGCGGCCGCGGCCTGGACGGCTTCATCCAGAAGCCGTACCGCTTCGCCGCCCTGCGCCTGAAGCTGAAGGAGATCCTCGGCGGCTAGCGGCGACGATCGCGGCGGCCGCCCACGGCCGCCGGCGGCGAGCCGTTCAGCTCGAGCACGACCATCTCGTTCTCGCCCCGGCGCAGCCACGCGCCGGGCAGGAAGAGGTCGCGCTGCGGCCCCCGCTCCCAGTAGCGGCCGAGGTTCCGGCCATTGACCCAGACCAGCCCCTTGCGCCAGTTGGACAGGTCCAGGAAGGTGTCGCCGGTCCGACGCAGGTCGAAGCGGGCGCGCCAGAAACGGGGCCCGTCGCCCCCGCCGCCGGCGGAGTAGACGAGGCGGCGGCGGAAGTCGTCGCCGAGCGGCAGCGGGAACACCTGCCAGTCCATCAGCGTGACTCCGGCGAGGGTCACCCGCTCGCTGATGCCCTTGGGGTCGAGCATCGCCGCGCCGAAGTTGACCCGCCCCATGGCTTCGACCAGGATGTCGAGCTGCGGCCCGGGGGAGTCGGAGGCCGGCAGGTCCAGGGCCTCCTCGCCCCGGGTCCGGTCGAGCGTCCCGACCAGGCGGTGGTCGAGAAACACCCAGGCGAAGTCCCTCGCCTCCCGCACCGCCAGCCTTCCCGACTTCGGGCCGCGCAGGCGGGTCCGGTAGAGGATCAGCCCGTGATTCTGGCCGTACCGCTCCATCGGCCGCGGCTGCACGTCGGATCGCGGCGCCGGCAGGTGCCCGAGCAGCGGAGCCGACTCGCGGAACTCGACCGGCGCCAGGTCGATGGCCGCCAGCGGCGCCGGGAGCGATGCCGGGGCGGCCCCGTGGCTCCGGAGAAGCTCCCGCAGGGCGAAATACTTGGCCGTCGGCCGGCCGGCCTCGTCGAGCGGGGCGTCGTAGTCGTAGGAGGTGATGTCGGGGCGGTAGGCGGTGTCGAAGTTGGCCCCGGCCCAGAAGCCGAAGCTGGTGCCGCCGTGGAGCATGTAGAGGTTGAACGATTTGCGGTTGGCCAGCATCCACTCGACGTCGCCGCGCTGCTTCTGCCAGTCGGCCGCCCCCCAGGCGGGATTGCCCCAGTGGGTGAACCAGCCGCACCAGAACTCGCCGCAGCCCGGCGGCGTGCCCGGCCGGAACCTTTCGAGCTCGAGGAACGCCGCCGGAGCGTCACCCCCGAAATTGACCAGCGGCGGCACCCCGGGCAGGGCGCCGGCCTCGAGCATTCGCGGCAGCGGGCCGTCGGAGGTGAACAGCGGCACCTCGAATCCGGCCGCGCCGAGAGCCCCCTGCAGCCACTCCAGGTAGCCGCGGTCGTTGCCGTAGGAGCCGTACTCGTTCTCCAGCTGCACCAGCGCGATCGGCCCGCCCCGGGTCACCTGCAGCTCCCGCACCTCCTTCCCCAGCCGCGCCAGGTAGCGCCCCGCCGCCTCCAGGAAGCGCGGGTCGCGGCAGCGCACGCGCAGGTCCGGCTCCTTCAGGAGCCAGGCCGGAAGGCCCCCGAAGTCCCACTCCGCGCAGACGTAGGGACCGGGGCGAAGGACCACCAGCAGGCCGGCCCGGCCCGCCTCGGCGACGAAGGCGGCCAGGTCGCGCTCCCCGGCGAAGTCGAAGTGGCCGGGCGCCTCCTCGTGGTAGTTCCAGAAGACGTAGGTGCAGACCGCGTTCAGGCCCATGGCCCGGGCCTTGAGCAGGCGGTCTCGCCAGTAGGCGCGCGGGATGCGGGCGTAGTGCAGCTCCCCGGAGCGGATGAGGAACGGCTTGCCGTCGAGCAGGAAGCGGCCTCCGGCCACGGTAAAAGTATGCGAGGCCTTCACCGCACCCGGCAGGGCGAACGAAACCAGCAGCCCCGCCACCAGGGCGGAGCGCCAGCGCTTCAGCCCACCACGGCTCTCACCGCGACCGAAAACGATGTCATCCATGGATCTCACTCCCCAACGACCGATTCCCGTCATGCGATTCTACTTGCATTTTCCGCCCGTTGTCAAAAGAGCCGGTGGCCGGGAACAGACTGGGAATTTGGCAATGGAATGCCCCTCCTGATGCGAGCAGAACTGCGAGGGTCAACACCACGTATTCCTGGATCATCGGATTGTTCGCGGCTTCGTTCCGATCAGGAGGCTTTTCTATGAGAGGCAGGGCTCGGGTACGCCTGGGCCGGGTGATCCCGGCCGTTTTTTGGACGACGACGGTGATTTGCGGCTGGGTGCTGGGGAACTACAACCACGCGACGCGGCAGGTCAGCGAGCTTGGGGCCATCGGCACGCCATCGCTCTACCTGTTCTCGGCCGGGCTGCTGGGCTGCGCGGTGCTGAGCGTCCTGTTCGTGACCGGGCTCGTCCGCGCCTGCCGCAACAGCGGCGTCAGCCGCCTCCCGGCCCTGCTCATCCTCTCCTATCCGCTCTCCATCGCCGGGGCCGCGCTGTTCCCGCTGCCGCTGCGCATGCACCTGATCATGGGCATGCCGTCGGTGCTGCTGCTCCTGTCGCCCTTGGCCGCTTTGCTCCTCTGGCGGCAGGAGGGGGCATACGGCGGAACGTTTTGGACGTGGGCCAGCCTGCTGATCATGGCGCTCGGCTTCCTGGCCTTCTTCCCGGGAGTGCTGCCCGGCCTCCCGGGGGTGAAACAGCGTTTTTTTCATCTCGGCTGGACGATCTGGTTCCTCTTCCTGAGCGCCCGTTTTGCGCCGCGCCGGGGCGGCGAGTAGACGGACCGCCCGCCGGCGGCCCGGTCACCTCAGGCGATTGCCGAACCGTCTTTTTCCAGGGACGGATTCTAAAAACATAAAAACTCGGAGAATCGGCTCTCCGTCGACTTTTTAGCTTTTTAGAATCCGTCCCCGGCCTGCGCCAGGCGCGCCTCGCCAGCGAACTCCTGGCGCCGGTGCTCTCCGGCCGGCCAGGGAGAGGGCAAGAGCGGCGGCTCCTCGGCCGCCGCGGAGCCGCGCAGCACGTTCTCGCGTGCGGGGCGCACGACCCGGCCGACGAGCCAGGCGCGGGCCGTGCCGAGCCAGGCCGTCGTCCCGGCGCGCGGCATGGAAAGGCGTACGCGGTGGCGCCCCGGGGCGAGGTCGAGCGCGATCCAGCTCCACGACTTCGGCTGCGATTCGACCCGCGGCTTCGCCGGGCGGCCGTCGAGGCGCACGGCAGGCAGCGGCGCGTCGAGCGCGCCGGCCACGTCGGGCCGCAACAGCACCGCCACCTCCGCCTGGCGGACCCCGGAGGCCACCTCGAGGTCGAGCTCCAGGAAACCGCTGCCGGAGCGGACGATGCGCGCCGTGCCCAGGCGTGGCGTCGGGGCGGCGCAGGCCGGCGCCGGCGCCGGAGCCGGCCAGGCCGCGTCGTTGAGCCAGCGCGGTTCGGGGGCGCCGGCGGGCAGGGTGACAACGTACGAACCGTCGCCGTTGACGCGACCCACGAACTCGACGCCGGCCGGCAGCGGCCGGCGCGCCTCGGCCAGCGGGTAGATTTCGTAGACCGCGGTGGTGAAACCGTCGAGCGGCAGCTCGAGAGTGTCGCCGGCAGCATGCAGCAGCGGGTCGATCCAGCGCGTCGGGTAGACGCGCTCCAGCACCAGCCCGGAAGAGTCGCGTCCCATGCCGTCCACTTCGGCCAGCGGCAGGCGCAACGCCTGCGGCTCCATCCGCGGATTGCGCACCGCCACGATGGCGCGGGAGCCGTCGGCGTGCACGTAGCCGTAGGCCTCCCCCCGGCGCGGGTCGCCGCCGACCATCTCGGTATGCCGCAGCAGCGGGAACCGGTCGCGCGCCCAGCGCAGGGCGCCGGCCATGGCCGTCCACTCGCCCTCGCTGAGCAGGTCGGGCGAAACGTACATCTCGTACATCGAAACGCCGCGGGCCACGTACATCACCGTCTCGTCGGCGAATTTCTCCAGCGGCTCCTCCTCGCCGCCCAGCATCTGCAGCCGCCCCTTGATGATGCCGTGGGTCATCAGGTTGGCGATCGGGAACCAGAGGTCCTGGGCGCGGAAGTCGTCGTAGAGGACCGAGTCGCGGTAGGTGATGGCCGCGTCGCGGGGCGAGAGCGAGGGCACGTCGGCCCAGCCGTAATCCTCGCCCCCCATCCAGATCTGGTCGGCGAAGCGCAGCCACCACGGCGAGAGCCAGGTGCCCGAGGTGACGTTGAGGAACATCTCGGGGTCGGCGGCGCGGGCCGCCCGGCAGAGTCCGGCGACGGCCTCCATGACCGCCCGCCGCGAGTAGATGTCGACGGCGTGGCCGTGCCCCGGCTCGGAGCAGGCGAACTGGATGCCGTCCCACTTGAAGTAGCCGGCCCGGTCGCCTCGGACGAAGTCCAGGACCCGCTTCTCGAACAGGGCGCGGTACGTCGACCCGGCCAGGCAGAGCTGGTCGCCGACGGTCTCGTAGCCGTGCTCCTTCATCCAGCCCAGCCGCTCCTTGCGGAACGAGTACCCGCCGGTGGGGCCGAACCAGATTCCCAGCCGGGTGCCGGTCCGGGCCAGTTCGTCGGCGATCGGCTTCAGGCCTCCGGGAAACTGGTCGCGGCGGAGCGCCCAGTCGGAGGCGTAGACGTCCCAGCCGTCGTCGAGCACGACGGCGTCCAGGCGGATACCGTGCTTCTCGATCATGTTCGCACGCAGCAGGCCGATGATGCGGCGCACGTTGGCCTCGTTCATCACGTGCTCCGGGGTGACCTTGGGGTAGACCGGCGAGCGCAGGTCGTACCAGGAGTTGTAGAGGGTGTAGGGCCGCAGCGGCGCCACCCGCACGGAGTCCAGGTACTCGAAGAACCAGCGCTTCACCCGGGCATCGGGGGTCAGCGCCTGGACCACCCAGTCGGAAGCGATCGGCTCGGGGCCGACCCGCTTCCCGATCTCCTGCCCGGCCCGGACGCGGAGGACTCCGCCCCCCGTCTCCAGCAGGTTGTCGGCGGCCGGGTATTCGACCGCGAAGAAAGCGCCGGCGGAGTCGGCGGTCAGGGCCACCGGCTGGCCGAAGCCTCCCCCCTTGAGCGGGGAGAAGCCGGCGCCCAGCGCCAGCTGCAGCGGCCTCAGCAGGCGCAGGAAGTGGCGCGGCCCTCCGGGATCGCTCACCTCCAGGCGGCGCTGCACCCAGAAGCGCCCCGAATCGAGCCGGTAGACGAGCGCCAGGCGCAGCGGGTTGCCCGCCTGCCCGTCGCCGCGGAAGCGGAGCGTCAGCTGCCGGCCCGCCGCCGTTTCCTCCGCCTCGGCCTTCTCGAGGAGGAAGTCGGCGGGAGTCAGCAGGACCGGGTTGTCGGCGTTCTGCTTCTTTCCCGGCGCGCTCCAGTCGCTCCAGGTCAGCTCCAGGGCGAAGCCGCCGTCGCTCCGCAGCGACGGCCCGGCGCCGTCCGCCCGCTCCATCCGGTCCCCGGTCAGCCGCCCGGCGCGAGCCTCGACCGTCAGTCGCACCACGCCGTTGTCGAGAACCCAGGCCCCGTCCGGCGGCACGGCCGCCTGGGCGGAGAGGAGACCGGCCGCCGCCACTCCCGCCAGCAAGCCCAGCCAGGCGCTCTTCACGTTCCTCTCCCTAGCGCGCCGCCCGGGGCTCCGCCCGGCCCACGAACACGGGTTGGGCCAGGGCCAGTTCGCCGCCGGAGGAGACGACCCGCGCCCGCACGTAGCCCTCGTCGCCGCGCACCCGGTAGGAGGCGGAGGTTCCCGGCGTCTCCTGCAGCAGCCCCCCCCCCCGGCCGATGAAGAGGATGGAATAAGAAATGTGCTCCTCCGGCTCCACCTCGACCGCGTATTCCGTTTGCGAAACGCGCAGGTCGCGCAGGGTGACCCCGGTGGAGGCGTAGAAGTCGCCGGCAGCCAGTGCCGCGGTGATGGCCGCCGGGGTCAGCTCGCCCGCCCGCACCATCACCCAGCCGCGGCCGGGGGGCGACTTGACGGCGATGAAGTCGCCGATGGTGTGGTGGGTGTCGTCGGAGGCCACCGCGAAGAGGCGCATGCCGGCCGACAGCAGCTCGTCCCACACCTGCTCCGTGCCCGGCAGCCCGCCGGCGGCGAAGTTGTTGGACTCGCGGCCGACATTGTAGACCTCCAGCAGCGCCGCCCCCGTCACCCCCAGCACGTCGGCCGCGGCGATGCCCCGCCTCCAGTTGGGGTGGTTGATCTGGGCCAATCCGCCGGCCTCGTTCACCGCGTCGATGCAGCTCTGCAGCCGCGCGCGCACGGTGTCGCCCTCCGGCTGCCGCGCCGGCTTGGCCATGTTGATCCCATTCACGTGCACCGGCCGCGAGCCCACGTACTCCGTCACCTCCTCGCCGGGGATGACGATGAACTCCTCCTCCGGGTGCCATGCCATGGTGGAGGTCGGCGTCAGCGTGTCGTGATCGGTCAGCACCACGAAGTTGTAGTCGTGGTCGTAGTACCAGCGCACCACCCGGCGCGGCGTCTCGTCGCCGTCGGAGCGCAGGGTGTGGGTGTGGGTGTTCCCCTTGTACCAGCGAGCCGGGACGGTGGCCGACAAAAGCGAGGCGAAACAGAGGATCGCAGCCATGGCGAACAGGCGTTTCATGGGGTGACCTCCTCAGGTCGCGATGTCCGGATATTCATTCCACGACGATCTCGTCGGCGAAGACCCAGGTCTTGCCTCCGGCGCCGGTGTGGTCGGGCGGGCAGGCGCCGACGTTCTGCGCCCGGAGGCGCACGTAGCGGGCGGATTGGGGGGCGCAGCGGACCTCGATCTCGTGCCGGCGCAGGACGGTGTAGTCGTTTGCCACCGGGCCGGGGGCCTGGTGCACCACGCGCCAGTCTCGGCCGTCCGGGGAGAGGGCGATCTCCACCGCCCGGGGAGGGAAGATCCAGGAGCTGGGCCGGTCCAGGAAGCCGCAGGCCACGCGGCGGACGGGAAGCGGGCGGCCCAGGTCGACCTCCGCCTCCAGGTCTCCCCCCTCCACCCCCAGCCAGGAGCCGTCGTCGTGGCGCCAGGAGCCGCGCAGGCCGTCGGTCAGTTGCCGCCCGTCGCCTTCCGGCTGCAGGCGCCCGCCGGGGATCAAGCGCACCGGGGCGAACGCGGCGGGGTGCGCCAGAAGCGCCTTCGCGACCGCCGGGGCCAGGGCCCGGGGGCCGGAGAAGAGGGCGGCGCGGACCGTCGCCCCGCCCTTCGCCCGGAAGGGGCGCCGGTACCGCTTCGAACCCGGCCCGGGCTCGCTGCCGTCCTGCGTGAAACGCGCCGCCGCCCCGCCCAGCGCGCTGGTCATCCCGACCCGCCAGGCCTTCTCCCGGAACAGCGGGGTGGCGGAAAGCTGCGGCTGCCAGGTGACCGGCGACACCGCGGCGCCGAGCGCCTCCAGCCGCCGCCGCTGCGCCTGCAGGCGGGCCAGAAACGAATTCCAGTCGCGCCGCTCCGGAGAGCTCCAGACCACTTCGGAGAGGGCGGCGAGGCGCGGCCACATGGCCAGGTCGGCGCGCTCCGGGGTGGGAATGAACTCGGTCCAGAGGTTGGCCTGGGCGCCCAGGACGCGGGCCGCCTCCCGCCCGTTCAGCTCCGCCGGGGTCGGTTCGAAGGCGTAGATCTTTTGCAGCGGCACGTAGCCGCCGATGGACGGCACCTCGCCGTCCGCCGGCCCCTGGTAGTAGTCGATGTAGACGGCGCTGGTGGGCGCCATCACCACGTCGTGGCCCTGGCGGGCGGCGGCGATGCCGCCCTCGGTGCCGCGCCACGACATGACCGCGGCGTTGGGCGCCAGGCCGCCTTCGAGGATCTCGTCCCAGCCGATGATCCTCTTGCCGCGGGCGCCGAGGTGGCGCTCGACGCGCCGCACGAACCAGCTCTGCAGCTCGGCTTCGCTCTTCAGCCCCTCCGCCTGCATGCGGGCCTGGCAGCGGGGGCAGGCGTGCCAGCGATCCTTCGGGCACTCGTCGCCGCCGATGTGGACCCAGGGGCCGGGAAACAGCTCCGTCACCTCGTCGAGCACGTCCTGCAGGAAGGCGAAGGTGCGCTCGGATCCGGCGCAGTAGACGTCGGCGAAGACCCCCCACTGGGCCATGCGCGCGAAGGGGCCGCCGGTGCAGGAGAGCTCGGGGTAGGTGGTGACGGCGGCGGTGGCGTGTCCCGGCATCTCGATCTCCGGCACCACGGTGATGAAGCGGGCGGCGGCGTAGTCCACGATGTCGCGGATCTCCTGCCGGCTGTAGAAGGGAGCGGCGGCGGTCAAACCGGGGTATTTGGCTATTTCGATGCGCCAGGCCTGGTCCTCGGTCAGGTGCCAGTGGAAGCGGTTGAGCTTGTGCAGCGCCATGCGGTCGAGGCAGGACTTGATGAAGGAGGGTGGAAAGTAGTGGCGGCAGCAGTCGAGCATGAAACCGCGCCAGGAGTAGCGGGGCTTGTCGACGATCTCCAGGCAGGGCAGGGCGAGCGGCCGCCGCAGCCGGTTGTTTCCGTCCAGCTGGTCCATGACCAGCTGGCGCAGCGTCTGGGTGCCGTAGAAGAGGCCGGCGGGGGCGGCGGCGCGAAGGGTAGCCGCGCCGGCGGCGATGCGCAGCTGGTAGCCCTCGTCGCCGAGCCGATCGCGCTCGCCCGGCTCGATGGCGAAGACCACGGCCGGCAGCTGTCCGGCCGGCGCCGGAGCAGACGGCGGCACACCGATCGACTCCAGCCAGGCGCGGAAGCCGGCCAGCTGCCGGTCGGCAACCGCCCGTTCCGCGGCACCCGCCTCGACGCCGGCGCCGACGAAGCGCAATCCGGCCGGGGCTTCGAAGCGGCCGCCGCCGACCGTCATTTCCAGCGGTTGCGGGACGATGGCCACCTCGGGCGCAGCCGGTGCCGGCGGCTCGAGGCGGGCGCGGCAGCCGGCCAGCAGGGCGGCGGCGAACAGGCACACGAAGACGATCGGTTTCATGTCACACTCCCCGGCGGCCGCGGGCCGCCTGTCGATCACTGCGCCGGCAGCGTAGCTTCCAGCGCCGCCAGCGCCAGGAACACCCAGGCGTCGTGCGGCAGCCACTGCTCCGACCAGCGCCAGTTGTGGCTGGGATCTCGTCCCCACGGCTCGGGCAGGAAGGCGATGTCCCGCTCCTCGTCCGGCCGGGCGGTGATGCCGTTGCAGATTCCGCCCGGGGAATTCGGGTAGCCGGGCAGGTAGTCCGGGTTGTTGCGGCCCCTCCCCTGGAGCATGCAGACGTCGAACGGGTTGAGGCCGAGGACCCAGTTCAGCTGGTCGACGGCGTAGGCCGCCAACGGGAGGCGCGCGGGGGCCTCGACGGCGCCTTGGGCCAGCAGCGCCGCGGCGGCCAGCGAGCCCAGGCGGGCGTTCTCGCCCTGCCACCAGTAGCCGCTGTCGTTGTCGTGGGGCATGAAGAAGGAGGTGCGCCGGGCGCCGCGGGCGTCCTGCACGTACTGCCTCGCCAGGCCGAAGGGGTTGACCACCTCGGCGGTGACCTCCCGCTCGAACTGCAGGGAGGCGGCCACGGCGAGGCGCACGGCGGGCTTGCGCGCCTCGTCGGGCTCGACCTCGAGGTAGCGCAGGAGGGCGATGGCCGGCAGCCCCGCCTCGACGGCGTGCCAGAAGGGGCGCCGGTCGTCGTCCGCGCGCCACCAGTTGCGGCAGCGCTCGTCGCTGGCCAGGCGACCGGCCAGCGAAACGGCGCGGCGGCGCGCCGCATCCAGGAACCCGGTTTCGTGGGTCGCCCGCACCAGCTCGCTCGCCGCCAGCAGGGCGCAGTAGTCGTCGATGATGTTCTCCCGGCCGTCGTTCAGGTAGTCCTGGTTGTGCTTCTCCAGGTGGCGGAAGCCGGCGACCGCCGCGCGCAGGTATTCGGCCGGGGTGAAGTCGCCTCCCTTGCCGAGTGCCGCCGCCCGGGCCAGGGCGGCGATGGCCGAGCCGGCGCCCATTCGCCAGCCCGCCCGGTACTTGTCGTCCCTCACCCCGGTCTGCAGGCGGAACGAGCAGATGGTGCGGTTCTCCGGCACGTGGGTCCAGACGTCGTGCACGGTGGTGCAGAACCAGCCCTCGGGGTGCTGCATGCGCACCAGGAAGTCGGCCCCGTGGCGGGCCTCGTCCTCGATGCGCTGGACCAGGCTCTGCAGGCGCTCGCGACGGCAGCCGGCCAGCAGGTCGCGCGCCGCGAACAGGTTCCAGACCACCTGCGGCTGCTGCTGCGGGTTCATGTAGGTGGCGTAGGAGAGGTGGGTCAGGTACTTGCTGAAATCGCCGCTGGCGTCGAACCAGCCGCCGTGGACGTCCAGGGTGCCCGGCCGGCCGCCGAAGAACGGCACGTGGTGGTCGAAGCGGTCGAAGTCGCCCGAGCAGCGCTGCGACTTGAGGCCGAACAGGATGTCCGACAGGCAGGCGTCTCCCAGCAGGCCGGCCTGGATCTGGAACGGCTCGGAGACGAACGGACCGGCGGCCAGCCGGTAGCGGCCCGGGGTGCGGAAGGCGCTGAAATCGGCCGTCCAGAACCAGCGGTCGCGCCAGCCCTCCACCGCGCCGGCGCGGCGCAGCGGTCCCCGCCACGCCTCCCGGTCGGAGTCGTCGCGCAGGACGAACTCCCGCGGCAGCGCTGTGGGTTCGTCCGGCGCCCGCGCCTGGATCACCGCCCGCTTGGCCCCCCGGCTGTCGTAGCCCAGGTGGTTGACCAGCACGTCGACCCCGCCGGCGGAAGCCAGGCCCGCGCAGGCGCCGGCCGCGGCCAGCAGGCCGACCAGGAAAATTCGCTTTCTCTCCATCGTTGTCCTCACTCGTGGCGCTGCCATTCCGGCTTGTGCTCGTACACCCAGCGGTAGTAGTCGGCCTTCTGCAGCCCGGCGGCGGCCGCTTCGTCGAGCAGCACCCGGGCGTCCGGGTGCAGCTGCAGGGCGGAGGCGGGCACCATGGAGGTCACCGGCCCCTCGACCGAGCGGGCGACGGCCTCCGCCTTGCCGGCGCCGAAGGCCAGCAGCAGCAGGGTGCGGCTCTCCAGGATGGTGCCGATGCCCATGGTGATGACGTGGCGCGGGACGGCGTCGGTTGAGCCGAAGAAGCGGGCGTTGTCGGCGATGGTTTCGGGCGTCAGAGTCTTGATGCGGGTGCGCGAGGCCAGCGACGAGGTCGGCTCGTTGAAACCGATGTGGCCGTCGGAGCCGATGCCCAGCACCTGCAGGTCGATGCCGCCGCAGCGCCGCAGCCGCTCCTCGTAGTCGCGGCAGAAGGCCGGGACGTCGGGGGACAGGCCGTCGGGGATGTGCACGTTCTCGCGGCGCAGGTTCACGTGGTCGAAGAAGTTCTCGGCCATGAAGCGGTGGTAGGAGGCGGGGTGATCGGGGGCCAGGCCGATGTACTCGTCCAGGTTGAAGGTGGTCACCCGGCTGAAGTCCAGCCCCTGGCGGCGATGCATGTCGGCCAGGCTCCGGTACAGGGCCAGCGGGGTGGAGCCGGTGGCCAGGCCGAGCACCAGGTCGGGCTTGCGGCGGATGGCGCGGGCGACGATGGCCGCGCCCACGGAGCTGGCGGACTCGCTGTCGGGCTGGACGATGATCTCCATGCGCTTCCCCGGCCGCCTCCGGTCAGCGGAAAAACCGCTTCGCCCGGGCGGCCACGTCGCGGCGGAAGCGGTCGATGCAGCGCAGCACGAAATCGACCGGGTCGAGCCGGTCGTCACGCAGCAACGGCGTCAGGTCGAAGGCCAGGCACACCTGCTGGCCGTCGTCGACGGCGAAGGCGTCGCCGTAGGTGGCGTGGGCGCGGCGACGGCCCAGCACGGCCAGGTCGTAGCGCTTGCCGCCGGCGATTTGCGACGGGAAGGCCCCCAGCAGGGCGGAGGCCAGGGCGTCGCGGTGGGAGACGTCGAAGGCGACCCGCCAGCGGGCGGGCAGCCAGTCGAGCCCTCGCCACACTTCGCCCCCGTACAGCGCCCGCGGCCGGGCGGCGCGGGGCAGGCGGCGGACCGCGGCCACGAGCGCGGCCGCCACCGCCACGTGCGAGTCGTGGGAGTCGGCCGGGTGGTGGGTGAAGACCGTTTGCGGCCGGGCGGCGCGCAGCACCTGCTCCAGGTCGTCGGTGAGGAGGCGCCGGCGGCGGCCGCCGATATCCGTCGAGGAGTAGCCCAGCTGGACCATCGCCCCGTAGCGCCCGACCGCCGCCGCCACCTCCTGCTCGCGAGCCCGCACCCCGGCCATCCCTTCGTCGCTCAGGGCGGCGAAGGCGCCGGAGCGCGGGGAGCGGGCGCCGTCCAGGCAGGTGACGCCGCAGAACCAGGAGACGGGGTCTTTCTCGCAGGCGGCGATGGCCGGAAAGGCCATGATCTCGAGGTCGTCGGCGTGGGCGCCGACCCCGAGGTGGGTGGTGCGCGACAGGGCGGCGGCCGGCTCCAGGCCGTCGGGAACGAACAGGCGGGCGCCGGCAAGGCGGAAGGCGGGGACCCCGGGCGGCAAACGACGGGCGGGTGTGCGTTCTCGGCCCATGGCGGCGTGGTCCCATTGTAGCACAGCCGCGAACCGGGGGCCACGGCGGCGGAGCCCGTGGCCAAACCGGGGCTATTGACGCCCGGGGAGCGGCTCCACTACAATATCCCTTCCGTTCCGCCCGGACAGACATGTCGATCAAGCTGAGCACTTCGGGGATCCGCGCCCGCTACAACGAGTTGACGCCCGACCGGGTGGTGCGCTTCGCCCAGGCCTTCGCCACCTACACGGGAGGCGGCGACATCGTCGTCGGCACCGACCTGCGGCCTTCGGCCGGCTTCCTGCGCCACGCGGTCGTATCCGGGCTGCGCGCGGCGGGAGCGCGGACCCTCGACGCCGGGGTGCTGCCCACGCCGATCCTGCAGTGGCTCATCCCGAGGCGCGGCTGGCGCGGGGGCGTCTCCATCTCCGCCGGCCACAACGCCTTCGACTGGAACTCGCTGGTCTTCCTCTCGGCCGACGGCGCCTACCTCAACCCCTTCGAGGGCGAGGAGTACTTCCACCTCTTCCATGCCGGGCGGTTCGAGAAGCGGCCCTTCGACGCCGTGGGCGGCACCTCCCCGCTGGAGGACGCCGGGGAGGAGTACTTCCGCGCCCTGGCCCTGCCGGCTGACGGCGGCGCCGAACTGAAGTTCGTCCTCGACTGCTCCTACGCCTTCGAAAAGCCGTTCGTCGAGAAGCTGGGGCGGGCGCTGGGGGTCCGCCTGGTGCCTCTCTTCTCCAGCCGCGGCGACATGCTGGCGAAGGATCCCGAGCCGACCGTGGCCAACGCCGGCTTCCTGGCCACCGTGGTGCGAGAGACCGGCAGCGACGGCGGTTTCCTGATCAACTCCGACGCTTCGCGGGCGCTGGTGGTCGACGAGCGGGCCCGCATCCACTCCGAGGAGCTCAGCCTGCCTCTCTTCGCCCGCATCCAGCTCGAATCCGGCCCCGCTCCGGTGGTCACCAACTACTCCACCTCGCACGCGGTCGATGCCGTGGCCAGGCGGTTCGGGGCCCGGGTCTTCCGCACCGACGTCGGCCAGCCCCACGTGGTCGAGGCGGTGCGCGCGCTGGGCACGCCCATCGGCGGAGAGGGCAGCGGTTCCGTCGTCAGCCTCCCCTTCTCCTGCGGCTTCGACTCGTTCGTCTTCATGCGCGCGGTGATCGGCTTCCTGCGCCGCCGCGGCATGACCCTGTCCGCCCTGGCCGACGAGATCCCGGCGCCGGACATCGTGAAGGAGACGGTGGTGCTGCCGGAGAGCCGGATTTACCGGTCGCTGGAGCGCATCGAGAGGATGTTCGGGGACACCCTGCGCCTCAAGGACGGCTTCTACCTGGAGGAGGGCGGGGGCTGGCTGTGCGTGCGCGCCTCCTCCACGGTGTCGATGATCCGCCTCATCGGCGAGGGCCGGGGCGTGGCCGAAGAGATCGCCCGCATCCGGGAGCAGCTGGGATGAAGGCCCTCGAGACCATCAAGATCGGCATCTCCGGCGCCCGCGGCGTGGTCGGCGAGACGATGACCCCGGAATTCGCCGCCCGCTTCAGCCGGGCCTTCGCCACCCTGCTCGGGGGCGGCAAGGTCGCGGTGGGCTGCGATTCCAGGCCGTCGGGCGACATGCTGCGCCACGCCGTCTTCGCCGGCCTCTGCTACTCCGGCCTGACCCCGGTGGACACCGGCGTGCTGGCCACCCCCACCCTGCAGATCCTGGTGCGCGAGGCACGCCTGGCCGGGGGCATCATCGTCACCGCCTCGCACAACCCCGAGGAGTGGAACGGGCTGAAGTTCGTCAACGAGGAGGGGCTGTTCCTGCCGCCCTTCACCGCCCTGCACCTGATCGACCTCTACCACCAGGGCTCGTTCAGCGAGCCGCAGCAGAACCGCTTCCCGGAGGTCGAGCAGGAAGCCGAGGCCTTCCACCTGCACATGCGCAAGATCCTGCACCGGGTCGACCCGCTGCGCATCCGCAAGCGCCGCCTGCGGGTGCTGGCCGATCCCGGGGGCGGGGTGGGCGGCCGGTTCGACCGCGAGCTGCTGGAGGCCCTGGGCTGCGAGGTGGACGTGCTCCACGAGGAAGCGGGCGCGCACTTCCCGCGCCCGCCCGAGCCGCTGCCGGAAAACCTCGGCGCCGCCCGGGCGCGCATGGCCGGGGGCGGTTTCGACGTCGGCTTCGCCCAGGACGCCGACGGCGACCGTCTGTGCGTGCTGGACGAGACCGGCCGGCCGCTGGGCGGCGAGATGTCGCTGGCCCTCGCCCTCTCCGGTTTCCTGGCCGGCCAGCGGGGCGGCACGGTGGTGGTCAACCTCTCCACCTCCAACCTCAGCCGCCACGTCGCCCGCACCCACGGCGCCCGGCTGGTGCGCTCCCCGGTGGGCGAGATCAACGTGGTGGAACGCATGCGCCGCGAGAACGCCGTCGCCGGCGGCGAGGGCAACGGCGGCGTCATCGTCCCCGCCGTCCACCCCTGCCGCGACTCCTTCACCGGCATGGCGCTGGTGCTGGACCTGCTGGCGCGGGAGAACCAGCCGCTTTCGGCCCTGGTGGCCGGCTTCCCGCCCTACCGCATGGAGAGCGTCAAGCTGCCCTTCACCAGCGCCGCCGCCCACCGCCTGCTGTCGCTGCTGGCCGAGGAGTACCCGGGGGCCGACACCAGCGACGGCCTGCGCGTGGAGGAAGGCGAGCGCTGGTTCCACGTGCGCGCCTCCAACACCGAACCGGTGCTGCGCATCGTCGCGGAGGGGCCGGGCGACGAGGCCGGCGAGCTGGTGGGGCGGCTTCGCGAGCGGATCCGCCAACTGGAGGCGTCATGACCGAGAGCCGCGCCCCCGGGCGCATCTGCCTGTTCGGCGAGCACCAGGACTACCTCGGCCACCCGGTCATCGCCGCGGCCATCGACCGCTTTTTCGTCGTCCGCGGCCAGGCGCGGCCCGGCCCGCGCATCCTTGTCCACATGCCCGACCTGGGCCAGCACGACTCCTTCGACCTGCCTGTTGCCGGGCGCATCCCCTACGTGAAGCCCCGCGACTACTTCCGCTCCTGCGTCAACGTCGTGCGCCAGGCGGGGCTGGAGATGCCGCACGGCGCCGAGGTGGAGGTGACCAGCACCATTCCCATCGAGGCCGGCGCCTCGTCTTCGTCCGCCCTGTGCGTCGCCTGGGTGCGCTTCCTGGCCGAGCTCCACGGGGCGCCCTGGCGCGGCGACCCGGTGCGCGTGGCCGAGCTGGCCTTCCACGCCGAGGTGAGCGAGTTCGGCGAGCCGGGCGGGCGCATGGACCACTACGCCTCGGCGCTGGGCGGGGTGCAGTTCCTCGACTTCGCCGGCGAAGGGCCGCGCCGCCTGCGAGACCAGCTGGACGGTTTCGTCCTGGTCGACACCCGGGTGAAGAAGGACACCCTGGGCATGCTCAAGCGGATCAAGCACGGCGAGCTGGCCGCCCTGGCGGCGGTGCGGGCGCGTTTCCCCGGCGGCGAGCTGGCCGCCCTCGGCGACGGCGAGCTGGACTTCCTGCCGCCCGACCTGCGCCCCTGGGGGCTGGCGGCGGTGGGCAACCACCGCCTGACCCTGCAGGGCCGCGACCTGCTGGCCGCCGAGCCGCTGGACGCGCCGCGCCTGGGCGGGCTGTTCAACCAGCAGCAGCGCATCCTGCGCGAGCAGATGCGCAACACCACGCCGCTGATCGACCGCCTCCACGAGGCGGCGCTGGCCTCCGGGGCCCTGGGCGGCAAAATGAACGGATCGGGAGGCGGCGGCACGGTCTTCTTCTACGCCCCGGGGCGCGAGGAGGCGGTTTGCGCCGCCCTGCGCGGTCTGGGCGTGAGGGCGGACCCGATCGCCGTGGGCCTCGGCGACCGGGCCGCCCCGGACCGGAGCGGGGCGGGGCGCTGAACGACAAGGAGAGCGGCACATGGAACACTTCAACTTCGCGATCGACGGCTCCATCGTCGGCCTCTACCTGCTGGCCACCATGGTGGCCGGCATCATGGTGCGCAAGTACGTCGGCAAGGTGGAGGACTTCCTGGTGGCCGGCCGCGAGATGAACGTCTACCTCGGCGTGGCTTCGCTGGCGGCGACCGAGTTCGGCATCGTCACCTGCATGTACACCGCCGAGAACGGCTTCCGCTACGGATTCGCCGGCGCCACCCCGGGCATCCTCAACGCCCTGGCCATGCTGCTGGTGGGGCTCACCGGCTTCTGCATCCGGCCGCTGCGCCAGAGCGGGGTGCTGACCCTGCCGGAGCTCTTCGAGCGCCGCTTCGGGGCGCGCGTGCGCTGGGCGGCCGGGGTGGTGATCGTGCTGGGCGGCCTCCTCAACATGGGCATGTTCCTGCGCACCGGCGGCGAGTTCCTGGTGCAGCTGACCGGCTTCTCGCTGCAGGCGGCCCCGGGCGCCACCGGGCTGGCCGCCTGGGCCCAGGCCCACACCCTGGAGCTGGCCATGACCGCCTTGCTGCTGATGGTGGCGGTCTACACCATCCTGGGCGGCATGTTGTCGGTGCTGGTCACCGACTTCCTGCAATTCGTGGTCATGAGCGTCGGCCTGATCGCCGTCACCGTGCTGGTCCTGCTGAACATCGGCTGGGGCCGGCTTGTGGAGACGGTGGAACGGGTGCACGGCGCCGGCGGCTTCAACCCCTTCCTGCACCCGCAGATGGGCTGGCCCTACGTGCTGTTCAACGCCCTGCTCAACCTGGCCGCGGTGCTCACCTGGATGGCGGTCATCCAGCGGGTGCTGGCGGCCAGGGACGCCCGAACCGGCCAGAAGGTCTACACCCGCACCGCCTTCTTCTTCGTGGCCCGCTTCCTCATCCCCGGCATCTGGGGCATCGCCGCCCTGGCGACGCTGGGCGAAGCCACCGGCAGCCTGCAGGCCATGCCGAAATTCCTGGCCGCCTTCCTGCCGGCCGGGCTGATGGGCCTGCTGCTGGCGGCGATGCTGGCCGCCGACATGTCGACCGACTCCTCCTACATGCTCACCTGGGCCTCGGTCATCTACAACGACATCATGGCCCCGTTTCGCAAGACCGCCTGGAGCGACCGGCGCGGGCTGCGCTGGAACCGGGCCATCGTGGCCGGTATCGGCGTGTTCCTGCTGGCGTACGGCCTCTGGTACCCGCTCCAGGGCGACCTGTGGACCTACCTGGGAGTCACCGGCACCATCTACCTCTCCAGCATGTCGGTGCTGCTGGTGGCCTGCTGCTACTGGAAGCGGGCCAACTCATGGGGCGCGGCCGGGGCCATCGCCATGGGCGCCATCGTGCCGGTTCTCTACCTGGTGCTGGAACAGGTGCCGGCCACCGCCGCCTGGGTGCGCGGCCACATCGGCCCCTACTACTCGGGCATCGCCGCCTACCTGCTGGCCGGGGCGGCGATGGTCGTCGGTTCCCTGCTCCGTCCGGTTGGCCAGGAGGTGAAACCATGACCGTCGGCCCGCTCTTCTGGAAGCTGCTCACCGCCGCCTGCATCCTCTGGTACCTGCTGGTCACCGTCTACGTGGCCATCCGCGGCGCCGCCGACATCCGCGACATGCTGCGCAACCTGGCCCGGCGCGACCGGGCCGGCGGTTCGCGGCCGACCTAGCCGGGGCGGACATGCCGCGAATCGCCCTGGCCTGGTTCGCCTCGCCGCTGCACGAGGGCGACTGCCTGGAGGCGAGCCACCGCGCCTTCCTGGATGGGCTGCGCCGCGACTCCGAGCTGGTGATCGTGAACCCCGGCGACGAAACCGACGCGGACCTGCAGGTGGCCTTCATCGCCTCGGGAGGCACCGAGGCCGTCTTCCGCGACGCCTGCGCGCGCCTGCCGCGCCCCCTCCTGCTGATGGCCGACGGCAAGCACAACTCGCTGCCGGCCGCCCTGGAGATCATGAGCTGGCTCCGCCGGCGAAGCGAAGCGGTCGAGCTGCTGCACGGCGACCCGGAGGAGGTGCGGGCGCGGCTGCACCGCCTGCTCCGCTGCGAGGGCGCCCGGCGGGCGCTGGCCGGGCGCATCGGCGTCGTCGGCCCGCCCTCCGACTGGCTCATCGGCTCGGACGTCGACCGGCAGGCCGCGCGGCGGCGCTGGGGGACCGGTTTCGTCGACATCCCGCTCGCCGAACTGGAGGAGCTGGCCGACGGGGTGGAACCGGACCAGGCCGACGCCGCCGCCCGCCGCTTCCGCGACGCCGCCTCGGCTGCCGGCGACGGCGTGGACGACATCCGGCTGCGCGCCGCCGCCCGGCTCTACCCCGCCCTGAAAACCCTGTTCGGGCGCCACCACCTGGCGGCGATCACCCTGCGCTGCTTCGCCTTGCTGGGCAGCCGGCAGACCACGGGCTGCCTCGCCCTCTCGCTGCTCAACGACGAGGGGCGGATCGCCGGCTGCGAGGGCGACGTGGCGGCGGTTTTCTCCATGCTCCTGCTGCAGGCCCTGAGCGGCGAGGTCCCGTTCATGGCCAATCCCTCGCGCATCGATGCCCGCGCCAACCAGGTGACCCTGGCCCACTGCACGGTGGCGGGGCGCGCCTGCCGCGGCTATCGCGTCCGTTCGCACTTCGAATCGGGCATCGGCGTCGGCGTCCAGGGCGACCTGGCGCCGGGCCCGGTCACCCTGTTCAAGGCCGGCGGCGCAGACCTGGGCGAATACTTCGTCTCGGCCGGGACTCTCATCGAAGCCCCGGTTGACGAAGGGATGTGCCGCACCCAGGCGCGGGTTTGCCTGCAGGAGCCGGTCGACTACTTCTTCCGCGCCCCCCTGGCCAACCACCACGTGCTGGTCCGCGGCGACCACGCCGGCCTGGTGCGCGAGTTCATGGCCTATGCCGGCCAGGCTTTCCTGGCCGGCCCGGTCCCCCCGGCCGGCCGTTGATCCCGGGCCGGCTGGTCACGCAGGCCGGAAGGCGAATCCCGGCCGGCCGGGATTCCCAGGCCGGCCGTCAGCCCCGCGCCGGGTTGCCACGGTGTCCAAAATGGTGTACCCTGTGTCTCCCGCATGAGTGACCCGCGTCCGCTGCTGCCCAATTTTCTGCTCGTCGGCGCCGCCAAGAGCGGCACCACGTCGTTCTACCACTACCTGAAACGCCACCCGGGGATCTATTTCAGCCCGGTCAAGGAGCCGTGCCACTTCAGCGCCCGGTGCCTGCAGCTGCCGCAATGCGGGCCGGACGACTGGCGCAAGACCTTCACGCCGCGTTTCGAGGACTACGCCCGCCTCTTCACGCACGCCCGCCCCGGCCAGGCGATCGGCGAAGCCAGCGTCGATACGCTGACCTACTGGGAGTGCACCATCCCGCTGATCCAGTCCACCCTGGGCGACCCGCGCATCCTGATCCTGCTGCGAGACCCGGTGGAACGGGCCTACTCCGCCTGGCAGCACCTGGTGCGCGACGGCCGGGAAACCGCCAGCTTCGAGGAGGGATTGAGGCGCGAAGAGGAGCGCCGCCGGCAGAACTGGAACGCCATGTGGCACTACGCGAGCCGCGGCCTTTACCACCGCCAGGTCCGGGCCTTCCTGGATTCCTTCAGCCGGGTGCGGGTCTTCCTGTACGACGATTTCCGCCGCGATCCGGCCGCGCTGCTGCGGCAGGCCTTCGAATTTCTGGACGTCGACCCGGACCTTCTCCCGGAACGCTTCGGCGGCCGCTTCAACGCCGGCGGCCTGCCGCGCTGGAAACGGTTGAACGCCTTCTTCGTCCGCAAAAGCCCGCTGCAGCGCGCCCTGCGCACCGCGGGCAGCCGCCTGCTGGGGGAGGACCGCTGGAGGCTGCTGCGCGATTCGCTGCGCGCCCGGCTGCTGCAGCGGGTTCCCATGAAGGAAGAGACCCGCCGCCAACTGCGGGAGTACTTCCGGGACGACGTGGCGCGGCTGCAGGAGATGCTCGGCCGCGACCTGGGAGCCTGGATGTCATGAAACCCAATCCCCCGGCCGGCGATTTCCAGCGCATCATCACCTTCACCGACATGCTGCCGCAGCTGCCGCGGCTGCTGCTGCGCGGCGACCTCCATTTCCGCTTCGAGAAGGTGCCCTACTCGGTGACCGGCATCTCCTGGAGGAAGCGCCTGAACTTCGTCGTCGCCGCCCTGAACCAGATCGTCCGGCTGCCGCGGCCGCTGGGCCGGCCGGTCATCGCCCAGGTGGAGCCGGCCAACGTCTGCAACCTCGCCTGCCCCCTCTGCTTCACGGCCTCGCTGAACGACTCCCGGCCCCCGGCGATGCTCACCGTCGACACCTTCCGCCGATTCATCGACGAGTTGGGCGACACCCTGCTGCTGATCGTGCTGTGGAACTGGGGCGAGCCGTTCCTCAATCCCGAGCTGCCGCGGCTCATCGAGTACGCCGCCGCCCGCGGAGTCATCGTTCACTGCAGCACCAACGGCAACGTCGATTTCAGCCCGGAAATGGCCGAGCGCATCGTGCGCAGCGGGCTGGGCAGCCTGGTGTTCGCCATCGACGGCGCCTGCGAGGAGACGTACCGGGCCTACCGCGTCGGCGGTTCGCTGGCCCGGGTGAAAGCCAACCTGGCGGCCGTCGCCGCCGCCCGGCGGCGGCTCGGTGCCGCCACCCCGAGGCTGATCGTGCGCTTCGTGGCCATGCGCCACAACGAGGCCGAGATGGCGGCGGTCGAGAGGCTGGCCATCGAGCTGGGCGCCGATTTCTTCTCCGTCAAGTCGGTGGACATGCCGCCGGCCCTGGGCGACGAGCTGGACCGCTCCTTCGCCCCGGCCGATACCCGTTTCCGCCGCTACGAATACGAGGGGGGATCGTACCGGCGCCGAAAACGGCGCTTCGTCTGCGTGCGCCCCTGGAAGCGCATCACCATGGAGTCGTCCGGGCACGTGCTGTCGTGCGAATACGACTACCGCAACCGCCACACCTTCGGCCGGGTCGGCGACATGTCCGCCCTGGCCGCGTGGAAGAGCGCGGAGGCCCGCCGTTTCCGCCGCCTCTTCCAGGACGGACACAACGACGATTTCTACCATTGCCGCGCCTGCACCTACAAGGGCATGCGCAGCGAGGACTGCGTGCTCGAGGTGCGCGAGCTGCAGCCGGGGTCGGCCGGGACATGCTCGCCAGCGTGATCGTCTGCACGCGCGACCGCGCCGCCCTGCTGGGTGGGCTGCTGGCGGCGCTGGCCCGCCAGACCCTGCCCGCGGATCGGTTCGAGATCGTGGTCGTGGACGACCACTCCGGCGACGACACCGGCGGCACGCTGAGACGGTGGCAGGAGGCGCTGCCCCGGCTGCGGCCGATCCGCCTGGAGCGGCACGCGGGCCTGGCCGCCGCCGGCAACCGCGGGGTGGCGGAGTCGCGCGGCGCGTGCCTGCTCTTCACCGACGACGACTGCCGGCCGGCCCCGGAGTGGGCGGCGCACATGGTCGAGGCGCTGCGCCATGCGCCCATCGCCGCCGGGGCCATCCTCGCTCCGGTCGGCGACTATTTCCAGCTCTGCCACAACATCGCCCAGTTTCATCCCTTCCTGATGCCCGGGCCGACCGAGCGCGGCTGCGAATTCGTCGCCGGCGCCAACCTCGGCGTGCGTCGCTCCGTGATGGAGCGGGTGGGCGGCTTCGATGCCGATTGCCCCGTGCCCGACATGGAGTGGATCCTGCGCGCGCGGGAGCGGGGCTACGCCCCCGCCTTCGCGGCCTCCGCCGCCGTCGTCCACGACCCGCCGCGGCACGGCTTGCGCGCCGTGCTGGCCTACGCCGCCGGCCACGCCTTCCACACCATCGGCCTGCGGCAGCGCTTCCGGAAACTGCTGCGCACGCCGCTTCCGCTTCGTTCCCGGACGCTGCTGTGGCTGGTGTCCCCGCTCATCGCCCTGAAGACGACCGCCGCCATTTTCGCCGGCAACCGCCAATTGTGGCGCCGGCTGCACACCGTGCCGGTCGTCTTCCTGGCCAAGCTGGCCTGGTGCTGGGGGGCGGCCCGCGGGCTCGCCGCCCGGGCGGACGGCCGCTGAGGCGGGATCTCAGCCGGCGCCTCGGCGCCGCCGCCCGGGACGCAGGCCGTTCAGGAACCGCCAGACCGCCTCCCGCTCGCCGGCGTCTATCTCCTTCAGGCCAAGGAGGAGGACGGCATAGAGGGCCAGCGCCGGGATGACGCCGGCCAGCCGCCACGGGCCCGAAAACGGCCACAGCCAGACGAACACCCCGGAAGCCGCCGCGGCGGCGGCAATGCGGGCGATGGCCGGCCAGTCGGCGAACGGGGCCAGCCGCCGGTGCACGGTCACGCCCAGCCAGGCGCAGCCGAGCGCGTAGATGGCGATTCCCGACAGTGCCGCCCCGGTCATGCCAAGGCGCGCGATGGCCAGCGGCGCCAGGACCGCCTGCAGCGCGGCCAGAAAGGCGGCGGTGGCCAGCGGCGCGGCCATGCGCCCGGCGGCGATGAGCGCGGTGGCCAGGATCGAATAGAGCGTGGCCAGGGCGGTCGCCAGCAGCAGCAGCCGGAAGGGCGCGACCGCCGGGGCGAAGCGGCTGGAGTAGAGAACCCGCACCAGCGGATCCGCGGCCGCCCAAGCGACTGCGGTCAGAGGCGCCAGCAGCAGCCACAAGAAGCGGGTGGAGCGCCGCAGCAGGGCGGGCAGGCCGGCGCCGCCGCTGGCCAGGCTGCCGGCGACGGCCGGCAGCAGGGTGAACGAAAAAACGGCGAACACCTGCTGCGCCGGCCGGCTGAGCATCTTGGCCGCCGTGTAGTATCCGGCCGCACGGCCGTCCGCCATCATCCCCTTGACCAGCATCAGGTCGACCTGGTTGGAAATCGCCATCAGAATGGAAAAGAGGAAGATCGGCGCGGCGGTGCGGACGATTTGCCCGGCCGGGAACGGATCTCCCACCGGGCGGGGATCATGGGCCAGCCGCATGACACCGGCCATGGCCAGCAGGTAGCTCAGCACGTAGCCGGTCAGGGCGCCGGAGATGCCGAAGCCCAGGCCGGCCAGCAGAAACACCGCCGCCACCTTGCCGAGCGACTGCAGGTTCATGGCCAGCGCCCGCCGCCGGAACAGGCCCCGGCCGCTGAGGTCGCCCAGGTAGACCGAGAAGAGCGAGGCGAGCGGCACCATCAGGGAGGCGATGCGCAACGGCCCCACCAACGCCGGGGCGGACATCAGCCGGGCGTATCCCGGAGCGGCCAGCCAGAAGACGGCCCACAGGCCGGCGGAAAGCAGCGCCTGCAGGCGCAGGGCCTGGCGGCGGATGGCCGGCGCCCGTTCCGGCTGCCCGGCCGCGAAGCGGCTGACCGTGTCGCGCATGCCGCGCACCAGGATGAACTCGAGCAGGGAGACCAGCGACATGGCCACGCCGAACAGCCCGTATTCGGCCGGCCCCAGCAGGCGCCCCAGGCCGGCGTGGATGGCGTAGTTGCCGGCCAGCACGACCACCTGGGCCACCAGCAGGTGCAGGGTGTCGCGGATCATCCGCCGGGGGCCCGGGCCATCAGGTCGTCCAGGACGTCGACCAGGCGGGGCCATGACAGCCGGCGGTTCAACGCCTCCAGATGCGGCCGCATCTCCTGCTCGCGGAGGTTGACGAAGAAATCGACCAGGGCGTCTCCCAGGGCGACGGGATCGCCGGCGGGCACCAGCAGCCCGGTGCGACGCGGCACCACGACATCGGGCAGCGGGTCGATGGAACTGGCCACGACCGGGCGCCGGAACCCCACCGCCAGCGAGGCGATGGCGCTGCCGGTGACATGGGTGTAGGGCAGCGCCACCACGTCGGCCGCCTGGAAAAAGCTGGCCATCTCGTGGTTGGCCACGTAGCGGTCTTCCACCGTCACGTTTCCGGCCAGGCCGAGCGAATCGATCAGCTCATCGTAGGCCCGGCGCGGCTCCCAGAACTCGCCGGCCACCAGCAGCCGCACCGGCAGCGCCTGCAGCACCCGCGGCATGGCCTGCAGCAGCACGCGCAGCCCCTTGTAGGGGCGCACGAAGCCGAAGAACAGGATGATCCGCTCGTCGGCGGAGAGGCCCCGCCGGCGTCGCGCCTCGACCCGGGTGAGCGGCCGGTCGTTCAGCGCCTCATAGCTCGGCATGGCGGCGACGGCCACCGCGCGCGGTTCACCGACCAGCTCCAGCAACCGCTTCCGCTCCGCCTGGCTGTGCACCAGGAAGGCGTGGCCGCGCGAGAGCAACCGGCGGGCCAGGCGGCGTTTCCAGGCCCCTCCCTCGTGTTCCTCCACGTTGTGGCAGAGGAACAGCACCCGGCTGCCGGACCGCCGCGCCGCCCGCAGCAGCAGGCGGTAGAGCGGCACCCAGTAGACGACCCACCACGAGAGGATGAGCCAATGCGGCCGGCGGCGGCGGACGCTGCGTGCCGCGCGGAGCCAACTCAGCGGATTGCGGCCGTCGATGAGCGGCTGCGCCCCGGCCGGCGCCTCCGCTCCGCCCGCCACCCGGTCCTGGCGGCCGGGGTAGAAGAGCCGGGGATAGAGCCGGCGGAAGCTGAGCAGGCGCACGTCGTGACGCCGGCGCAGCTCGGCGAACAGCATGGCGGTGTAGGCGGAGATGCCACCGCGGCTGGGCGGCGCCGGGCCGACCAGGTCAAGGCGCATCGGTCATCCCCGGGCCGGCGATGCGCCCGCCAGGGTACTGCCGCGAGAGGGGAAACACGCGCATGGGCTCCTTGCCGCCGCCACCGGGACCGGGGGCATGCCGCACACCCGATTGTACCCAGCCCTCCATGGAGTGTCAAGAAAGCGTTGACCCGCATTGAAAAGCGGGCCCGGATTGGGTATCATGAATCCGACAGGCTACCGCACCGGGCGCCCCAATCGGGAGAGGGACGCCCAGGCTGCAGAGAGAGAGGGAAAGAGAGAAAGGAATGCGGGCATGATCGTACCGTTGCTCGATCTGAAAAAGCAGTACGAAAGCATCAAGCCCGAAATCGACGCCGCCCTGCAACGGGTGGTGGCGGCGCAGCAGTTCATTCTGGGCCCCGAGGTCGAGAACCTGGAGCGATCGCTGCAGGCGTATCTCGGTTGCCGCCATGCCATCGGCGTCTCCTCGGGCACGGACGCCCTGCTGCTGGCGCTCATGGCCCTGGGCATCGGCCCCGGCGACGAGGTGATCGTGCCCGACTACTCCTTCTTCGCCACCGCCGGCGCGGTCGTCCGCCTGGGGGCCAAGCCGGTCTTCGCCGACATCCACCTCGACGACTTCAACCTCGCCGCCGACCAGGTGGAGCGTCGGGTCACCCCGCGCACCCGGGCCCTGATCCCGGTGCACCTGTTCGGCCAGGGGGCCGACATGGATGCCATCTCGGCGATCGCCTCCCGTCACCGGCTGGCGGTGGTGGAAGACGCCGCCCAGGCCATCGGCGCCCGCCATCTCGATGGGCGCTGCCTCGGCACCATCGGCCACGCGGGCTGCTTCTCCTTCTTCCCCAGCAAGAACCTGGGCGCCTTCGGCGACGGCGGGCTGGTGACCACGGATGACGACGCCCTGGCCGAGCGCCTGCGGCTGCTGCGGGTGCATGGGGCCCGTCCCAAGTACCACCACCAGGCCATCGGCGGCAATTTCCGCCTCGACGCCATCCAGGCGGCGGTGCTGGAAGCCAAGCTGCCCCACCTCGACGCCTGGCACGACGCGCGGCGCCGCAACGCCGACCTCTACCACCGCCTGCTGCAGGCGACCGGCCTGGCCGGCCCCCCGGGGACGCCGCCCTTCGCGCCCGGCCAGCCGCTGGTCCTGCCCGTCTCCCGCCACCGGTCGCCGGGGCTGCGCCATCCCCACATCTACAACCAGTACGTCATCCGCACCCGGGAACGGGACGACCTGGCCGCGTTCTTGAAACGGCACGGCGTGGCCACCGAGGTCTATTACCCCGTTCCCTTCCACCGCCAGCCCTGCTTCGCCGGGCTCGCCGCCGGCGACCCGGAGTATCCGGAGGCCACCGAAGCGGCCGCGACCTCGCTGGCCCTGCCGGTGCACGCGGAGCTCCGCGAGGAGCAGATCGCCCACGTGTGCGAGCGGATCGCCGCGTTCTTCTCCCGCAGGGAGGCCTGACCGGCGCGCCATGGGACGCCCATCCAGGAGGAACCCGTGAAAAACTTCGCCCTCATCGGGGCCGCCGGCTTCATCGCCCCCCGGCACATGAAAGCCATCAAGGAGACGGGATGCCGGCTGCTGGCCGCCCTCGACCGCAACGACTCGGTGGGCGTCATCGACTCCTACTTCCCCGACGCCGACTTCTTCACCGAGTTCGAGCGCTTCGACCGCCACGTGGAGAAACTGCGCCGCCGCAGCGAGGCGGAGCGCATCCACTTCGTCAGCATCGCCTCCCCCAACTACCTGCACGACGCCCACATCCGCTTCGCGTTGCGCGTTGGCGCCGACGCCGTCTGCGAGAAGCCCCTGGTGCTGAACCCCTGGAACATCGACGCGCTGAAGGAGATCGAGAGCGAGACCGGGCGCCGGGTCAACACCATCCTGCAGCTGCGCCTGCACCCGGCCGTCACCGCCCTCAAGGAGCGGGTCGCGAAGAGGGCGGCCGCGGGCAAGGCGCAGATCGACCTCACCTACATCACCTCCCGCGGCCACTGGTACCACAACTCCTGGAAAGGCGACGAGGCCCGGTCGGGCGGCATCGCCACCAACATCGGCGTCCACTTCTTCGACATGCTGCTGTGGATCTTCGGGCCGCTCCAGTACATCGTGGTGCACGTGCGCCGGCCCGACAAGGCGGCGGGGTTCCTGGAACTCGAAAAGGCTCGCGTGCGCTGGTTCCTGTCGATCGACGCCGGCGACCTGCCGGCCGCCTGCCGGGCCGAAGGCAAGCGCTGCTTCCGCTCCCTGACCATCGACGGCGACGAGTTCGACATGTCCGACGGCTTCAACGACCTGCACACCGAATCCTACCGGGACATCCTGGCCGGCCGCGGGCCCGGGCTGGAGGACGCGCGCGTCGCCATCCAGGCCGTCTACAACATCCGCAACGCGCACCCGCAGGGGCCGGAGGGCGACACCCACCCCTGGCTGCGCACCCTGCTCGCGGCCGGACACGGCCGGACGTGATCCCATGACCCAGGCCATCTTCATCCACCCGAGCAGCTACGTGGACGACGACGTCCAGATCGGCGCGGGCACCAAGATCTGGCACTTCTGCCACGTGCAGAGCGGCGCCCGCATCGGCCGCGACTGCGTGCTCGGCCAGAACGTGAACGTCGGCCTTCACGTGCGCATCGGCGACCACGTCAAGGTGCAGAACAACGTCTCCATCTACGAGGGGGTGGAACTGGAAGACTACGTGTTCTGCGGCCCGTCGATGGTGTTCACCAACATCAGCGACCCGCGCTGCCGCTACCCGCAGCGCGGCAGCGCCCACTACCGGCGGACGCTGGTGCGCACCGGGGCCACCCTCGGAGCCAACTGCACCATCGTCTGCGGGCACACCATCGGCCGCCACGCCTTCGTGGGCGCCGGCGCGGTGGTGACCCGGGACGTTCCCGACTACGCCCTGGTGCTGGGAAACCCGGCGCGGCTGGCCGGCTGGATGAGTGAGGCCGGCGTGCGGCTGCAGTTCGGGGACGACCACCTCGCCCGCTGCGAAAAGTCGGGCAAGACCTACCGGCTGGAGAACGGCCAGGTGCTCGAAGAGGGCTGAGCGCGATGTGCGGCATCGCCGGCTACTTTCACACCCGCGACCCGCGGCCGGCGGAGCCGCCGGTGCTGCAGGCGATGATCGAAAGCCTTCGCCACCGAGGCCCCGACGAGTTCGGCACCCACCTGGGCGACGGCGTCGCGCTGGCCAACAGCCGCCTGAGCATCATCGACCTGGCCGGCGGCTCCCAGCCGCTGTACAGCGAGGACCGGCGGGTCTGCGTGGTGCTCAACGGGGAGATCTTCAACTATGTCGAGCTGCGCGACGAGCTGCTCCGCCAGGGCCACGTCTTCGCCACCCGCTCCGACACCGAGGTGCTCGTCCACCTCTACGAGCAGGTCGGGCTGGACTTCGTGCAGCGGCTGATCGGGCAGTTCGCCCTCGCCCTGTGGGACGGCCGTCGCCGCGAGCTGGTGCTGGCGCGCGACCGCGTCGGCATCCGCCCGCTGTTCTACAGCCTGCGCCCCGACGGCACCCTGCTCTTCGCCTCGGAGATGAAGGCCCTGTTCCGCTACCCGGGGATGACCGCGGAAATCGACCCCCAGGGAGTCGACCAGATCTTCACCCTGTGGGCCAACATCCCGCCGCGCACCCCGTTCCGCCAGGTCCTCGAGCTGCCGCCCGGGCACCTGCTGGTCGCCGACCGCATCGGCAACCTGCGCCGCCGGCAGTACTGGAAGCTGCAGTTCCCGGACGCCGCGGACTACGGCGACCGGCCGCTGAACCACTACGTCGACCGCCTGCGGGAGCTGGTCGAGGACGCCGTCACCCTGCGCCTGCGCGCCGACGTGCCGGTGGCCGCCTACCTGAGCGGGGGCATCGACTCGTCGATCATCACCGCCATCACCCGGCGCCGCCACGTGAACGACCTGCACACCTTCTCGGTCACGTTCCGGGACGCCGCCTTCGACGAGCGCGACTACCAGCAGCTGATGGCCGGCTTCCTGCAGACCCGGCACCACTCCGTGGAGGCGACGGCCGAGGCCATCGGCGACCACTTTTCGGACACGGTCTGGTTCGCGGAGAAACCGCTGCTGCGCACCGCGCCGACGCCGCTGTTCCTGCTTTCCGGCCTGGTGCGCCGGCACGGCATCAAGGTGGTGCTGACCGGGGAGGGGGCGGACGAGGTGTTCGGGGGCTACGACATCTTCAAGGAAGACCGCATCCGCCGCTTCTGGGCCGAATCACCCGGCTCCGCGCTGCGCCCGCGCCTGCTGTCGGTGATCCACCCGCACATCGCCGGCGAGGCCCGGGCCGGCACGTTCTGGCAGGCGTTCTTCCGGCGCGGGCTGGCCGACACCGACGACCCGTTCTACTCCCACCGCATCCGCTGGGCCAACACCTCCCGCTGCAAGCGGTTCTTCAGCGAGCCGTTCCGCCGCCAGTTCGACGAGGAGCGGATCTACGCGGACCTGCGCGAAGCCATCGACCCCGACATCCTCCGCTGGCACCCGCTCTGCCGCGCCCAGTATCTCGAAATCGTCCTGTTCATGTCCGGCTACCTGCTCTCGTCGCAGGGCGACCGGATGATGATGGGCCACTCGGTGGAAGGCCGCTTCCCGTTCCTCGACCACCGGGTGATCGAATTCGCCGCGACCATCCCCCCCCGATACAAGATGCGCGGCCTCAACGAGAAGTTCATCCTCAAGCGGGCCTACGCGGGCATGCTGCCGCCGGCCGTGGTGCAGCGGGTGAAAAAGCCCTACCGGGCGCCGATCCACAGCTGTTTCACCTCCGCGACCGGCAGCGAAGCGGCGGCCGCCCTGCAGCCCGAGGCGATCCGCCGCGCCGGCTGTTTCGACCCGGCGGCCGTGAACCGGCTGCGGGCATCGTTCGCCGGCGAGAACCCCAACCGCAGCGAGCGCGATGACATGGCGCTGGTCGGCATCGCCTCCCTGCAGCTGCTGCACCAGCGCTTCGGCGCCTCCGTGCGGTTCTGACGGCGGCGACCGCCGCCCCCGCTTCACCTCTTGCCGGCGACGAAGGCGGAGGCCTTGTCCAGCGAGTCGAGGTTGTCGGGGATCATCTCCTCCTCCTGGATCTGGATGGCGAACTCCTGCTCGAGGAAGCCGATCAGTTCCAGGATGCCGGTGGAATCGATGATGCCCGTATCCAGAAAGGAGTCGTCGTCGTGGAGCGAGCCGGGGTCGGTGCCCAGCATGAAGCGGTCGACGATGAAGGCGCGGATCTTTTCCCGGATGGCGGTGACGGGGTCGCTGGGGGTCATGGTGGTCTCCTGATCGATCGATGGGGTCGCGGGCCGGGCCCGCCGGGGTCAATGGCCGGCGGAAATCTCCGGAACCTCCTGCAGCAGCTGCGGCGGCAGGTGCAGATATCGGGTGGCGGCGCGCTTGGCGTCGATGTCGCGGAAGACCCGGCGCACCTGGTCGGCGGTCAGGCCGACGGCGGAGGCGGTCTCCTCAACCGAAAAAGCATGGTTCTTGGCGTACAGGCACAGGTCCATCTCCGCGTGCGGCAGGGAGAAGTAGAACTCGTCCTGTCCCTGGGCAAGGGAATAGGTGTCGGTGGTGGGCGGGCGGGCGCGGATCTCGGCCGGGATGCCGAGGTGCTCGGCCAGCCGGTAGACCTGGGTCTTGTAGAGGTGGGCGATGGGCTTGACGTCGGCGGCGCCGTCTCCGAGCTTGACGAAGAACCCCTGGTCGTATTCCAGGCGGTTCGGCGTTCCCGCCACGGCGTAGTTCAGCCGGTCGGCATGGTGGTACTCCAGCATCATGCGGATGCGCTGCTTGAAGTTGGTCGCGGCCACGACGCCCAGGTAGGCGTCGAGGGTCAGGCGGCGGCGCACCGTCTCCCCGCCCTGCGGCGGCTGGGCGACGATGGAGAAGATGGCGTACCCGTCGGAACGAGACATGTCCGGCAGCACGATCTTGGACTTCCAGCCCGGGCCGTACTCGGGCAGCACCTGGCGCACCGCCTCCTGGTAGCGCCGGTAGAAGCCCACCGCCTCGAGGATCGGGGTGATCTCCTCCGGCGAGCTGGGAATGCCCAGATGCTCGACCAGCCTGCGGCTCAGGCTTTCGGTCTCCGCGGCCGAGTGCCGCTCCGGCATGAGCAGGGCGAACGTCCGTTCGCGGCCGACCGCCTGCACGCAGAGGGCGGCGGTCACGCTGCTGTCGATGCCGCCCGAAACGCCGAGGACCAGGCCGCGTTTCTTCAGCTCGCGCGCCGTCAGGTCGCGCAAGCGGGCGGCCAGGCCGGCGGCCATGGTCCCGGGGTCGAACTCCAGGACGTCACGGGTGTAGCGGGTTTTCAGGTCCATGCTCTTTCAGCACCTTCTTGTCGATCTTGCCCGTCGCCGTCTTCGGGAACTCGGCGACGAACTCCACGTATTTCGGCACCATGAACGCTTCCAGGTTGTCCGTGCAATGGCGGATCACGTCGGCGACGGACAACTCGCAGCGGGAGGGGTCGGTCTTGATGAAGGCCTTGATGGCGGAGCCGAGGATCTCGTCGGGCACGGGCACCACCGCCGCCTCGATCACGCCGTCGATCTCGCACAGGGCCTCCTCCACCTCCGTGGGGCTCACCCGCTCACCGCGGGTCTTGATCAGGTCGTCCTTGCGGGCGACGAAGTACAGGTAGCCCTCCTCGTCGGCGGTGAAGAGGTCGCCGGTGTAGAGCACCGTTTCGCCGGGGTAGAGCCCGGGCTTCAGCCGCTGGGCCGTCTCCTGCGGCGCCCTCCAGTAGCCCCGCATGACGTTCGAGCCGCGCACCACCAGCTCCCCCGCTTCGCCGGCCCCGACCCGCTCGCCGCGTTCGTCGACGATGAACACCTCCTCGTTGGGCATGCCTCGGCCCACCGAGCTCGGACGGCGGTCCAGCTGCTCGGGCGGCAGGTAGGAGACCCTCTTGCACTCGGTCAGGCCGTACATCGAGTACAGCCGGGCCTGCGGAAACACCTCGCGCAGGGCCCGGATGTGCGGCACGGGCAGAGCGGCGCCGGTGTTGGAGAGGTAGCGCAGGTGGCGGAAGTCGTACTTCTTCAGCTCCAGCTGCAGCAGGATCGAGAAGATGGTCGGCACGGCCGGGAATCCGGTCACCCGCTCCTTGAGCAGCTTGTCGACCACCACGTAGGGATAGGCGAAGTTCTTCTCCAGCACCACCGTGCCCCCGAACAGGAAGGCCATCAGCACCTGGTACAGGCCGTAATCGAATGAGAGCGGCAGCACGTCGAGGAGGATGTCGTCCTCCCGGTTCTCCAGGTACTGGACGATGGCCCGGGCCGCGGCCAGCACGTTGGCGTGGGTCATCATCACCCCCTTGGGCTCGCCGGTCGAGCCGGAGGTGTAGATGATGTAGGCCAGGTCGAGATCGATGCCGCCGCCGTCGGGCGGCGCGGCGATCCCCGAGGCGACGAAGTCCGCCCAGGACACGATGCGGCCGGCCTCGGCCGGCATGCGCCCGGTCAGGACGATGCCGCGCAGGAAGTCCATCCCCCCCGTGCAGGGGGCGAACTGCGGCAGCTTGCTGGCGTGGGAGATCAGGAAGGCCGGCTCGAGGTTGTGCAGGATGTACTCCAGCTTCTTGGCCTTCAGCGTCGCGCTGAGGGGGGAAAAGATGGCCCCCGCCTTCAGGGTGGCGTAGATCGCGGTCACCATTTCCACCGAGTTGTCCAGGAAGATCGCCACCCGGTCGCCGCGGCGCAGCCCGTCGCGGCGCATGGCCTGGGCCAGGCGGTCGGACTCCTCGTTCAGCTGGCCGTAGGTGACGCGCCGCTCCGCGAACACCAGGGCGGTCTTGTCGGGGCGCTCCTGGCCGTGGCGGACAAAGGAATTCTGCACGAGCATGTCACACTCCGTACTTTTTCAGTTTGCCGTACAAGGCCACCCGGCTGATCCCCATCTCCTGCGCCACCTTGGTCTTGTTCCACTTGTGCTTGGCCAGCAGGGCCAGGATCAGCTCCCTCTCCTCCGGGCCGGCGTCCGCCCGGGGCGGCTGCTGGTCGAGGTGGCGGCGGACGATCTCCTCCTTCAGCAGGTCGACGTCGATGATGTCGTTGGAGTCGGAGAGGTTGAGCACCTTGCGGATCTCGTTCTCCAGCTCGCGGACGTTGCCCGGCCAGCCGTACACCTCCATGGCGCGGATGGCCTGCTGCGAGAAGCCCCGGACGAAGATCCGGTTCTCGCCGGCGAACCGGGAGGTGAAGTGGTTGATCAGCGGCACGATGTCTTCCTTCCGCTGCCGCAGCGGCGGGAGCTTCAGCACCACGTGGGCGATGCGGAAATAGAGGTCCTGGCGGAAGAGGTTGTTCTCCACCCGCTCGCGGATGTTCTGGTTGGTCAGGGCGATGATGCGCAGGTCGACCGAGATGGGCGCGTTTCCTCCCACGCGGTAGAAACGGGACTCCTGGATCGCCCGCAGCAGCTTGGCCTGCAGGTTGAGGGGCATGTCGCCGATCTCGTCGAGCACCAGCGTCCCCCCCGAGGCCACTTCCAGCTTCCCCTTGCGCTGCGTGCAGGCGTCCGTGAACGCGCCCTTCTCGTGGCCGAACAGCTCGGCCTCCATCAGCTGCTCCGGGATGGCGGCGCAGTTGAGGGCCACGAACTCCTTCTGGCCCCGTGGGGACAGGGCATGGATGAGGCGGGCGATCAACTCCTTTCCGGTGCCGGTCTCCCCCTCGACGAGGACGAACAGGTCTCCCTGGGCGATCTTCTTGCACTGCGCCAGCATGTGCAGCATGCCCGGGTTGGCGGTGATGATCTCCGGCCCCGGGACGGCGCTGCGGCGCGGCTGCATCGACTGGTTGTCCTCGATGAGCATGTCGATGAGCGACACCTCGTCGGCGAGCGTCTCCAGGAAGAAGACCATCTCGTCGCCCAGAGGCTCTGCGGACGCCCCCAGGTACAGCACGCCGGCCGGCAGGTTGAGCCAGGAGACCGGGAACGAGCAGAAGCGGCGGTTGCCCGCCGACAGGGCGTTGACGCTCTTGCGGCGGGCGAAATCCCGGCTCGCCGCCAGGGCGAAGGCCTCCGCCTGGTCGGCGGGGGTGAAGTTCCATTGCGAGACGACCTGGGTGCTTCCCTTGTCGATGGCCAGCAGGGCCAGGCACCCGTCCCGCAGCGTCTGGCTGATCAACGACTCGGCGAACTGGAAGATGTTGCGGTTCTGCTGCAGGCGGAAGCCGATGTGCAGGATCTCCGCCAGGGACTCGGAATAGAGCAGGTTGATGGCCCGGTGGGTCTTCTCCCCGTTGGCGGTCATGGCCTGCGAGACGCGGTCGAGGATCGGGCGGACCTTTTCCGAAAGCACCAGCTCGCGGCCGTTGCCCTCTTTCAGGACGAAGGAGGCGTGGCCGATGCGGAAGGACTGGTTGGGGCTCAGCCGGGCCCTGCGGACCGGACGCCCGTCGACGAAGGTCCCGTTGGTCGAGCCCAGGTCCTCGATCTGCACCCCGTCCGCGCCGACCTCGATGCGGGCGTGGCGCTTGGACACGTGGGACTCGTTGAAATAGAAGTCATTGTCCACGGAGCGGCCGATGGTGGTCGTCCCCCCCGGCAGGGGAAACTTGCGGATGAGACCGTGGCGGAAGTAGAGCAGGTAGAGCATCAGGCGGAGGGCCGGCGGCCCGCGCCGGGGAGACGCCGGAACAGGATCGGCGCAGACCTCACAGCAGCCGCACCTCGACGACGTAGCGCCTCCGCTCCGCGTCATCCGGGATGCGCAGGGTGAAGACGGGCGGAACCCGGCCGAGGTAGGCTTCATGAAGAATCGCCCCGTTGACGAACACCTGCAGCAGGCGCCGCGACTTCAGCAGCGGCCGGATGTTCTCGGCGAAGCGGAATTCGAGCGGATCGGGCCCCAGCAGGAAAACGGTCTGCCGCAGGTCGGGCGCGCCGATGTCGATGATGCGGCTGTCGCGGACCCGCGCCGTCATCGGCTCCCGGTCCATCTCCATTTGCCGGTCCTGGCCGACCACCTGCTCGATGCGCATCAGCCGCCAGGCGGTCTCGGTCCGGCCGGGAAACAGCCGCTCGGTCTCCTGCAACACCGGCAGGGCCTGGATGAGGAGGCCGGACTCGATCTGGGCGTCGACCAGCAGCCACATGACCTCCAGGTATTCCCGGGGGGGCGATTGCAGGTCGAAGGGAAGGGACTGGCGGTACTCGCCGATGGCCTCGATCACGCGGCTGTATTCGCCGTCGTGGAAATCCAGCAGCTGCTGGCAATGGAAGGCCTGGGGAGAACGGAGGGCGAAGAACTTCTGCTGCTCCAGCAGCCGCCGCAGCATCTCCAGGTTGCCCGCCTCCGGGAACTCGGCGATGCAGGTCCGCACGAACTCCGCGATCTCCTGCTGGGTGCGGGGGTCTTTCTGCCAGTTCGGCTGGGCGAACAGCAGCTGCAGGATGTGCAGGTTGAGCCGGCGCATGAAGTCCGCGTACTCCTTCTCGTCGAACGCGCTCTGGGACGCCAGCCGGTGATAGCCGGAGACGTTCTTGCGGAGGAAGCGGTAGATCGCCTGCAGGTCGCCGGTCCCGAGCATCGGGTTCTGCACCAGCTGCCGGTAGCGGGCCTGGGCCCGCTCCAGGCTGTAGGCCTCGAAGTCGGCCAGCAGCGATTGGCGCAGCTCCATGTCGATTTCGTGCTGCATCAGGGCGTCGGCCATGACCTCGCTCAGCTGCGGGGCCTTCTCCAGCGCCCCGCCGAAGAAGCCGATGTCGAGGCAATGGGTTCCCCAGGCGTCCAGCAGCGCCTTGAAGCTGTCGCGCGACAGCCGGGTGATGACCCGGCCCAGCAGCTGGCTGTACAGCTGCCGGTCGGTGGCACTCAGATACCCCCAGCTGGGCAGGATGCGCTTCAGGATCTCCGTGGTTTGGGTGACGTCCTGGCCCCCGTTGACGACGGCGGCACGCAGGAACGAACGCAGGGAACGGGCCAGGTAGCGGGGGTCGTCGAGGGCCTTCTGCTGGAACAGCACGGCCAGGGTGAAATGAACCTGGTCGAGAAGCACGTTCCGCCCGACGGCCCGGGTGAAGAGGCGGATGGCCCCCTCCCGGTCGGCGCCGGTTAGGCGGGGCCGGTTGATCGACCGGCGCCCGCCCAGGATGCACGGCCTCGCCTCCAGGGGAAACAGCAGGGCGCTGGCGCGGAAACAGAACTGTCCGGTTTGCCCGCCCACGGCCTGGCCCAGGTAGACCAGCCCGGCGGCCAGGCCCTGGAGCAGGAAAAAAGCCAGCAGGGCGAGCAAGGCGTACCGGTACAATTTCCGGTGTTTCATGCGTCCGCCTTCCCGGCCACCGGCGCGGCAGACCCGGCTGGCAGCCCCGCTCCTCCCCCCGCCGCCCGCTTGTAGGTCACGACCTTCACGGCCAGGGCCAGCATCAGGGCGAATTGGAACAGGATGGCCGGCACCAGGAACGAGAAGCTCGCCGGCGAGAAGAACACGGCGGCGAACAGGGACACGATCAGCCCCAGCCCCAGCGCCTTCACGTCGGGGTGGCGGCGCAGGCGCCAGGTGCGGAACAGGGACAGCAGCACGACGCCGGCGAACAGGTAGAAGGCCGACATCCCCAGCAGCCCCCCTTCGGCGCCGAATTCCAGGTAGTTCTGCGGAGTGCCCGAATGCAGGCTCGACTCGCGCGGGTTCACCGCCACCGGGCCCTCGTCGAGGGTCTTCAGCCCCGTGCCCAGGAAGGGGAAGTCGGACATCATCGCCACCGGGTTGGGCCAGACGAGGAAGTGGGGAAGCTTGTCGTCCTGGACCCGGAAGGCGTCCTGGATGGTGCCGCGCAGGGCCAGGAAGCCGACGAGAACGGCCCCGGCGACGAAGAGCGGCTTGAGGTGGCGGCGCACGGGACGGGTCCGCGTCAGGTAGTAGACCATGGCGAAGAGGAGCAGCATCGCGAACAGCAGCGTGAACAGGCCGGGCATGGAGCGGGACAGCAGGATCCCGCCGGCGATGACCGCGGCGGCGGCCAGGAAGAGGCCATACTCGCGCGGCTTCCGGACCAGCATGCGGGCCAGGGCGAACAGCGGCAGGAACGTCTCGAAGTACCGGCTCTGGAAGAGGATCAGGGCGATGGTCAGCGGCCAGATCATGACGAGATAGAACGCCAGGTGCTGGGGGTGCGAAAAGCAGCCGACGAAGCCGCCGCCGTCCGCTCCCCCGGTCAGGATGCCGGCCGAGAAGAGGCGGCCGTGGCGGAGGCCGCTCAGCCCGAGGAGGGCCTGCAGCAGGCCGGAGAGGACGGAGACCTTCAGCAGCGAGACGATGTCGCGCTTGTCCAGCCGGACGCGCGCCAGCACCAGGAAGAAGAGGGCGGCGGCGCACACCTGGGCGATGAAGGCCAGGGTCTTGAAGGGCACCAGCGAAACCGGGTGAAACGCCGGGGGGGCCTCCTTCAGGACCGACAGGATCTGCACGGTCCGCGGAGAGACCAGCCGCAGCAGGAACAGGGGCAGCGGCACGACCTGCAGGGCCAGGACCAGCAGCAGTCCGGCGAAGGCGTAGCCGATGGCGCGCGGGTAGAAGAAGCGGCCCGCGAACAGGCCGTGCCCGGACTCCACCACCGCGTCCGGCTCCCCGGCTCCCGGCCTTCCCATGATGGGCAGGAGCGGCAGCAGGAGCGCCAGGAACAGGATCGCGGACTGGAAGGAACCGACGCAGCCCAGGGGCAGCGGCGCCAGCAGCACGGTGGCCTTCAGCAGCAGCAGGTATTGGCGCTTGTTCATCTCCGCATCCTCCGGAAGACGTTCAGCGAAAAGGTCTTCTGGTCGGGGTCGGTGCTCGGGCCGATCGAGGGGGGCACGTGGTTGCCCAGGATGGCGCGCGGGATGCCGTCCAGCAGCAGGTCCAGCCGGTTGCGCTCGAACTTTTTCAGGGCGTCGTACAGGAAGGCCAAGCCCGGCGGGTAGCGCCCGGGATGGTGGCAGTCGGAGGCGATGACGTGCACCAGGTTCAGCTTCAGGAACTGGAGGGCGGCGGCCCGGGCGGAGGCCCCGTAGTCGCCGCGGATGCTGCCGGCATCGACCTGGCTCAGGGCCCCGAGCTGGACGAACTGGTACAGCATGCCCGGCACCTGCTGGAACACGAAATTCCGCTCCGGGTGGCAGATGACGGGAATGAAGCGGTCGGTCATCAGGTCGAACATGAGCTGCTTGATGCCGGGGAAAATGAAGCGCGGCGGAAATTCCAGCAGGAAGTAGTCGCCGCCGTTCAGGGTCAGGAGGTCGGCATGCTCGATCAGCTTTTCCTTCAACAGCGAATCGAAGTAGTTCTCCGCGCCCCGCAGGACACGGATCTTCAGCTCGTGCTGCCGGACCAGCCCCTCCAGGGCGGCGAACTTGCTGTGGAAGGCGGCGATGTTCTTGGCCGTGCTGAGGCGGGAGAAGAACAGGCTCGCCAGCACGTGCGGGGTGGCCACGATGGTCTCGATCCCCTCCTGATCCGCCATGCGCAGCATCTCCAGCGACTCCTCCAGGCTGAGCGCCCCGTCGTCCATGCCGGGGATCAGATGGGCGTGAATGTCGATCATGGTCGGCTCCAGCCGTCGCCCGGGCCGCCTAGCGCCCGGGTTCCTCCACCGACGGCGGGGCGAAGCGCTTGGTCTCGACGGTGGTCTCGTCGGCCGGGAACCCCGCCGTCGAGGGATTGAAGCGCGAGCGCATGAGCTGCTCGCCCTGGACGTTGCTGTAGCGATAGGCGTAATCGTAGATGTTGCGCTCCTTCTTGAAATCGACCTTGTTCAGGATCACGCCGATGATGCGGATGTTGAACTTGTCGATCTGCTCCTTGGCCTTCTCCATGGCGCTGCGGTTGGTCTTTCCGCCCCAGGCCACCAGGACCATGCCGTTGGCGTGCTTGCCCAGCAGGATGGGGTCGACGATTTCGATGAAGGGCGGCGAGTCGATGAAGACGAAATCCGTTTCCTTGAGCAGGGTCTTCTTCAGCAGCGCGTCCATGAGCTCCGAGTCGAGCAGTTCGACGGGGTTGGGCGGGACGGGCCCGGAGGTGATGACCTTGAGGCGGGGGATCTCGGTCTTCTGGATGATGTCGGCCAGCGCCGCCCGGCCGACCAGGTGGGTCGACAGCCCCACCGTGTTCTTCAGGTTGAACACCTTGTGGATGCGCGGCTTGCGCATGTCGCCGTCGACCAGCAGCACCGACTTGCCCAGCTGCGAGAACGAGATGGCCAGGTTGACGGCGGTGGCCGTCTTGCCCTCGCCCGGCCGGGCGCTGGAGAAGCAGATCACCTTGGGCGGGTTCTTGGGGGTCGAGAAGAGGATGGAGGTGCGGATGTTGCGGTAGCTCTCGGCCACCGCCGACTCCGGGTCGTAGTAGTTGATCAGCTCGATGTCCTTCTGCAGCCGCTCCTTGCCGTTCTTGCCCTTGTAGGGGTAGTAGTGCAGGTACTCCGACAGGGCCTGCTTGGACTTGGACGACGGGACGATGCCCAGGGTCGGGTAGTCGAGCAGCAGCTTCACCTCCTCCGGGTTCTTGATGGTGCGGTCCATGTAGTTGAGCAAAAAGATCAGCGCCACGCCGCCGGTCAGGCCGAACAGCAGCGCCATGATCAGCGTCTGCTGCTTGTTGGGCGACACCTTGGAGCGCGGGACCTCGGCGCGGTCGATCACCTTGATGTTGCTCGTTTCCAGGCCCTCCAGGCGCGAGGAGAGCTCCGATTCCTGCTGCTTGCGGTCCAGGTAGTTCTGCAGCTCGCGCATGTTGGCCACCTCGATGTTCAGGCTCTTGTAGTAGATGGCGTTGGAGTTGCTCGTGCCGATCTCCTTCTTGAGCTTGTCCATCAGGGCGACCAGCGACTGTTCGCGGCCCAGGGCCGCCTCGTACTCGCCGCGCGCGCTGCCGAACGTCTTGCGGGCGATGTCCTGGGTCTCCTGCTGGATGCGCGCCTGCAGGGAGTTCATCTGCGACTTCAGCTGGCTCATTTCCGGGAAGGAATCCTTGTAGATCTGCGACTTGCGCATGTAGTCGGCTTCCACCGTCGAGTAGCTGTTCTTGAGGCTGACGATGAGGGGGTTGTTGCGCACGTCGGGGTAGTCCTCGGAGCGCTTGCCCTGCAGCTCCTTGTAGATCGACTCGCGGTTGATGCGTTCGATCTGCGCCTGGGTGAAGGCCCGGTTCAGGTCGGAGAACTTGTTCATCAGCTCGCTCTCTTCGTTGGTCAGGTAGAAGAGGTCCTTGCGCGTGCCGTATTGCTGCTGCTCCTGCTCCTTCTGGCTCAGCCGCTTCTTCAGGTCCGCCACCTGGCGGGTGATGAACTCCGAGGCCTGGCGGGTCGTCTCCGACTTGATGCGCTGGTTGAACTCGATGAACTTGGCGAACAGCGTGTTGACGGCGTCGGCCGCCATCGCCGGCTCGAACGAGCGGTAGGAGACGGCCATCAGCTGCGTCTCGGGCAGGCTCTCGACGCGCAGGTTGCTCAGGAAGACGTCGATCAGGATCGACATGTTGACCGCCGGCACGCCCTCGCGCCGGAACAGCGGGCCCATGGAGTCGGGGAAGAGCCGCGGCCCGACCTCCTCGATGACGCCCTGGGCCAGCGTCCGGCTCTGGATGATGCGCATCTGGGTGTTGAAGTACTCCGTGTCCTGGCGGGCGATGCCGATGCGGTCGTTGAACAACAGCACGCTGCGGTTCTCCGGCTGCACCATGAGCACGCCGCGCGCCTGGTAGAGGGGAACCTCCGAGAACACCTTGACCAGCGCGGCCAGCACCACCAGCAGGGAGAAGTAGATCAGGATGGGGTAGCGCTGCTTGATGATCTTCCAGTACTTGTCCAGGTGCAGTTCCTGGTCCAGCCGCATTCCGGTCATGGCCGCCTCCTACAACAGGCTCTCGCCGACATGGACGACGTCCTCGTTCTCCAGCGGAAAGTCGGGGCGGCTGCCGCGGATGATCTTGGCGGCATTGACCACCGTGCGGCTCTCCTGCCCGCCCTTCAGCCGGCGCACCACCACCGACGACCTGCGGGCGCGCTCGGTGAACCCTCCCGCCAGGGCGATGGCCTTGAGCAGGCCGGCCTGAACGTTCTTCTTGAGCTTGACCGTGCCGGGACGCTGCACCTGGCCGAAGACGTACACGTCGATGTACTCCTGGACCGGGATGTTGACGATGTCGCCCGGGCGCACCTCGATGTTGAGCGTCGGATCGCCCGCGAACATCAGCGCGTTGCGATCGATGACCAGCCTCTCCCCGCCGCGCATGACGACGACCTGGTCCGACGCCGTCTCGGGGGTGACCCCCACCCGGGACAGCAACTGCAGCAGCGTCTGCCGGCCGGCCAGGTCGTACTCCCCGGGGTGGGCGACGGCGCCCATCACCGACACCTTGCGTCCCTGGTACTCGCGGATGAAGACGGTCACCTGCGGGTTGCGCAGGGCGTCCTTCTCCAGCCGCTCGGCCAGGAGGCGGGCCAGCTCCGACTGGGTCAGGCCGGCGGCCCGGATTTCTCCGATGAGCGGCAGGGACAGCGAACCGTCCTCGGCCACCCGCACCTCGGTGTTCAGCTCGGGGACGCCGAACACCTGGATGGCCAGGAGGTCGCGCGCTCCGATGCGGTAGTTCACATCATCGGCCGCCGCGGCCGGGGTCGCCGTCTGGGCCCAGGCCGCCGCCGCGACGAGCAGCGCCGCGGCCACGAACCCCGCGGCCCGGGCCGCGGGGCGATTGGTCAGCAATCGGTTCATGTTATCCTCTCTGGCCGGAGCTCAGAAGTCGACGCGCAGGAAGAGCCCGGCCCGGCTGAAATCCTGCTGGTAGGTGGGCTGGCTGCAATCCGAAAACGAGGCGGTCCCGCTGACGCCCATCGCCAGGCGGGAGGAGAGCGTGAGCACCAGGTCCAGGCGCACCGTGCGCACGTCGTCCCGCCGCACCAGCTCCCGCCGCCCCAGGAATCGGTAGTCCCGGCGCTCGGCGGTGACGTCGCCGGCGAGTCGCAGGCGGCGGGTGACGGCGACCTCCGCTCCGGCTCCCAGCGCCCGGACGTCGAAATAGTAGTCCGGCCCGTAGATCGAGTAGTTGTTGTCGATCCGGTAGTGACCGCGCAGTCGGAGGCGCCCCAGCAGGGTGGCGGTGACCAGCCCCGAGCCGAACGGCCGGGCATAGCGGTGGAACAGCGCCGATAGCGGCCGGTACAGGCGCAGGCCGCCGGCGAGGGTCCCCTGGACGCGCCCGATTTCGGGCAGGCGCAGGGCGATGGAGAACTCGCCGCCGTCGCGGTCGCGCACCGGGTAATGGGGGAACCGGTGCCGGAAGTAGAGGCCGGAGAAGGAGAGGAAGGTGCGCGTGAAAACGCGCCGGTTCACGCTCAGCCCGGCGCTCCACTCCTCGCGGCTCAGCAGGCGGCTGCTGTCGGTGATGTCGTAGCCGCGCACGCGGCGCTCGTACTCCAGCCGGCGCCAATCCAGCTGCAGGCCCACGGTGAAGCGGTCGCGGCGGCCGTAGTCCACGGCGGCGGATCCGCGGGTGCCGGTCTCGCGCATGAAAAAGCCGGTTTCCAGGGTGGGCTGCACGAACAGGCGGTGGCGTCCGCTCCGGGCGCTCAGGTTGAAGCGGCCGAGGTAGCTGCAGGCGCCCGCCTCCAGGTCGTTGCCCCACGCCCGTTCCTGCTGGTTCCAGGCGAAATGGTTGTAGTGCGGGGTGTCCCGCAGCTGCAGGATCAGCCGGCGGCCGACGAAGGCGGACACGGTGAGGGCCAGGCTGGCGTCCGAGACCCAGTCCGGCTTCTTGTTCGCCGCCAGCTGGTAGATGTTGGTCGAGTAGCCGAGGTTCCGCAGGACGAAGGAGGACTCCAGGTGCAGGGGGCCGCCTCGGAGCCAGGCCCGTTGCGAGATCTGCTCCTTCAGGCGGAAGAAGTCCTCGCCGACCAGCGGGGCGGAGACCAGGCCCAGCGCCAGCGCGGCGAGCGCCGCCCGGGTGCGGCGGGAACAGGCGAATTCAACCGCTTTTGGCATGGTGGAAGAGGATGTTGTTCATCGCCCGGAAGAAATAGACGACGGCCGTCCGGAAGGGCTTCTGCTCGCAGCGCGCCAGGTATCGGTCCTCCGAGGCCCAGATATCCTCGATGGTCCGGGGCATGTCCGCGTAGTAGGGCGGGATCAGTCCCGGCCGGAACCGGGTCCGCCGGCGCTGCAGCTCCGGCGGGTAGAGGTTGAAGAACGTCTCGCTCAGCGGGCGCACGCCCACCAGGCTGATGTCGCCCTTGACCAGGTTGACCAGCATCGGCAGCTCGTCGATCCACAGCTTGCGCAGGATCCGTCCGATGCGGGTGATGCGGAAGTCGTCCTTGACCTTGCCGATCTCGTTCAGCTTGTTCTTCTCGATCACGTAGCGGTGCAGGTACTCGGAATAGGAGTACATGGTGCGGATCTTGTACGCGTGGAAGAGCCGCCGGTCCTTGCCCACGCGCCGCTGCTTGAACACCAGCCGGTAGATCGGGTTGGCCGCCGGCACGGGCCGGTCGCTCTTGCGGACGATGAAGTAGAGGTTGGCGCCGATGACCTCCAAGGCGACGATGTCGAAGCCGCAGAAGCTGAGGCGGCCGAGCCCCTCGGCCAGCGACAGCACGTGGTACTGCCCGTGGGTGATCGACGCGTAGATGGTCTGCAGCAGCGGCAGGGTGGGCAGCACCCGCTTGTAGAAGAAGGTGAAGGCGAACAGCAGGCGGCTCAGGATGAAGGGATAGTGCTTCTTGTAGTACGACCGGCGCAGCTCGTTGGGCTCGAAGCAGGAGACGAAGATGCCGTTCGGCAGCAGCCGCTCCGAGATGCGGCGCAGGTAGTCGTTGGTGCTGCCGAAATGGTTCATGCTGTTCTGGTTGATCAGCAGCTCGAAGGATTGGGCCGGCAGGGCGGCGATGTTCACCGGGGCGCAGGAGTTGATGACGACGGTCTTCAGGATGTCGTAGGTGCTCAGATCGATGCTCCGGGACAGGAACTGGTACAGGCGGGGCTCGTTGTGCAGGTAGATGGTCTTCAGCTTTTCGTCGATGAACTTCGACTTGAACAGGCTCGGCTGGGTGACGACGGCGGCGCCGTTCCGCTCCGCCTCGACCAGGCGCCCGATGAGCTGCTCTTCGGGATAGGTGAAGGCGTCGTCGTTGCTGCCGCGCCGCTCCCGGCGCGCGGCGCGCACGTGGTAGTGGATGGTGATGATGGTCATCTCGAACAGGAAGAAAACGCCCAGCGAGCCGAGAATGATGGTCCGCGAAGAGGCCACGAAGCGGAACCCGAAGACGAAGAACGACGTGATGGAAAGGACGATGAACATCGACTTGACGTAGGGATAGACGACGACCAGGTAGTTGGGATAGTCGGGGATCTTGAAGCGGTGGACCATCAGCCCGGTGAACAGCCACAGCAGCAGCAGCATCTCCATCAGCTGCCGGTACTCGCCGACATCGCGGAGGCTCTGGGTCTTGATGACGCCGACGAACAGGATCACCGCCGCCATCACCCCCACCTCCAGCAGCATGAACGCCAGGGAAAAGTCCTTCTTGATGCGCATCTGCTCCGAGCGGAAGATGGAGATGTAGTTGCCGGAGAGAAAGACGATCTCCAGCAGCAGGAACACCGCCAGGGTGCCGAAGACGATGACCCGCGACAGGGAGACCCAGGTGAGGCTGTAGATGGCGATCGCCATCATGCCGCCCTGGAAGAGGACGGCGGAGACGAACGGCTCGGTGCGCCGCACCAGGCGGCGCTCGTTGTCCAAACGGCGGAACTTCCAGGTGAGGGCGGTGGACACCAGCCAGGAGCCGAAGAGCAGCGGCAGGAACGACAGGGTGCGCGGGTCGAGCCGCAGATCGCCGCGCTTGATCAGGTGGACGGCGGCAAACGACACCAGCAGCAGGAACCCGTCAAAAAGGAAACGGTGCAGGGACTGCCGCCCCGCCCGCAGGTCGTCCTTCGTCGCTTCCACCCGGACCATCGATGCTCTCCGTCCCGCCTGGCGGGACCCCTATCCCCTATGGATACAATATACAACGAACCGCCTGCGGATCACAAGGGGAGCGCCCCCCATCGCCCGGCGGGCGTTCGCTGCGGCCGGTGCCGCTGCGCTCGTCATGGGCGGGCGATGCGCAGGGTGAAGATGTAGGCCATCGGCCGGCCGCCGTCGCCGACCTCCTGCACCCCGGAGCCGCCGATGCTCGCCCCGTCCAGCGCCGGGATCTGCAGGTCGATGTTGTTCAGGACCGAGAGCAGGTAGGCGCCGTACTCCGGCACCCGGACGTGGATGTGCGGGTTGTCGGAGGCGACGGCGACGTCGAGCGCCGGGAGCGATTCCGGCACCACCCGCAGGCTGAACATGGAGGCGGTGCCGATGGTGCCGAACAGCTTCACGTCAAAGCCGGGCGCGGTCAGCGAAGCCAGCCGCAGATCGCCCGTGGGGATGAAGGCGGGGTCCTGGGTGGCGTCGCCGCTGCCGGTGACCGGCGAGTTCAGGAAGGCGGCGTCAACGGAAAACTGCAGCGCGATGGCGATGCGGTCGCTGAAGCTCCAGCTGACGTGCTCCGTGTGGATGATGGGCGGGGCCCCGTCGCTGCCGTACTCCGTCCACTGGATGTACTCCTCGTGCTCGTGGGAGAGGGTCAGTTGCAGGGTGCCCTGCCACTCCCCCTGCACCGTGTCCTCGCTCTTCCGGCAGGCGGGCAGAAAAGCCAGCCAGGCCAGCAGGGCCGCGGCCGCAACCCGCCGCCACGACACGAAGCCCGCCCGGGCGGGCATGTTCGTCTGGGTCATGGTCAATCCTCCTCGATTCGTAGCCTTCTCGCATCCACCATCCGACGCCTGGGGAAAGGCTCACCGCTGCAGGAAGCGGAGCAGCACGGCGGCGATCCGCTCCGCCGCCCGGCCGTCCCACCGCGGCGGGATGCGGCCCGGCTTGCGTTCCCCGGCGAGCACCCGGCGCGCGGCTTCCTCCGCCCGGCCGAAGTCCGAGCCGACCAGCCGGTTGGTGCCCAGTTCGACGGTCACCGGCCGCTCGGTGGAATCGCGTACGGTGATGCAGGGGACGCCCAGCCAGGTGCTCTCTTCCTGGATGCCGCCGCTGTCGGTGACGATCAGCTCGGCGTGCCGGACCAGGGTCAGGAATTCGATGTAGCCCAGCGGCTCGCTGACGGCGACGTCCCGGCTGATCGCCTCCTCCAGCCCGAAACGGCGCAGGTGGTCGCGGGTGCGGGGGTGCACGGGGAAAACGATGCGGCGAACCGCGGCCAGGCGGTTCAAAAAAGCGACCAGGCGGGTTAGCGCGTCGGCGGAGTCGACGTTGGGGGGGCGGTGGAAGGTCATCAGCAGGTAGCGCCCGCGGTCGACGCCCAGGCCGGCGAGCACGGCCTCGTTGTCGAGCCGCGGCAGGTAATGGACCAGGCTGTCGATCATCACGTTGCCGCAGAAATGGACCTTCTCCGCCGCCGCCCCCTCCCGCTCCAGGTTGCGCAGCCCGCTCTCCTCGGTGACGAACAGGAGGTCGGAGATGGCGTCGGTCAGCAGGCGGTTGATCTCCTCCGGCATCCGGCGGTCGAAGCTGCGCAACCCCGCTTCCACGTGGGCGACCGGCACGCCCAGCTTGCAGGCCGTCAAGGCGCAGGCCAGCGTCGAGTTGACGTCGCCGACGACGACCACCAGGTCGGGCTTCTCGCCGAGCAGCACCTTTTCGAACTCGACCATGATGCGCGCCGTCTGCTCGGCGTGAGAGCCGGAGCCGACGCCGAGAAAAAAGTCGGGGGGCGGCAAATCCAGCTCGCGGAAGAAAACGTCCGACATCTTCGCGTCGTAGTGCTGCCCGGTGTGGCACACCCGGTGGACCAGCCCCGGGTCGCGGTAGGCCTGGAGGGCCCGGTGCAGGGGCGCCACCTTCATGAAGTTGGGCCGTGCGCCCACGACGGAAATCACCTTTTTCATCGCGTCTCCTCCCGGCCCGTGGGCGCATCCACGTAGGCGCGCAGCCAGAGTTCCAGCTGCAGCCACTTCCAGATCTCGCGGGCCGCCGAGCCGGTTCCGTCCAGGTGCCGGCGGCAGGCGGACGCGCAGCCGTCTGCCCGCAGATATCCCCGCTGCCGGAACGAGGCGGAGTGGACCAGGTCCAGGATCTGCTGCCGCCAGGCGGGGGTGCGGAACCACTTGTCGGCCGGCGTGGGGAAGCCCAGCTTGTCCCGGCGCCGGCGGATCCGTTCGGGCAGGATGTCGGCCACGCTCTCGCGCAGGATGACCTTGGTCACTCCGCGCCGGATGACCCGCTCCGCCGGCAAGGACAGGGTGGCTTCCACCAGGCGGTGGTCCAGGAAGGGCACCCTCGGCTCCAGGGAATGGAACATGCCGTTGTGGTCCTCCCACCTCAGCAGGTGCTCCAGCTTGAACTCGAAGTGCTGCAGCAGCGACTCGTTCAGGGTGGCCGGCTGGTACAGGTCGACGTCGATGCGCGATGCGTTCCGCTGGCGGGCGAAAAAATCCTCGGCGATGCAGTTGCCGGCGCGGGCGGCCAGCCGCTGGCGCAGCGCGGGCGGCAGCAGGTAATACGCCATGTACCGGAAAGCGAGCAGCGACCGGTGGCGGCGGAGATAGGCCGCCGCTTCCGCGGCCAGGCGAAGCAGGCGGGCGGTGGCCAGCAGCTCCTTGAAATATCCGCCGAAGAAGTAGTGGTAGCCGGCCAGCTGCTCGTCGGCGCCCTGCCCGTCCAGGGTGACGGTCACCCGGCTGCGGGCAACCTCCATCACCTTGAACTGGGCGTAGGGCCCCAGGACCGACACCGGCTCGGGATGGGCGGCCACGAAGCGGGGCAGGTCGGCGAGCAGGGTGTCGGCCGTGGGCCGGACGTAGAACATGTTGGCCAGCCGGTCGGAGAACTCGCCGATGAACGCGCTCTCGTCGGCCGCTTCGCCCGGGCCGTACACGGCCGAAAAGGTGTGCAGGTCGGCTTTCCGGAAATCGTGGAGCAGGATGGAGACCAGGCTGGAGGAGTCGAGCCCTCCGCTCAGGCAGGCCCCGACCGGCACGTCGCTGCGCAGCCGCAGGCCGACCGCCGAGCTCAGCAGGTCGCGGTAGGCGGCGCTGGACATGTCGCGCCGGTGGACGCGCGCGGGCAGGTCGTACCACCGCTCCTGGGTCATTCGTCCGCCGGATACGGTGAGGCAGTGGCCGTGGGGCAACCGGAGCACCGATTCGAGAAAAGTCTGCGCCGACTGGTCGGTGCGGTTGTAGAGCAGGTACTCGAACACCGCCCGGTCGTTGACCCGGCGCTCGGGCAGGAACGGCAGCAGGGCGCGGATTTCGGAGGCGAACCACAGCCGGTCGCCGTCGTGGTGGAAGAAAAAGGGCTTGATGCCGAAGCGGTCGCGGGCGGCGAAAAGCACGTCCTGCCGGCGGTCGTAGACGGCGAACGCGAAGTCGCCGTTGAAGCGCTCCAGGCAGGCCTTGCCCCAGTGCCGGTAGGCGGCCAGGATCACCTCGGTGTCGCTGCGGGTGCGGAAGTCGTAGTGGCCGGCGAGCTCCTGCTTGAGCTCGATGTAATTGTAGATTTCGCCGTTGAAGACGATCTGCAATTGGTTTGCGACGTCGGCCATCGGCTGGTGCCCGCTCGGGGAGAGGTCGATGATGCTCAGGCGGACGTGGCCCAGCCCGGCGTGCCGCTCGGTGAACACTCCCTCGTCGTCCGGGCCGCGGTGCTTCATTTCCCGCATCATCCGCCTGAGGTCGGCCGCGTCTGCCGGCCGGCCCCGGAAGTCGTAGATCCCGCAGATTCCGCACATGGGGTCAGCCCTGGCCGAGCACGCGGCGGTAAAGATCCGCCACCCGGGCCGCCACCTGTTCCAGGCGCAGGTGCCCGATGCGGTCGCGGCCGTTTGTCCGCTGGCGCCGGGCCAGCACCTGCCGCAGCCCGGCCGCCACCTCCGCCGCGTCGAAGGAGGTGACGTGACACCCGTCGGTGGAACCGACGATCTGGCGCACGTCGCCGACGTCGGTGGCCACCACCGGGCAGTTGCAGGCCATGGCCTCCTTCACGACGTTGGGCGACCCCTCGTGCCGGGAGGTCAGCAGCAGGCAGTCGGCCGCGTTGAACCAGAGGCAGAGCGTCTCCTGGGGCTGGCCGTGGACCGCCCGAAGCTCCGCCGCCCCGTCGCCCAGCAGGGCCACCGCTCGCTGCGCCAGGGCGTAGTTCTTGTGCGCCATGTGCGGCGCGGCCGCGAACACCACCAGCGGGCGGTCTCCGGCCAGGCCCAGCTCGGCGCGCGCGCGCGCCTGCCCGACGGGCTGGAAAAGGTCGAAGTCCACCCCGTTGGGGATCACCGCGGCGGAAACGGATTCCGGCAGCCGGGCGCGCATCGATTCCGACTTGACCACCACCTGGTCGCAGCGCGGGGCGACCAGCCGCCGGGCCATCCACACCAGCAGCCGGCTGCCGAGCGTGTAGGCGCCGCCGCGGCCCACGGAACCGAGCAGGTCGTCGCCCATGAAGGAGACGACCAGCTTTTCTCGGCGCCGCGCCAGCCTGGCGACGAATCCGCACAGCCCGTAGTGGGCGTGCACCAGGTCGACGGGGTGGCGGCGCAGGTGGCGGCGCAGCCGGAACAGGTTGCGCAAGTAGCCGGCCGCCCCGCGGCCGCGCAGGGGCCAGAAGTCCACCTCGACCCCCTGGGCGCGCAGCGATTCCCCCTGGGAGCGGATGAAGGGCATGATGCCGAAGGGGCCGTTGCCGGCGCAGACGAAGAGGACCTTCATGGTCGCCTAGAAGTTCTCGTACAGGAACGGGTCCTGCTGCACGGCGATGGTGTCGCGCAGGCTCACCGAGGCGACGATCAGCAGCGCCATCAGGAACCAGGCGGCGGCCAGCAGGAAGAAGCGCAGCCGGGGGTGCCTACTCAGCATAGCGGGAAATGATTTCATGCATGAACTCCGCCAGGGCGCGGTTCCCGGCCGCGGTCAGGTGGCCGCGGCCGTGGAAACGCAGGCCGGGGACGAGCACGGTGTCCGTATATGCGAACGGGATGTTCTCGACGGCGCAGAACCGGGCCAGGCTCCGGTTGTGGTCCGGCACGTCCATGATCGACAGGGCGAGGAAGCGCCGGCCATAGGTGTCTCGGAAGCGGCGCAGGCACTCCCGCAGGGAGTCGGGCAACCGCTCCAGCAGCCGGTTCTTCTGGACGATGTCCAGCTCGTCCGCCTCGGCCGCCTGCCCATGGCTCAGGCGGCGCATCAGGAAGACCGCCAGCAGGTTGACGAAGGCGGAGCGGGCCCGCAGCCCGCGCGAAATACGGCTCAGCCTGCCGCCCGATGGCAGCTCGCGGCCGAAGTCGGCCGGCAATTCGTAGGCGGGAGGCTCGCGGTAGCGGCTGTTCATGTAGCCGATGGCCGAGGTGTCGAGCACAAGCACCACCCGGACCGGCCGGAAGAGGCGCTCGAAATAGCGGGCCCGGAACCACGACTCGTAGGGATCGTGCCCGCTGTCGCCCAGGTTGAGCACCGCCGGGTGGCGGCCGGCGCCGGCCAGCATCCGTTGCAGCCGCGAGGTGGCGATGAGCTCCGGCTCCAGCTGCGCCGCCTGGACGGTGGAGGAGCCGAGCACGAACAGGCACGGCCCGCCGGGGCGGACCGGCACGTCCACGCCCGGCAACCCCAGGTTGTTTCGGGCGAAGGCGCGGTTGCCGCCCTCGACGTTCCAGTAACGGGAGCGGGGCCGGTAGAGGAAATTGGATGCATGCGGCCCGCGCAGCGAGCCGATGAGGCGGTCGCGGCCCTCGCGCGGGAAGCCGACCAGTTCGGCCACCACGAGCTCAACCAGCAGGAAGGCCAGCAGGAAGGCGGGGGCCGCGAGAGCCAGGCGCTTCATTTTTGCCGGGCCCCGAGCTTGGCCTTGACCGTCGCGCAGATGTTGCCCAGGTTGCGGAAGCGCATGATCTCCTGGTTGCTGAACTCCACCCCGAAGTGGCTCTCGATGGCGGTGATGACCTGGATGTGGTTCAGCGAGTCCCATTCCGGGATGTCGGCCGCCGCGGCCTGCTCCGTCAACTGGTAGGCGCGGCCGCCGAGCACGCGGTCGAACAGCCGGTTGAGCGCCTCGAGAATTTCTGCCGTCTCCATTCGCGTGATTCCTCCTGTGGGCCGCCTAGGCCAGGTCGTCGCCCCTCCAGACGATGGTGTCGATGAAGCGCCGGTGCTCTTCCAGCAGCGCCGGCACCCGGGCGACGTCCATTTCCAGCAGCAGGCGCGTGTCGTGTGGATAGAGCTCCAGCACGTCGGGGGAGGCGGACCGCTTCTCCGCGGCGATGGTGAATCCCAGCCGCATGCAGGCCTTGAAGGCGCGGTCGTTGTCCTTGAACATCAGCGCCTGGATCTTGGTCAGCCCGGGGTGGCGCCGCCGCTGCCTCCGCACCTGGGCGGCGAAGAGGCGGAAAAAAATCCCTTTCAGCGCGTATTCCCGCTTGACCAGGAAATACTCCAGCTGCATGGCGCCGGGTTCGCGCGGGAAGCTGAGGTCGCGCACCCGCCCCAGCCGCTCGGCCGCCCGGACCATCGTCTGCCGGCCGAGCGCCTGCAGCAGCACGTTGCTCTTGAGCAGCGAGCTGGGCATCTCGCCCTCCCCCTCCACCCAGGAGCCGAGGACGCCGGCCCGATCCCCGTTGATTTCGCAGACCAGGAACCCGGACAGGCTCAACTCGTGCCCCGGCACCTCCATGCGCAGGATCTCGCCCAGGGCGCGGCGCAGTTCCTCCTCGTTCACCCCGTACATGCGGCAGAAGGTGATCCGGGCGGTGCCGCTGCGCTGCGAGTCGACGATGGCCTCGATGACGAAGTCGATGTCGGCCTCGGCGGCCGGACGGATCAGCACCTGTTCGCTCATGGCGCACCTACCGGATGTCGCGGATCATGGCCAGGGCCCCGGCGACCCCGGCGCGAAAGAAGAGGATGGTGAAGGTCACGAAGGCGAAGGTGACCAGCACGCCGGCCCCGGTCATGGCCGCGTCCAGCAGCGGCCGGTTGGCGACCAGGCGGCGGCGCCAGTCTCGGGTGAGCAGGTCGAGCGACAAGGCCAGCCCGTGCAGGAATCCCCAGGCGATGAAGCCCCAGCCGGCGCCGTGCCACAGCCCGCACAACGTGAACACGACGATGGACGCGTAGACCTGGGCCCCCTTGCCCCACCGCCGGTGCTTGACCGTCAGCGGCGTGAAGAGGTAGTCGCGCAGCCAGCTCACCAGGGACATGTGCCAGCGGCGCCAGAACTCGTTGATGCTGGGCTGCAGCAGCGGCCAGTCGAAGTTCTCCTGGACCTTCAGCCCGAACAGCCGCGACGCCCCGATGGCGACGTCGCTGTAGCCGGAAAAGTCGAGGTAGGCCTGCACGGTGAAGCCGAACATGGCCGCCCACTGCATGGCCGGCGGGAAGGCGCCGAAATCGGCCCACACCGGGTTGATGAAGAAGCCGATCCAGTCTGCGATCACCAGCTTCTTGAACAGTCCGTACAGGATGCGGCGCCCGGCGAAACCCAGGTCGGCGGAATCGGGACGGGCCCGGCCGCCGCCGCCCAGTTGCGGCGCCAGGCGTTCGAAGCGCTCGATCGGGCCGGCGACGAAAATGGTGAAGAGGGACGTGAAGGCCAGCAGGTCGACCAGGCGGCCCGGGCTCTCCTGGATGCCCCAGTGGATGTCGGTCAGGTAGCTGATGAGCTTGAAGGTGAGGTAGGAGATCCCCAGCGGCAGCAGCAGCGGCTCCAGGCGGAAGCGGGGCAGCCCGTGGACGAACTGCGCCAGCTGGCCGAGGATCGAGTCGAGGAAACCCAGGTACTTGAAGGCGGCCAGCAGCAGCAGCAGGCCCGCGATCCCCAGCCGGAAGTAGACGGGCCGGTCCCGATGGGCCGCCATCCGGCGGGCGACGGCGAAGCTGAACAGGGTCATGGCCACGGTCAGCAGGGCCGCCCAGCGATCGTGCCCGCCGACGTACAACAGGCTGGCCAGGGCCAGGAAGAGAGCCCGCAGCCGCGGGCGCGGGAGGAGCCAGTAGACCAGGGCGGTACCGGCCAGGAACGCGAAGAAGAGCGGGCTGGCGACCATGGGCGGCTAGGCTCCCGATGTCCTTCCGGTTGTCGCGGCGGCGGGGGCGCGGTCGAGGAACTGGGCCATCTCCCCCATGGTGCCGATCCAGAGCTTTCCATTCTCGCGCAACTCGGCCGCGTGGCGCAGCACGCCCGGCAGCACGCGCCGGAAGAACGCGCCGTCGGCCGAGGGGTGGAACCAGAAGTGGCAGAGGGTGCCGGTCTGAACGGCCCGGTCCAGGTAGCGGGTGAAGAATGCCACCAGGGAGTCATCGCTCCAGCCGAAGCCGTTGTCCCTCAGCTCGCGGCTGACCGGCGAGACGAGCAGCCCGGCCGGGTCGCGCTGGGGGTAGGCCAGGTCATGGCCGGCCCGGCGGCGGTAGGTGCGGACCCCGGCCTCGCGCAGGGTGGCGAAATTGCCGAAGGTGCCGCCGGGAAAGACGAACGAGCGCAGGGGAATGCCCCAGGGCTGCGCCGCCTGCGTCCAGGCCCGGAGCTCGTCCGCCAGCACCGCCGGCGGGCAGTGGAGGTCGCTGCAGTCGATGTGGGAGAAGGTGTGGCAGGCGACCTCGTGGCCGGCCGGCGACTCCAGGATCTGCCCGACCAGGTCCGGCGCGTACCACTCCCGCGCCGCTTGCCACGGGCAGTGCGGGTCGGCGTCGAACCAGCCTCCGCGGTCGAACCGCCAGTTGCGGTTCTCGAAATGGGGCAGCGTTCGCATCCAGTCGTGGTCGCCGCGGCGGCAGCCGTCGAGCAGCAGGTGGCCGACCGTGGCCCAGGTGACCGGGATCCGGAAGGCGGCGCACCGGTCGAGCAGGAACGGCACGTTTTCCCTCGTCCGGGCCGCCATCAGGCCGGGGTTCGGGTTGGCCTTGGAGAACCGGAACGCCCAGCCCATCTCGAAATCGGCTGAAAGGGTCAGCCCCCCCCGGCCCGCGCCGGGAAAACGGCCCGGGCGAACGGTCCCGCGCCGGGCCGAGGGCTGGCCCGGCAGGCGGGACGCGGCGCGCACCAGCAGGCTCTCCAGTTTTCGCGGCAGGCGCCGGCGCAGTCCGCGGTAGATCCGGCTGAGAAGGCTCATCCGCTCACCCTCCCTCCCGTTCTCCGTCCCGCAGCAGCGCCAGCGCGTGCTCCAGGCGCAGGTCGAACGACATGCCGGTGTTGAAATCACCGGCCTCGAAGAGCCAGCGCCCGGCCCTCCGCAGGAAGCGCCCGGGCACCCCGTCCCGGATCATCTGGTGGGGGTTGCGGGAACCGAAGAACGCCTGCAGCTCGTTGACCAGGTAGTCGCCGCCCGGGGTCTCGAAGACGTCGACGGCCTGGGAGAGGAAGCCCCGCCGGTCGGTGACGTCGCGGACGAAATCGAGCAGCGCTTCGGGCGGCGCCTCCCAGCCCACCAGCGAGGTGCCGCTGGCCAGGCCGCCGCCGCGTGCCCGCTTCTGGTGGCCGAAAAAGGAGTCGCCGATGCGCACGCAGCGCCATTCCGTCTTCACCCGCACGAACTCCTGCAGGATGACGTGGCCGCGCTGCGGATCGGACCGGACGATCCGGCGCTTCTGGCGGAAGTAGCGCAGCGCTCCCGGGAGGTCGGCGAGGCGGCGCAGCAGCCTGCGGCCCAGCCCGGTGCGGCGCAGGTTCGGCCCCCAGGCCCGACGCACCCCGCCCGCCGAAAAAGCCTGGTCGATGTAGGACTCCAGGGCGGAACGGCTGCGCAGCACGTGCACGCCGGTGGCGGAGGCCCCGAGCGCACTCTTGGCGACGACGGGCAGGGGGCAGCCGGCGGCGAAACCCAGGGCGGCGTCCTGCTGGTAGAAGACGCGGGTGGCCGGGTGGGGGACGCGGTTGGCCTGCAGCCAGTAGGCCAGCATGCGCTTGTTCTCGTATACCAGAATCTCCTCGAAGCTCGGGTAGATCCTCTCCCCCAGCAGCTGGTGCAGGATGTAGAGCCGCTCGTCGTACATCTGCTTGAACAGCGTCGAATGCCCGGGAGGAATGGCCAGCAGGCAGTCGCGCGGTGACTCCGCCACCCGTTCCAGCCAGTCGCCGGCGCTGAGGTCCACCAGGCGGTGCGCCACCCCCCGGCGGCGGCAGGCCTCCAGCCAATGCTCGTGGTTCCGGTCCTGGCCGTTGGCGGCGACGACGAAACGGCGCTCCATCCCCGTTTTCCTCCCTAGCCCCGGCGCCGGCCCGGCCGTGCGCAGTGGGCGATGATCTCGTCGGTATAGGGACCGAACAGCGGGCCGTTGGTCATCTGCAGGAAGTTGATCTCCAGGTGGAGGTTGTTGATCTCCAGCAGCCGGACCCGCTCCCGGTCGTCGAGGCAGAAGTCGAAGCCGAGCAGCCGGGCGTAGTAGTTGCGGGCCGCCAGCGCGCAGGCGTGCGCCTTCATCTCCGGCAGGCGCGGCAGGGGCGACCTTCGGGGATCGAAGCCGGCGGGCAGGAAGTCTTCGTGGATGCGGCCCCGCTTGTCCACCGCGAAGCGGCCCGGGCAGCCGGTCTCGTCCACGCCGCAGGCGATGCCGCCGGCGGCCTGGTTGTCGACCACGCTGCCGGCCGCGCCGATGCGCAGCACGGTCTGCAGCACGACCGCCGCCCCGGTCCGGGGCGAGCGGTAGGTGACGATGCGCACCGTGTTCAGCGAGGAGTCGTTGAAGCGGCGGAAGTACTCGTGGGCCCGGATGCGCTCCTGGACCACGAAATTGGCCCCGTAGGCGGCGCGCAGGAAGCCCAGGGTGAGGATCTCCCCGTCCGCGCCGCGGTAGCGGCCGCCGTCCCGGGTGAACAGCCGCACGTTCTTTCCGCCGCTGGAGTGGACCGACGGCTTGACGATGAGCGCCGGCGCCCCCTCGCAGGCCGCCGGCCAGCCGTCATCGGCGACCGTCGCCGGCGCGTAGTCGCGGTCGTAGAGCACGCCGTCCAGGTCGCGCAGGTAGACGACCGGGAAGAGCGGGCTGCGGTAGTAGAGGTCGTAGAAGTTCTTGTCCTTGTAGGCGGTGCTGAACTCACGGCGGTTCAGCCTCGGCTCGATCGCCAGGTAGTAGACGTTCTCCGGCACGAAATCGAGGCTGTCGATGCCCGAGCAGCGGCGGTAGACGTCGTACCAGCGGGCGCTGTTGAAGCGGCCGAGCGCCGCCCAGCGGAGGCGGTGGGCGCGCCGCCGGGCGGCGTCGTGCAAAAATGGCTCCTGCCCTCGCAACCGCCGGTGGATGCCGGCGATCTTGCGCCGGTACAGGATCTCGCGGCGCAGTCGCCGGGCGGCTTCCAGGAATCGGCTCACGGGGTCCACGGAATCACCAGTTGGCCGCGTGCCAGCGGCGGAAGGCGGCGGCGTGCCCCAGGTACTCGGCCTTCAGCCCCCGGCCCTCCATGATCTGGTGGCCGGGCATGCTCCAGTTGTCGTTTCCCTCGATGATCAGGGGGCCCGCCGGGGTGATGGCGATGTCCCAGCCCACCGAAAAGAGGCCGTACATGAGGCGGTGGGCGCGCAGGGCCAGCGCCAGCGCCTCGGCGAAGAACGGGATGCGGAACCCGGCGAAGACGACGCCGGTGTCGGGGTGGGCCGTCACGTGGTGGAAGGCGGGCTTGTGGAAGACGCCCTGCTCGCCCAGGCGGCCCTCGGGCAGGATGACGCGCACCGCCACGCCGCCGCGCGAGATGTTGTCCACGAAACCCTCGCCGCTGCCCATGCGCAGCACCGCCGCGAACGGAACGATGTCGCCGCCGCTGTTCAGGGTGGTCAGGCGGATGGTGTTGACCGAGCGGGGGAAGAGGCGGCTCATCTCCGGGTGCTGGACGATGGTCTCCTGGCGCACGGCCCGCAGGCGGATGAAGCGGCGCAGCGCGTCCAGGTCGGTTTCCCGGTCGTTGATGGCGATGCGACCGCCGCCGCTGCGCAGGCGGACGACCTCCTCGCCCGACTCGCCCAGCACGTTCTTGAGAAAGCCGGAGAAGTCGCGCCGCCCGATGCCCTCCAGCGGCTCGTACGTCCCGGCCTCGACCGACAGCAGCTCCGTTCGGCTCAGCAGGCAGACGTTGTGGGGGGCGGGCAGGTTCAGGCCGCGCAGGAACTTGTTGCACAGCAGCTTGTCGCGGACCAGGATGAGGTAGTGGATGTCCTGCTTCAGCTGCGGGATGCGGCCGCGCGGCACCCCGGCCAGGGTGTTGAGGCGGTAGTTCAGTTTCTTGAAGCGCGGGATCTCCATGTAGTCGCGGCGGGACTTGCGCTGGCGGTGGAAGCCGTACTCGAAGTAGTAGCGAGGCCACTCGCGCTTGCTCACCAGCCAGGCCAGCATCTCCAGCGCCATGCGCGGCCGGGACTTGAGGCGGCCCGGCACGGCGTTCAGCTGCCGCCAGCCCCGGGCGACGGTCCTCAGCCAGCGCCTCATCGGGTCCCCCCGCCGGGCCGGTGCCAGCGGCGAAAGGCCGCCGCGTGGCGCAGGTACTCGGCCTGCAGCCCCCGGCCCTCCATGATCTGGTGGCCGGGCATGCTCCAGTTGTCGTTGCCCTCGATGATCAGGGGGCCCGCCGGGGTGATGGCGACATCCCAGCCGACCGAGAAGAGGCCGTACAGGTAGCGGTGCAGGAGCAGGGCCATCTCCCGCGCCCGGGCGTAGAAGGGGATGCGAAAACCGGCGAAGGCGACGCCGCTGTCGGGATGCGCGGTCACGGGGCGAACCTCGGGATAGAAGACGGTGCCCCGCTCCGCCAGCTCCCCGTCCGCGCCGCGGACGGTCACGGCGATCCCGCCCCGGGAGATGTTGTCGGTGAAGCCCGCGCCGCAGCCGACGCGAAGCACGGCCGAGAGGAGCGCGACGTCGCCGCCGGTGTTCAGGGTGACCAGGCGCAGGGTGTTGACCGCGCCGGCATGCAGCCGGTTCATCTCCGGGTGCTGCTCGATGGCCTGCTGCAGGATGGCCTGGGGCCGGATGAAGCTCCGCAGCCCGGCCAGGTCCGTCTCCCGCTCGTTGAGGAAGAGGCGACCGCCGCCGCTGCGCAGCCGGGCGACCTCCTCCCCCGCCTCGCCCAGCACGTTCTTGAGGAATCCGGAGAGGTCGTGGTCGACGATGCGCTCCAGCGGCTCGCTGCGGCCGGAATCCAGCCACACCAGGTCGGAGCGGCCCAGCAGGCAGAGGTTGACCGGGGTGGGGAACCGGAGCCCGCGCAGGTACTCGTTGAACACCAGTTTGTCGCGCACCACCGCCAGGTAGTGGATGTCCGACTCCAGGTCGCCGACGGCCTGCCGGCCGATCCCCACCAGCGTGTTGAGGCGGTAGTTGAGCTTCTTGAAGCGGGGCACCGCCATGTAGTGCCGGCTGGACTTGTTCTCCCGGTGAAACCCGTACTCGAAGTAGTGGCGGGGGATCTCCCCTTTGCGCAGGGTCCAGGCCAGCAGCTCCAGGGCGATGCGCAGCCGGGACTTGCGGCCCTCCGTCATCCCGCGCAGGCGCTTCCAGCCCTTGACGATGGTGTTCACCCGCGGCCTCCGCCCACAGCCGGACGCAGCCGGGGGCACGGACCGGGCCTTCTGCCGCTCATGCGCCCACCAGCCTCCGGTACAGGTCCCAGTAGGAGTGCACCATGCGGTCGGCGCTGAATTCTCCCGCGATGCGCCGGCGCCCCGCCTCGCCCATGCGGCGGCAGAGCGCGGGATCGTCCAGCAGGCGGACGAGCTTCGCGGCCAGGGCGGCCGGGTCGCGGGGCGGCACCAGGAAGCCGGTCTCGCCGTCGGCCAGCAGCTCGGCGGTGCCGCCGCCGTCGGTGGCCACCACGGGACGGGACAGGGCCATGCACTCGGTGACGAAATTGGAGATGCCCTCGGTGAAGGTGGCCAGGACCCCGATGTCGAAGGCGCTGATGAGCGGCTCGATCGAGCTCCGCACGTCGAGGAACAGCACCCGGCTGCGCCAGTGGTGAGGCACCAGGGCGCGGCAGCGCTCGCGCTGCGGCCCCTGGCCGACGGTCACGAACAGAACGTCCTCGCGCTGGGCCAGCACCTCCAGGGCGGCGCGGATGAAAGTGTCGTAATCCTTGGCCTTGCCGAAGTTGGCCACCATGCCCACGACCTTCATGCCTTCGGCCCCGATCTCGGCGCGGGCCCCGGCGGGATCGGCCAGGTGCTGCAGCCGGGCCATGTTGAATCCGTTGTGGATGACGCTGCTCTTGCAGGCGGGCACGTCCTGGCACTCCAGCCCGGCCCGGGAATTGGCCACCACGTGGTCGGCCAGCCGGAACACCAGGCGGTTGACGAACCAGAACTTGCTCCAGGGCTTCATGCGATGGGAGTAGCGGATCGAGCCGTCCAGCAGCGGGACGCCCAGCCGCCGGGCCGCGGGCCAGGCATAGAGGGTGGTCATCTGCGTCCAGGAGTGGACGAGGCCGGGCTGGAAGCCGCCGAGCAGGCGGTGGACGCGCCGGAATTGGCCCGGGTCGCGCCGCCGGGCGCGCGGGGCGTGCACCAGCCCCACCTGCAGCCGGCGGAAGGCGTCGTCCAGCCCCCCGTTGTCGCGGAAGGAGATGACCTGGATCTCCTCGGGCCTGACCAGCGACAGGCGGATCAGGCCGCCGCTCAGCTCCAGCAACTGCTTCTCCGCCCCGCCGAACGAGAGCCCGTGGATCAGGTAGGAGATTCTCATCGGCTCACCAGCGCGTCGTAGGCCTGCTCCAGCGCCCGCAGGTATTTCTGCTTGGCGAAATGGTTTCGCCCCAGCGCCGCGATTTCCGTCCGCGTCCGCGGCGGGCGGTCCAGGTAGCCGGCCATTCGGGCGGCCAGCCCGTCGAAGCGGTCGTCGGCCACGATCCCGGCCCCCGACTCGCGGATGAAGCCGGAAAAATCGCCGACCTGTCCCGATATCAGCACCGGCAGCCCGGCCATGACGTATTCCGCGAACTTGGTCGGCGACGCCACCCGGTTCAGGGGGATGTCCTCCCGCAGCAGCAGGCCCATGTCGGCCGCCGCCAGGAAGCCGGGCAGGCGGTCGTAGGGCACGTAGCCGATCCAGCGCCGGGCGGCGGGGATGGCCTCGGCCTCCGCCATTCTCTCGGCGAGCTCCGCGTGCGGCGTCAGGCACATGAAGAAGAATCGCTCCAGGTCCCGGAACAGCTGCCCGGCCAGCCGGAGCACCTGTTCGGGCATCTGCCAGGCCTTGTCCAGGGCGCCGGAATAGAGCAGCACGCGGCGGTCGCCGAGCCCCAGCTCGCGGCGCATCCGCTCCCGCTCCGCCGGGTCGAAGCGGAAGAGGCGCTCGTCGGCGCACCCCGGGACCACGAGCAGCTTGCCCTCCGCCAGCCGCGGGTTCTTCTCGAGGTGGTACTCCTTGAGCTTCCGCGAGACGCAGAAGGTGCGGTCGGAGAGGTCGATCATGTCGTTCTGACGCTGCAGCATGCGCGCGTAGAGCGCCTCCGCCGCCGGCCCGGTCCCTCCGGCGGCGTGCCGGTGCTCGTCGGCCGAGGCGCCGCGCGAGTCGTAGACGATGGCCAGCCGCGGCGACAACCGTTTCAGCCAGCGCAGCGCCGGCAGGTAGGACTGGGAGCGCGTCTGGACGACGATGGGGCGCCGCCGCAGCAGGGCGGGGGCCAGCAGGGCCAGCAGGTAGGCGAAGGTGACGGCGTTGCCGAGAAGGCTGCCCGACTTCACCGTCGGCAGCTGGCGCAGCCTGCCGCGCAGGTTGCGCCCGGCCTGGCGCAGTTTCTCCCGGCGTTCGCCCCGGCGCCGGAAGAAGGCGCGGATGCCGGGCGGCACGATGAGCAGGTCGAAGACGATGCCCTTCGTCTGCAGGACTTCCAGCCAGCCGGTCACCTGGGAGTCGGTGACGGTCGACTTCAGGTTGTCGGCGATGTAGAGGAAGCGGGCGGCGCGGGTCATGGGCCGGCCTCCGCCCGGATGACGGTGCGCAGGGTGGCGGGGCAGGCTGCCCGCGCTTCGACGCGCAGCACCGGCGCCCGCTCGCGCGCGCCGTAGGCCCGCGACACCCAGCCCTCCTCGACCTCCAGCTGCAGCGGAAAGGCGGCGCTGAAGGCGAGCGACAGGCGGGTCCCCGGGCATCGGGTGGTCACGCCGCCGGGGCCGATTTCCAGCTCGATCCCGGGGGCGAAGTGGAAGAACCACTCCAGCCGGTGCTCGCCGCCGCCCCGCACCGCGTCGTCGATTTGCCAGCGCCGCCCCGCCTTGTCGAAGCGGATCGCGCGCTCGTGCACCACCGGCGGGTCCAGGCGCCGGTAGCCGTTGTGGCGGGCGGCGAACCGGTCTTGCGCCGGATCCGTCTCCCACCGGGTGACCTCCGCCTCGGCGCCTCCGGGAAAATTCCACAGGTCGTTTCGGCGCAGCTCGTTCTGGTCGCGGCCGTCGACCACCAGCGTGTTGTGCATGCGGGTGGAGCGGAACAGCAGGCGGGCGTCGGGGTCGGCGGAGTAGACGTAGGTGCCGGGGTCGACCAGGAAGGTCTTGTCCCCGGCGTACAACTCGAAGGAGAGCAGGTCGCTGTGGGTGTGGGTGCCGGAGCCGCTCTCGTAGCGGCCGCGGCCGCCGGCGTTGACGAACAGGTAGTCGCGGCCGTGGCGCATGATGTAGAACCCGGCGTCGGGAAAGGCCTGCGACCCCGGCGCCGACGGCGTCGCGGCGAGCGCGTCGAAGCGGGCCCGCGAACCGGCCCCGCCCAGGAAGAAGCAGTCGGCGGTGTAGCCGCTCGCGTTCGCCTTGAAGTCCGCCCGGTGGAAGAGCACCGCCCCGACGGCGAGCAGGCTGCGGTGGTCCAGGTTCTCCGCGGCGGTGAAGGGCGTCAGCCGGCCGTCATCCTGGTCGCCGATGACCGGCGCCCGGCCGTCCGGCTTGCTGTAGGCCTGGACGAACTCGCACATCTTCTCCAGCCGGAAGCGGATGTCGGCCGGGATGCGGCGGCCGCCCCGCTCCAGCAGCACCACGGCCGACAGGAACAGCTCGAGCACCAGGCGGTGGTAGGAGACCGAGCGCTCGTAGTCGGCGCCCGAGGGCAGCACCTGCAGGCGCATCTCGCGGAAGAGCTCCCGCTGGCCCCGCTCCAGCCAGCGCGCCGCCTCGGGGGCGCCCGAGAACAGCAGTCCCAGGGTGACCTGGCCGACCAGGTCGGCCACGTAGTGGTTGTGGTTGTCCCCGGAGCCGCCTTCCGGGTTGCGGAAGATGAAATGGCCGTGGGCGTACAGGCTGGCCAGGACTCCCTCGCGGACGGCCGGGGAGAGAGCGGGGCAGTCCCAGAGCATGGCCAGCGCCCAGCACCAGTTCACGGCCCGGATGGCCACTTCCATGGTGCAGGCCCAGTTGACGCCGCGCAGCGGCGGGTTGGCCCGGATCCAGTCCTCCGCCTGGGCCGCGAACGCGGCGCCGAAGCGTTCGTCGCCGGAGAGGAGCCAGGCCTGGCCGAGGGCGAGGAAGTGGTGGCAGCGGCTCAGCTCCCAGGGGACCTTGACGTCGGCGCCGGGACGGCCGCCGCGCAGGTCGCGGTAGAAGGCGCGTTCCGGCCAGCGGGTCCCGCTCTTGAAATCCAGGTGCCAGTCGAGCGGTTGCAGCTCGACCGGGCCGCTGCCCAGGATGTCGAACCGCCCCGCCAGCGCGGCCTCCGCCCGCGCCGCCACGGCCCGCCGCTCGCCGTCGTCCAGCGACCCGGCAAACGAGGAGAAATCGCCGAAAAGCTGCTGCAGCCGCGACGCGGGGTCGCCGCCCTTTTCCAGCCAGCGGCGGGTGCGGCGGCGGCAGAGTCGGGAAACCCCGCCGGCTCCCAGCCGGTAGCCGGCCAGGGCGGCGGCGCGCGTCAGGCGCTTCGTCGCCCGGGCGGCGAACTCGGGCAGGGCCAGGGAGAGGGGAGCGGCGTGGGTCATGCGGTCAGGCTGCACACGAAGGGGCGGTGCTTGCCGGCGGTGGTCGGCTCGATGCGCTCGCAGAACTCGATCTCCACGTCGAACCATTCCTGCAGGCGCTCCTCGTAGAAACGGACCAGGGAGGCGCGCAAGTCGGCCCCGGCCCCCGGCGCGGCGGCTTCCACGCGCACGCGCAGCCGGCCGGGACTCTGCTGGACGATCTGCAGGCGGCGGACGCCCGCCCAGACCGGGTCGCCCATGGCGAAGAGGCCGAGGTTGATGGCGAACGGCCGCCCCTCCCGGGTCACGGCGAAATCCTGGCAGCGCCCCTCGATGCCGGCCAGCAGGGGGTACTGGCGGCCGCAGGCGCAGGGACCGGGCGCCCAGGAAGACCGGTCGCCGGTGCGGTAGCGGATGAGGGGCATGGTGAGGTGCAGGAAGCCGGTGGCCACGATCTCGCCGCTCGCGCCCGGCCCGGTCTGCGGGTTGCCGTCGGCATCGAGCAGCTCGCTGTAGCCGTACTCCGGCTGCAGGTGCAGCGATTCGCTGCACTCGCACTCCCCGGCCAGGGCGACGTGCTCGGCCAGGCCGTAGAAATTGAAGACCCGGCAGTGGAAGAGGTCGGCGAACCGCCGCCGCTGGTGGGGATAGAGCATCTCCGAGCCGCAGAAGATCGCCTGCGGCGTGAAGGCCGGGCGCCGTCCCGCCTCGGCGAGGAAGCCCGCGTAGAGCCAGAGCAGGGACGGCGCGACATGGAGGAAGCGCGGCCGGATGCGGTCCATTTTCCGCGCCATGGCCTCGGCCGTCTGGGGGGTGAGTTGGAACATGGAGAAGACCCAGGCGTTGCCCAGCGGGTCGCGCTCCCACTGCCGGCGGCCCCGCAGCCAGTCGCCGCGCACGCGGACGACCCGCGCCCCGGGGGCGAAACCGGCGCGGCCCCAGAGGTGGGCGATGAACGCGGCCTGCAGGTGCTCCTCGGAGCGGGTCAGGCAGAGGACGAGCGGCTCGGCGGTCGAGCCCCCGGTGGTGTGCCGCACCAGCCGGCGGCGGTCGGCGGTGCGCGGCAGGAACTCGTCACCGCGCTGGCGCACCGTCTCCTTGGTCAGGCAGGGAAAGCGGCGGAAGTCCTCGAAATCGCGGAAATCGCCGGGCTCGGCGCCCAGTTCGCGGAACACCCCCTGGTAGTAGGGGATGTCGCGGTAGGCCAGGCGCAGCAGGGCGGAGAGCTTCTGCCACTGGTAGGCGTGCAGCTCGTCGGCGCTCCACCACTGGGAGCGGTCCAGAAACTGCCCCCAGGCCGCGACCACGCGCGGCGGGCGGCGGCCGCCGGGCAGCCGGGCCCGCAGGGCGCGCACCCCGCGGCGCAGCCCGGGCATGGCCAGCAGCGTCCGCTTCATCCCCGCCCCCATCTCAGCGGTCCGCCCCCGCCTGCAGGGAACGGGTCAGCCGGCGGTAGTAGACGATCATCATTCCCAGGTAGACGAACGCGGAGACGACCCGCGTGGTCGCCGCGCCGCTGACCCCCATGAAACGGATCAGCAGGGTGTAGCCGAGGACGTTGCAGACGCCGACGGCGATGGCTCCGTTGCGGTTGTACCTGCCCACGCCGTGGGCGCCGATGAAGCGGTTGAGGAAGTCGCCGAAGCCGTGGACCACGCTGCCGACGGCGATGATGACGGCCAGGGGGATGGCCCCGGCGAATCGGCTCGAATAGAGGAGCAGGATGACGGGCTCGACGAGGAGCAGGAAGGCAACCAGCGCCGCCAGCGACAAAACCACGGTGACCACCGTCGCCCGGCGCGGGATGGCGCGGCGGTTGGCGAAGTCCTTGAACCAGGTGGTGGCCACCGAACCGGAGATCAGCACCAGCGGCTCGGTGATGGTCACGGCCAGCGAGTAGAGGCCGACGCGGACGTTGTCCAGCATCAGGCCGATGGTGATGCCGCCCAGGTGGGCGGTGGCCACCGAGGCGACGGTGCCGACGTAGACCGGCAGCCCGTGCGTGCGGTTGGCCTGCCAGAGGCGGGAGAGGTTGGCCTGCACGTCGGCGAAGCGGGGCTTCAGGGCGAGGATGAAGAAGAGGACGACCACCGCCAGCGAGCCCAGCTGGAACAGCAGCGCCCCGAAGAGGGAGAGGGGCACGAACAGGTTGAAGGCGAACGCCGCGCCCAGGTAGACGATCCTCGGGAGCAGCCGGAAGGCGGCCAGCTCGTAGATGCGGTTGTCCCCCGACAGGATCGATTCCAGGCAGAGCTGGAACGGGTAGACGAAGAGCAGCGGCGAGAAGACGCGCAGCAGGCCGCCGAGCTGGTTGCGGAACATCGCCTCCTCGAAGAAGGAGAAGACCATCAGCAGGGCGATCAGGGCCAGCGAGATGACGGCGGCGATGACGAAGAGGGTGCCGACCAGCCGGTCCTTGATGGGCTCGTTCTCGCGCAGGGCGATCAGGCGGCCGCCGGAGACGAAGAGCCCCAGGGTCATGAAGGTGACGAAGAAGGTGAACAGGTTGAGGAGGAAGCGGAAATCGCCGAACTGCCGGGGCCCCAGCAGGCGCGTGTTGAACACGCTGATGACCACGCCGACCGCGACGCCCAGCACCATGGTGAGGTACAGCACCCCGACCTGGTGGAATTTCTTCCGGCGGGTCAACCCGGCCAGGGCCGCGCCGGCCGCCATCCCCCGGGAGGCGGCGTTCCGGATCCTCTCCGCCGGGCGCATCAGCGTCCTCCCGGCGCCTCGGCCGGGGCCGGGGCGACGGTCTCCGTCTTTTCCTGGACGATGAGGCAGAAGAGCAGGAACAGGTAGGCGTAGCAATCGACGGTGATCTGGCCGGCGGTCATGTTGAAGAGGAAAATGGTGACGAGATAGGTCAGGAAAACCGGGTTGCCGGTCGACCGCTGCACCGCCCGGCCGCGTTTGTACACCTGGTACCAGAACCCCAGGTAGAGGAACATGCCGACGAAGCCGGCGCGGAACAGCAGGTCGAGAATGCCGTTGTGCACGGTGCCCCGGCCATACTGCTCGAAGAGGCCGCTGCTCAGGCTGTACTGGCCGAAGCCGAGGAGCATCTCCCGCCCCCAGAAATGCCGGAAATAGATGTCCAGCGACCGCACCCGGCCCATGTAGGTCTCGTCGACCACCCGGTGCCGGTAGATTTGCGACTCCTGGATCGAGGTGGCGAAGGTGAGGTAGAATCCCAGCGCCATGAGCCCCAGGACGGCGAACACGACGAGTTTCTTGCCGCCGCGGTAGCGGGAGTAGAAGAAATGCATGGCCGCGAAGAGCAGCAGCAGCCAGAAGACGCGGGTGAAGGTGAGAAACACGGCGAACGAGAGCAACCCCAGCATGGCCAGGTCGCGGAGGCGGAGGGAAGCGAAATTCAGGAACAGGAAATAGATGGCCAGGTAGGTGATGGCCAGCCCGCCCTGGTAGAGCCCCCAGTCCTTGAAGATGGAGGCGTTGCGGTAGGCTTCGCCGGCGATGCGGAAGTCGCGGGCCAGGTGGGCCTCGCGGTTGTACCCCTGGTAGAGGTTGTGGTTCCAGGTCAGCTGCAGGAAGGAGACGACGGCGATGACGACCGCCAGCACCGCCACCACCCGCCGCAGGCGCCGCCGGTCCGCCTCGTCGTATTCCAGGTTTTCCATCAGCAGCAGCAGGAACATGGGCAGGAAGAAGCGGACCACCTCGTTGGGAACCGGCGCGATCCGCAGCCAGGTATTCAGCACCAGGAACGCGTTGAGGGCCAGCAGCCAGGCCATCGTCCGGCTGAAGCGGAAGAGGCCGGGCGCCTTGATGACGATCAGAACCAGCAGCACGGCGCCGATCAGCAGGAACAGGCGCGACGGCGAGAGGGCGATCGGCCCGACATTCAGGCTCGGGATGAAGGGGCCGACGAGGGGAAAGAGGAGCAGGTACCCGTAGAAAATGTACCACTTGGCCAGAACCACCAGCAGGCGGCGGCTCAAGGTCAGCAGGATGATGCCGATGGCCGCCGCTTCCAGGAGCAAGATGGTCTGCATGGCCGATGCCGGGGAGAGAGGGGGCGGCCGGGCAGGCCGCCGGGCGGCGAATTCAGCCTAGGCTGCCGCCATTCGGCGAAAAGAATCCTCTCCAATCCTTTCTCTCATTTCCCTTCGACGAAAGCCTTGGGACTTTCGACTGCGGATGGGGCCATTCTACGGAAGCAAACGGGGGAAGTCAATACAACACGCCCGGCAGAATAATTGCCGGGAAGGCCCGCGCAGGAAATTGGAGTTCCGGCCCACGGACCGGCCGGCAAAACACCCGCCGTCACAGGTACTTGCGCAGCGGATGGGGATAGGTGTAGGTCGAGTAGCCGGGCTTGGCGGTCTTCAGGTGGTAGTCGCGCCCTTCGGTCAGATAGGCCCGGCCTTCATTGATGCAGAAAGCGGCGCCGTCGCCGTGGGCGGGCTGGAACAGGTTTTCCCACTCGAACGCGTCGCCGTCGCCCTGCGGCATCTGGATGCCGCTGTGGCCGGATCCCAGCGCCAGGCCGCTGGCGTAGCCGATTTGGGTGTTCACCGGGTAGCTGCCCTCGAACACCTCCGTGCGCACCTGCAGGCCGTAGCCGAAGTGGCCGCTGATGGTGTTGTGGTGCAGCAGCCCCTCGCCGCCGCGGAAAGCCACCGCATGGTGGACCGTCCCGCCGCCGAACACCGGGGACAGGCTGACGTTGTTGACGGTGTTGTGGTACACCTCGTAGGCCCGGGCGCTGAAGGCGTTGGACCAGGCCCCGCCGCCGTGGGCGTCGATGGCCTGGCCGTAGAGGTTGTCGACGATCTCGTTGTAGCGGGCCACGAAGAGCGCGCAGCCGCCCGAGGTGATGGCATGGCGGTGGCCCTCGAAGCGGTTGTTCTCGATGAAGATGAAATTGTCGCCGCCGAAACCCGGCTGGGTGACCCACTCCTTCTGCGCCCCGTGCACCACCACGCCGTACCCCAGCGTGCGCGCCGACTCCACCCGCCGGTAGTTGTTCATGAAGAGATTGTTGCAGACCAGCCCGCGGGCCAGCGTGTCGGGGTGCTGCACGCGCACCGCCGCTTCCCCGAAATAGTCGAAGCGGTTGTTGGCGACCACGAAATCGACGGCGTCGAGGAGGAAGATGCCGTAATCCTGGGCCAGCGACCGGGAAGCGGGGGTCTTGCTCTGGAACCAGATGTCCGACACCACGATGCGGCTCGAGGCCCGGGAGCCGACGTTGAAGAACAGCATGAACGTCCAGCCGCTGCCGTCCAGCAACCGGTCGTCCACGTCGTTGCGGCGGTACAGCTTGGTGCCGCCCGCGCCGCTCCCCTTCCCCCGGATGGAGACGAAACGGGTGACGGTCACCCGCTTGTTGAGAATATACTCCCCCGCCGGCAGCCGCAGCGTCGTGCCGTCGCTGGCCGCATCCACCGCCGCCTGCAGCGCCGGCTGGATGTCGTTGTGATCGCCGGGGCTGGCCACATCGACGACCGGGCCGCCCGGGTCGGGATCGGGGTCCGGGTCCGGGTCCTCACCCGCCGTCCCCTTGGCGCAACCGCCCAGGAACAGGACGATGGATAGCCACAAGGCGATTCCCCACTTCGTCATTTCCGTCCCCCTGCCGGGGCGGCATGGCCACCCGGGCTCTCTGGGCGCCATTATAGGGAAACGCCGGGACGAAATCAACCGGGGGAATACATGCGGCCGGGAAGTCCCGGCCGCATGCACCCAAGGAGACAAATGAAGCGCTCTCTTTCGTCTTTCAGTCGCTCAGGGAAAAGGCCGCGTCGCTCCAGTCGGAGAGCGCCCCGTCGTTGGAGATGACGCGCACCCGGTAGTTCGCGCCCGCGGGCGCCGTGCCGTCCGAGTGCCGGCCTGCGATCCAGCTGAAGGTGCCCGCTCCCGCGCTCACCCCGGTCGCGATGGCGCCCACCTTGGCGCTGCCGTTGTACAGCACGAGACGCACCAGACCGGTGTAGCCGGTCGCTACCCAGGTGACCGCCCGCGCCGAACCGATGGTCCAGCCCTCGCCGCCGTTGGGAGAGGTCAGCCTCAGCGTCGGCGCCGCCAGGGCGAACGTCGCGTCGCTCCAGTCGGAGAGCGCCCCGTCGTTGGAGATGACGCGCACCCGGTAGTTGGCGCCGGCCGGCGCCATGCCGCCCGCGTGTTGGCCCACCGTCCAGTTGAAGGAGCCCGCCGCGGCGCTGAGCCCGGTCGCGATCGCCCCCACCTTGGTGTTGCCACTGTACAGAACCAGCCGCACCTGGCCGGTGTAGGCCGTGGCCGTCCAAGTTACCGCCCGCGCCGAACCAATCGCCCAGCTCTCCCCGCCGTTGGGCGAGAGCAGCCTCAGCGACGGGGGTGCCGTGATGGCGAAGGCCGCGTCGCTCCAGTCGTCGAGCGTCCCGTCGTTGGAAACGACCCGCACCCGGTAGCTGGCCCCCACCGGCGCCGTGCCGCCCGCGTGCTGGCCCACCGTCCAGCTGTAGGTCCCCGCCCCCGCGCTCAGTCCGGTCGCGATGGCCCCGACTTTCGAGTTTCCGCTGTACAGCACCAGCCGCACCTGGCCGGTGAAGGCCGTGGCCGTCCAGGTGATGGCCCGGCTCGAGCCCAGCGCCCAGGATTCCATGCCGTTGGGCGCCGCCAGCGCCAGCTGCGGCGAACCGCCGGCATAGAGGCTGCGCAGCGGGTGCGGGTAGGTGTAGGTCGCGTAGCCGGGCTTGGCGACTCCCACATGATAGTCCCGGCCCTCGGTCAGGTAGGCGGTGCCTTCGTTGATCAGCAGGTTGCCCGTCTCGTCGTGGTTGGGAAGGAAAACGTTGTCCCAGATGAAGGCGTCGCCGTCGCCGTAGGGCATGGCGCCGCCGCGGTGGGCGCTCCCGAGCTCCAGGCCGCTGGCGTAGCCGAGCTGGGTGTTCACCGGGTACTCGCCCTCGAACACCTCCGTGCGCACCTGCAGGCCGTAGCCGAAGTAGCCGCTGATGGTGTTGTGGTGCAGCAGCCCTTCCCCGCCGCGGAAGGAGACGGCGTGGTGGACGTAGCCGCTGGCGAAGGCCGGCGACTTGTTGACGTTGTTGACGATGTTGTGGTAGATCTCGTAGGCCCGGGTGCTGAAGGTGTTCGACCAGGCACCGCCCCCGTGGGCGTCGATGGCCTGGCCGTAGAAGTTGTCGATGATCTCGTTGTGGCGGGCCACGTAGAGCGCGCAGCCGCCCGCGGTGATGGCGTGGCGGTGGCCCTCGAAGTAGTTGTCCTCGATGAAGATGAAATTGCCGGAGCCGAACCGGGGCTCCGCCACCCACTGCGCCTGGGTGCCGTGGGTCACCACGCCGTATCCCAGGGTCCGGGCCGAGCCCACCCGCTTGTAGTTGTTCATGAAGCGGTTGTCGCAGATCAGCCCGCTGGCCAGCGTGTCCCGGTGTTCCACCCGCACCGCCCCGTCCCCGAAATAGTCGAAGCGGTTGTTGACGACCACGAAATCGACCGCGTTGCGCATGAAGATCGCGTAGTCGTTGGCCAGGGACAGGGTGTCCGGGGCCTTGCTCTGGAACCAGATGTCCGACACCACGATGCCGCTCGACGCGCTGGAGGCGATGTTGTAGAAGAGCATGAAGGTCCAGCCCGTGCCCTCCAGCACCTCGTCGGCGACATCCGCGCGGCGGTACAGCCGGGTGCCGCCCGCTCCACACCCCCGCCCCTGGATGGAGACGAAACGGGTGACGTTCACCCGCCGGTCGAGAACGAATACCCCGGCCGGCAGCCGCACCGTGTCCCCGTCGGCGGCCGCATCCACCGCCGCCTGCAGCGCCGGCTGGATGTCCTGGTTGTCTCCCGGATTCTCCACCTCGATGATCGCCGCCGGCATGAGCCCCGCCAGCAGCACCACCGCCCACGTCCCGACCCACCACGTCCTGCCACTTTTCATGTTCGCGACCTCCCGAGCCACTCCCTGGGTGCATGGCCCGTACCAAGTGGCGAAGGCGCTTGGGCCAAGCGCGGACGGAAGGCTTGAAATCCTCTTCAGCAAATGGTTTTCGGCCCGGGGCAAAAATGGCTCCCGCCCGCCGGGAGGCGTCCCGGCGGGGAAGGTTGACAGCCCGCGGGTTTACAATCCGTAAAGTCGTAAAGGGAGGGGCGAGGCCCGCCGGCCCGGCCCTGCTATTGACAATCCCCCCCCCATTTCCTACAATCCCGGCGACGCGCCCCGGCGGCGCGACGGATGGGGAAGGAGCGCCCGGAGGGCACGGGGAGACGATGAGAATCCTCTTTGATGTCTGCCATCCCGCCCAGCTGAATTTCTACCTGCGCGCCATCCGCGAGCTGAGCGCAGACCACCAGGTGCTGCTCACCTACCTCCGGCGCGGCAAGCTGCCGGGGATCGTGGAGCGGGAGGCGGGCTCCCTGGCCAACGTGAAGACCCTGGGCGTGGGCAGCCACAAGGGCACGAAGTGGAGCATCCTGGTGGGCGCCAACCTGCTGCGCATCCCGCGGATGGTCTGGGTCACCCTGACGTTCAGGCCCCACATCGAGTTCAGCAACGGCTACACGGCCGGGGTCGGCCCGCGGCTGCTGGGCATCCCGGCTTGCCACTTCCAGGACGACCCGGAGCGCGGCCGGCTCTTCCTGTTCCTGATGAAGCTCTTCTCGGACCGGATCTACATCCCGTTCTATCCCGCGAAGGGTAAAATCCGCCCCGTCAACGCGCTGAAGGAGTGGGCCTACCTGTCGCCCCGCCACTTCACGCCGAACGAGCAGATCCCGGCCCGGCTCGGCCTGGAGAACAAGCGGTACGTTTTCGTGCGGGAGGTCATCACCTCCACCTTCAACTACCAGGGGCAGCGCAGCAACATCATCGAATCGATCGCTTCCGGGTTTCCCCGGGGCCTGCGCGTCGTCCTCTCCCTGGAAGACAAGCGGCGCCGGGAGTTCTTCCCGGACGACTGGCTCGTGCTCGAGGAGCCGGTCGAGGACATCCATTCCCTCATCTACTACGCGCGGGCGGTGGTATCATCCGGCGACAGCATCGCCCGCGAGGGAGCCCAGCTGGGCGTCCCCAGCATCTACTGCGGGGTGCGGCGCATGCACGCCAACCAGGTGCTGATCCGGGAGGGGGTCCTGTTCCACTCCGGGGCGGCCGAGACCGGGGCCCGGCTGGCCGAGCTGGTGGCCGACCGCCGTTTCGAGGAGCAGGAGCGCTTCCGGGAGCAGCTGGCGGCGAAATGGGACGACATCACTCGCCTGATCGTCGCCGAGGCGAAGAGGAGCGGGGCGACATGAACATCTCGATATTCGGCATGGGGTACGTGGGATGCGTCAGCCTGGGCTGCCTGGCCAGCCGGGGCCACACCGTCGTCGGCGTGGACGTCAACCCGACCAAGATCAACCTGATCAACAGCGGCAAGCCCACCATCATCGAGAAGGAGATCGACCGGATCCTGGCCCAGGCCCACCGTGACCGGCTCGTGCGGGCCACCTCCGACGCGCGGTCCGCCGTCCTGGACAGCGAGGTCTCCATCATCGCCGTCGGCACCCCCTCGACGAAGGAAGGCCACCTGAACCTGAAGCACATCTTCCGGGTGGCGGAGGAGATCGGCGCCGCCCTGAGGGAGAAGGAGTCCTTCCACATCATCGTCATCCGCAGCACCGTCCTGCCCGGGACCAACCGCCAGATCGGCGAGATCGTCGAGAAGGCGTCGGCCAGGAAGCGGAACCGGGATTTCGCCGTGGTGTCGAACCCGGAGTTCATGCGCGAGGGGTCCGCCGTCAAGGATTACTTCAACCCGCCCTTCACCGTGCTGGGATCGGAGAACCGGCAGGCCCTGGACCGGGTCGAGGCCCTCTACCGCGACCTGAACGCCCCGGTGCGCAAGGTCTCCATCGAGGTCGCCGAGCTGATCAAGTACGTCAACAACTCCTTCCACGCGCTCAAGATCGTCTTCGCCAACGAGGTGGGCAACATCTGCAAGAACCTGGGCATCGACTCCCACGAGGTGATGGACCTCTTCGCCCTGGACACGCGCCTGAACCTCTCCCCCTACTACCTGAAGCCCGGCTTCGCTTACGGCGGTTCCTGCCTGCCCAAGGACCTGAAGGGCCTCAAGACCATGGCCCACGTGCAGTACCTCTCCGCCCCGGTCCTGGAGGCGATCGAGACGTCCAACGAGAACCAGAAGCGGATCGCCATCGACCTGGTGCTGAAGCACGGCAAGAAGCGGGTCGGCATCCTGGGCCTCAGTTTCAAGGAGGGGACCGACGACCTGCGCTACAGCCCCATGGTGGAGGTGGCCGAGCACCTCCTGGGCAAGGGGTACCCGATCTGCATCTACGACAAGAACATCAGCCTCTCCCGGCTGACCGGCACCAACAAGGAGTTCATCGACGAGCACATCCCCCACCTGGCCGCGCTCATCCGCACCGACATCGAGGAGGTGATCGGACTCTCCGAGGTCATCCTCCTCACCCACCGGATCGAGGAGATCGCCGGCCACATCGAGAAGCACCCGGACAAGATCTTCATCGATTTCGCCCGGGTGACGGACCGCAGGTTTCCCAACTGCGAGGGGATCTGCTGGTAGCCGAAGCCCGCCGGCGCCCCTCTCCCCCGCTGCATCTTCACACATAGTATATACGTTGGGTGGGATGAGGCGCGAAAACCACGCGCCAGATCCCACCC
>CAYZNT010000001.1:98256-226028 GCA_964479735.1 uncultured Clostridia bacterium
GAGAGATAGGAAATGGGTGGGATGAGGCGCGAAAACCACGCGCCAGATCCCACCCGCAGTTGCGCTCACAAAAAGTTGAGAGATAGGAAATGGGTGGGATGAGGCGCGAAAACCACGCGCCAGATCCCACCCCCTCCGCAGATTAATCTGGGATACGGGAAGAGGGATCTATTAGGAGATACGGAGGGGGTGGGATTCGAACCCACGGTGGGGGTTACCCCCCACAACGATTTTCGAGACCGTCCCATTCAACCGCTCTGGCACCCCTCCGCGCCTGGAAAAACTCCTTCAACAGTCGCGATGCCGGCTCGGCCAGCACGCCGGAGACCACCTCGATGCGGTGGTTGAAGATTCCCTGGATCCGTCCAAAAGCCCCGGTGGAGAAAACGCCGCCCTTGGGGTCGGGCGCGCCGTACCAGAGGCGGTCCACCCGCGCGTGCACCATGGCCGCGTAGCACATCAGGCACGGCTCGAGGGTGACGAAGAGCTCGGCCCCGGTGAGGCGGTAGTTGCCGGTGAGGCGGGCGGCGCGGCGCAGGGCGGCCACCTCGGCGTGGGCCGTGGGGTCGCAGGCGGAAATCGGGCGGTTGCGTCCGCGTCCGATCACCTGCCCGCCGCGCACCACCAGGGCGCCCACCGGCACCTCGCCGGAGCGGCAGGCCAGGCGTGCCTGGCGCAGCGCCTCCTTCATGAACGGTTCCGGGTTGTCAATCATCTCGCGTGCGGCTTTCGCTGCGAAAACCGAAAGGGAATTGTACCACAAATCGCCTGAAGGGCCAACCGGGTCGCCTCCCGCAATGTCTGCACGCAGCGTTTTCAGAACGAGGCGACCCGTCCCATCCGCCGCCTTTCCCGCGTGAGGCATGCGCCGGATTGACAGGAAGGCACCGTTGTCCGTACAATCGGAGAGGCTCGCCGCAGCTCACGCCGGGAGCCGGGGAGGACACCATGAACCGATACCGCGCACCGCTGCTCGCCGCGGCCGTCATCCTGCTGGCTGCCGCGCTCCCGGCGCAGGAACTGGCGCCCGTCGCCCTGCCGGCGCCGCAGACGTCGGGCGGCAAGCCGCTGATGCAGGCACTGCAGTTGCGGGCCACGGCGCGCGCCTTCGCCCCCGAGCCGCTGCCGCCCCAGACGCTGGCCAACCTGCTCTGGGCGGCCTGGGGGGTGAACCGCCCGGAGAAGAAGATGCGCACCGCTCCCTCGGCGATGAACTGGCAGGAGATCGACCTCTACGTCATCCTGGCGGCGGGCGCCTACCGCTACGACGCCTTCACCAACCGCCTGCAGCCGGTGGCGGCCGGCGATCTGCGCGCCCTGGCCGGCAGGCAGGAGTTCGTGAAAACCGCGCCGCTGACCCTGGTGATGGTGGCCGACACCGCGCGCATGGGCAACGCCCCCGCCGAGGCCAGGGAGGCGCTCGCCGCCGCCGACGCGGCCTTCATCTCGCAGAACGCTTACCTCTTCTGCGCCTCGGAGGGGCTGGCCACCGGCGTGCGGGCGCTGCTGGACAAGCCGGCGCTGGCCAGGGCGCTGGGGCTGGCGGGGAGCCAGCAGGTCGTATTCGCCCAGTCGGTCGGCTTCCCGGCGAAATAGGCCGCTCCCCCAGGGCGGCCCGGCCGCGGGGCCGCCGCCCGGCACGAGGCCATGAGAACGAGCCCGAAATCCCGCTTCATGGACGGCGAGAAACGCCGGGCGGCCGCCGCATCGGTGCTGGCCGCCGTGCTGCTGACCGGCATCAAGCTGGCGGTCGGCCTGGCCACCAACTCCCTGGGCATCCTCTCGGAGGCCGCCCACTCCGGCCTCGACCTGGTCGCGGCGCTGATCACCTTTCTGGCCGTGCACCTGTCGGACAAGCCGGCCGACGAGGAGCACAACTACGGCCACGGGAAGGTGGAGAACTTCTCCGCCCTGGTCGAGACGCTGCTGCTGCTGGTCACCTGCGTCTGGATCATTCACGAGTCGGTGGACCGGCTCTTCTTCAAGTCGGTCACCGTGGACGCCTCGGCGTGGGCCTTCGCGGTGATGCTGGTCTCCATCGTCGTCGACGTCAACCGCTCGAAGATGCTATCCCGGGCGGCGAAGAAGTTCAACAGCCAGGCCCTGGAGGCCGACGCCCTCCACTTCCGCACCGACATCTGGAGCTCGTCGGTGGTCCTCCTCGGGCTGGTGGGCGTGCAGCTGGGGCACCTGTTCCCGCGCCTCTCCGTGCTGGCCAAGGCCGACGCGGTGGCCGCCCTGGGGGTGGCGCTGATCGTCATCGGGGTCTCCTTCCAGCTCGGCAAGCGCACCGTCCAGGCGCTGCTCGACACCGCCCCCCGGGGGCTGGCCGCCCGCGTCCGGCGGGAGGTGGAGGCGCTGCCCGGAGTGATCGACTGCCACCAGGTGCGGGTCCGCACCTCCGGCCCGCGCCTGTTCATCGACGTCCACGTCGCCGTGGACGGCTCCCAGACCCTGCAGCAGGCCCACGACCTGACCGAGGTGATCGAGGCGCGCATCCAGGGCTTCGCCCAGCAGGCGGACATCACCGTGCACCCCGAGCCGGCCGCCGCCCCGCTCCCCTGACCATGCCGGGAAACCTTCTCCCCCCTCCGGCCGTTTACTGGATGTCGGAGATGCAGGCCGGGCATCCGTCTGCCTTGTATCCCGCAAGGAGGATCCATGACCGCAATCAGCCGCAGGAAATTTCTCGGCACCACCGGAGCGGTGGCTGCGGCGCCCCTGCTGCTGCCCGGAGGATGGGCGGAACTCGTGGGCGCTGACACCCCCGGCTACTTCGAGCGCGAATTCGGCGTCACCGACGCCCTCTGCCGTCGCATCCTGGAGGCCGCCCTGGCCAAGGGCGGCGACTACGCCGACCTCTACTTCGAGCACACCATCAGCAACTACGTGATGCTCGAAGACGGCCAGGTGAACCGGGCCTACGGGGACATCGCCCTGGGCGTGGGCATCCGCACCGTCAAGGGCGACCAGGTCGGCTACGGCTACACCCAGGAGCTGACCGAGGCCGCCATGCGGCAGGCCGCGGCCACCGCGGCCACCATCGCCGCCGGCTCCGCCCACCGCCCCGCCGGCGCGTTCACCGCCCCCCGGACCGGAGACTACTACCCGCAGCAGAAACCGTTGACCGCCGTGCCGCTGGAGGCCAAGCTGCCGCTGGTGAAGGCGGTGAACGAACGCTGTTTCGCCCGTTCCTCCCAGGTGGTCAAGGTCAACGCCGGCTTCCACGACCAGCAGAAGCGCATCCTGGTCGTCTGCAGCGACGGCCCCAAGGCCGAGGACCTGCAGCCGCGCAACTTCCTGTTCGCCACCGTGGTGGCCGAGAAAAACGGCCGCCGGGAGCGCGCCGGCTGGAACTTCGGAGGCCGCCGCGACTTCTCCTACTACACCGCCGCCCTGGCCGACGAGATCGCCCGCGAGGCGGTCGACCGCTCGCTGGTGCTCTTCGAGGCGGTCCAGCCCCCGGCCGGCGAGATGCCGGTGGTGCTCGGGCCGGGCGTGACCGGCGTGCTGCTGCACGAGGCCATCGGCCACGGCATGGAGGCCGACTTCAACCGCAAGGGCACCTCCACCTACGCCACCATGATCGGCCGCAAGGTGGCCGAGCCCTTCGTCACCATCGTGGACGACGCCACCGTGCCCGGTTTGCTGGGCGCGATCAACGTGGACGATGAAGGCGTCCCGGGGCAGAAGACGATGCTGGTGGAAAACGGCGTGCTCGCCTCCTACATGCACGACCGCATCTCCGCCCGCCACTACGGGCTCAAGTCGACCGGCAACGGCCGGCGCCAGAGCTACGAGCACTACGTGCAGCCGCGCATGCGCAACACCTACATGCTGGCCGGCTCCTCCACCCCGGAGGAGGTCGTGGCCGCGGTTCCCCGCGGCATCTACGTGCAGGACGTGGCCAACGGGCAGGTGAAGATCGGCGAGGGCGACTTCGCCTTCTACGTGTCGCAGGGGCGGATGATCGAAGGCGGCAGGCTCACCGCGCCGATCAAGGACGTCAACATCATGGGCAACGGACCGAAGATGCTGCTCAACATCACCATGCTGGCCAACGACCTGCAGCTGTCGCAGCACGGCACCGGCGCCTGCGGCAAGGGCGGCCAGTCCGTCCCGGTCGGCTTCGGCCAGCCCACCTGCCTGGTCAAGTCGCTGACCGTCGGCGGCGTGCAGGCCCGGAGATAGGGAGGAGGCCATGAAAAAAGAGATGCTGGAACTCGCCGAATGGGCCGTGCAGACGGCCCGGACCGCCGGCGCCGACCACTGCCGGGCGGGAATCAACGGCCGCCGCGAAGTGACCATCTCCTATCGCGAGCGCAAGCCGGAGACCATCAAGGAGGCCGCCACCCGCACCCTGAACATCGAGTTGTTCGTGGACGGGCGCTTCTCCGCCCAGAGCACGTCGGACCTGCGCCGCGACCCCCTGAAGCAGTTCATTTCCCAGGCCGTGGCCACCACCCGGCTGCTGGCCGAAGATCCCCACCGGAGCCTGCCCGACCCCCGCTTCTACGCCGGGCCCGGGGGGGCCGATCTGGACCAGGTCGACCCCGCCTACGAACGCCTGACGGCGGAGGCCCGGCACGCCACGGCCCGTGAGCTGGAAGACTCCTGCCGCCAGGCCGGCGGCCCCAAGCTGATCTCGGCCACCGCCATGGTCTTCGACGGCCGGTTCGAGACGGCGGTGATCGCCTCCAACGGCTTCCAGGGCTACCAGGAGCAGACCTTTTTCCAGAACTATGCCCAGCTCTCCGTCCAGGACGAGGGCGACCGCCGGCCGATGGGCGGCTACGGGATGGGGGCTCTGCGCCGCGGCAGCCTGCCCGCCCCCGCCGCCATCGGCCGCGAAGCGGCCCGCCGCACCCTCGACCTGCTGGGCGGCCGGAAGATCAAAACCGAGACCCTGCCGGTGATCATCGAGAACCGCGTGGTCGCCCGGCTCCTGGGCGGCTTCCTGGCGGGGCTGTACGGGGCCAACGTGCAGCAGAAGCGCTCCTTCCTGGCCGACAAGAAGGGCCAGAAGGTGGCCTCGGAACTGCTCACCCTCATCGACGACCCCTTCGTGCCGGGCGGCCTGGGCAGCCGCCACTTCGACGAGGACGGCCTGGCGTCCCGCCGCCGCGTCATGGTCGAGGCCGGCGTGGTGAAGGAGTTCTGGATCGACTGGTACTACAGCCGCAAGCTGGGTTGCGAACCGACCTCGGGCGGCCCCTCCAACCTGATCCTGCCCCCGGGCAAGCGGTCCGTGGCCGAGATCATGAAGGACCTGGGCCGCGGCATCCTGATCACCGACTTCATCGGCGGCAACTCCAACTCCACCACCGGCGACGCCTCCATCGGCATCAACGGCAAGCTCTTCGAAAACGGCGCACCGGTGCAGAGCGTGGCCGAGATGAACATCGCCGACAACCATCTCAAGTTCTGGCAGCGCCTGGCCGAGGCGGCCAACGACCCCTGGCCCTACTCCTCGCAGCGCATGCCCAGCCTGGTCTTCACCGACGTGGTGGTCTCCGGGCTCTGATCTGAATCCCGCGGAGGCGGGGGCCCGGGCCCCCGCCTCCGGTTCCCGCTCTCCGGCACGCCTAGTTGACCCTCGCGATCTCCACCCGCCCCGGGCCGCCGCCCACCGGCAGCTCGGACTGCCAGGGATAGTCTCCGTCCCCGGCCAGGCGCAGCGGCACCTCGGCGCCGTCGCAGAGCACCCGGTACCTCGCCCCGTCCGGCAGGGCGAGCCGCAGCGTGGCCGGGTGGGCGTCGCCGCTTCGGTTTTCCAGGGTGAAGGCGACGCGCTCCAGCGCCATGTCGGTGACGATCTCCCGGTCGGCGGCAAACCCGTCCCGGTCCAGTTCGATCTGCAGGCGCCGCAGGGCCGCCCAGGGGATCCGCGGGTCGGGAACGAGGGCGGCGAAGCGCTGCCGCAGCCCGTCGCGGGGAACGATGGAGAGCTTCTCCCCGTCCACGGCCAGGGTTCCGCCGTAGGCGATCCAACCGAAGAGGGGGTCGCGGGTGAGCACCGTGGCGGCCATGCGCAGGGCGCCACCGAAGCCCAGGTCGATCTCGCCGTCGTAGCGCCAGGGTCCGCGCGGCACCTCCTCGCCCATCCAGGCATGCCCCCATTTGCCGCTTTCGAACTGCCAGCCGGCGGCGCCGTCCTTCTCCTTCCCCGGGAACCAGAACCCGTAGTTGGTGTCGGGGCGGCCGCTGTTGACCAGGCACCAGGAGCTGAGGTATGAGGCGTAGCCCAGCTGCAGCCAGTCGTGGGGGGCGGCGGCGAAGTTGAGGGCGTAGTCGAGGATTCCCCAGCCGCCCATGGCCGCCATGTAACTCACTCCCCCGTCGGCGCCGAGCCGGTAGTAGGCGGCGTTCAGCCAGCCGCGCACGCTCAGGCCGGCGGCCAGCTGCCGCTCCATGAAGGCGCGGGAATCCTCGCGGCGCACCCGGGGATGGGAGTACCATTTGCGTTTCTGGACGTCCCACCACAGGTGCCGGTCCGGCTTCATGCCGCGGGTGGCGCCGTACTTGGCGAAGGCGTAGCTCGACTCGAAGGCGGTGCGGTCGAAGTCGTACTCCGAGCGGAAGGGGTAGGGGTCGTCGTAGACGAAATACTTCACCTTCTTCTCCCACTCCCCGCGCAGCCAGGCGGCGCGCTCCGCGAACCCCTCCCGTTCCAGGGCATCGGCCAGCTTCGGCACCAGCAGCTCGTTGTAGAGCCCCCATTTGTAGGTTTCGTAGTAGGAGGGGAAAATTTCATAGGGATAGATGAAGAAGGCGCGCGCGGTCCCCCAGGCGCGCTCCAGGTACCCGGCGGCATCGAGGTATTTGACGCGCCCGGGGTAGTTCCTGGCGATCTCGTACATGTGGAAGTAGAGCATCACCATGTGGGGGTAGTCGTAGGAGCGCCAGACATGCATCTTGTCCAGGTTCTTGTCGGTCCAGGCGGCGCGGAGGGCCGGATCGCGGTTGGTGTGCCAGTCGGGGGTGCCGTAGACGCCGTACGGGTAGGGGGTCTCCTGGTCGGTGCGCTGCAGCCGGCCCCATACGAAATGCTCCAGGTAATACTCCAGCCCGGCGATCTCCCGGTCGTCGGGAAAGCCGACGTTCTTGGCGGCCACGAAAGGGGCTTTGCCAAGGCCCGGGTCGTCGCAGGTCAGCACGTAGACCATGCGGCCGGTGAAGATGTCCTTGTCGTCGAAGGTCCGCAGGACGTTGTGCTCCATGTCGAAGGGGGCGAAGACCCCGTCCCACCACTTGGAAGGGTCCCGGATCTGCTGGCGGTTGACGATGAAGGAGGCCCGCTTGCGGATCAGCGTTTCCAGCGGCTCGGTGACGAAGAATTCCAGAATGGTGCGGCGGCCGCCGTCGTGGCGAATGGTCAGCATGTTCTCGCCCAGGCGGCGGAAGGCGACCTCCCAGACGCGGCACCCGGGGGCGGCCGGGCCGAGGTCGGCGACGGTGGTGTCGGCCGGGAACTCCGCCTCCAGGGCCTCGATGCGGGCCCGGGTGCGCAGGGCGACGCGCACCGTCAGGTCGTTGGGGACGGTCATGCCGGGCACGATCCGGATGTCGAACAGCCCCTCGCGGTAGAGCAGCTCGCGCAGCTCGTCGTAGGAGGAGGCCCACTGGAGGCGGAAGCCGTAGCGGGCCCGGTCCGCCCCGCCGGCGCCTCCCAGCTCCAGCGCGGTGTGCGCCTGCCGCCAGCTGCCGCGGCGCTCCTCCTCCCCGCTCACCGCGGAATGGAGGTGCAGGCGCGACCCATGGGAGACGTACTCGAGGGGCGTGCCGGGATGGGCGGTGAGCAGCAGGAAGGGAGGCGCGCCCGAGGCGCGGACGAAATAGGCGAACGAGCCGTGGCCGGAAACGAAGGCGTGGCGGAGGAAGCCGCGCTCGAATATCTGCTGCGGGTCGGCGTTTTCGGCCCAGGGGCCGATTACCGGCAGGTCGATGGCCAGGTCGCCGACGGTCAGCCCGCCCGACGCCTGCAGGTCGATGGTCCAGTCCAGCACGGTCCCGTCGGTGCAGAATGTCTGCCGCACCCGCAGGGCGCCGTCCTCCGCCGTGGTGGAGACCCGGCCCGCGCCGGGATTTGCCTCCAGCCGCGCCCGGCCGACATCGAGCGAGCGCCACGCCCCGCTCCCGGACCGGTAGCGCAGCAGCAGGCCGAGCGGTCGATCGGGCGGCGTCAGCATCGCCCCGTGCGGGTCGCCGGGATGGGCCAGGGCGGAGACGCCGCCCGGGCCGTAGCGGAAACGGAAGCGGCCCTTCTCGACTTGCCCGCCGGTTGCCGCGGCGTCGCCGCCGGCGGCGGCCGCCCCCAGGGTGGACAGCATCAACACGAGCGAAACCAGGAGCCCAGTTCCGTTCACGGTCACCTCCCGCTTGGGCATGAGTGTTGACAATTCGCCCGCAGCCTCCTACAATGGTTGCGGTAACGTTAACATGCCCGTGCGTACGACATTATACAGCCGCAGCCATCGGCCGGTCAACGCCGCGACGGGCGCCATTCTTTCCCCCCTCCGGAGAAAAGCATGAACCCCGACGCCATCTCTTTCCGCCCCCGGTTGCCGGTCCGCCGCGCCTGGGCCGCGGCGGCCGCCCTCCTCCACGCGGCCCTTGCGGCCGCGGCAGCCTCCATCCTCCCCCACGCGGCCCTTGCGGCCGCGGCAGCCTCCGTCCTCCCCCACGCGGCCCTTGCGGCCGCGCCAGCCTCCGTCATCCCCCACGCGGCCGGCCCCGCCTGGCCCCGCCCCGTGCCGGCCCGCATCGGCGACGGCCCCAACCCGGAGCTCTTCCTGATGACCCTGGGCGAGGTGGAGACGCCGCTCGCCGACGGCACCTTCGACCCGGTTCGCGATCGCATGCAGCTGAAGGACGGCACGATCATCTCCGGCTACTTCCGCGACCGGCTGGGGATCACCCACTACCGCCCCATCGACAAGTCGGTTTTCCCGCTCCCCCCCTCCGGCTTCTGCACCTGGTACTACTACTACCAGGAGGTCAGCGAGGAAGAGGTCCGAAGGAACGCCGAGTGGATCGCCCGCCACCTGGGCGACTACGGCGCCCGCTACGTCCAGGTCGACGACGGCTGGCAGGCGGAGACCGCCGACGGCCGTCACGGCTCGCGGGACTGGACCGGGGTGGACCGGGCCTTCCCCTCCGGCATGGCGGCGCTGGCCGCCCACATCCGTTCCCTCGGCCTGGTCCCCGGAATCTGGATCGCCCCCCACGGCCAGTCCAACCCGGCGGTGGTGGAGAAGCTCCCCCGGGTCTTCCTGATGAAGCCCGACGGTTCCTCGGCATCGGAGACGTGGGAGGGGAAATACCTGCTCGACCCCTCCTCGCCGGCAGCGCTCCGCTACCTCAAAGACCTCTTCGCCACCCTGGTGGGATGGGGCTACGACTACTTCAAGATCGACGGCCAGCCCATCGTGGTGGACGAATACAAGGCGAAGAAAGGATTCATGGCCCGGCCGCAGGCGGGCGAGGCGGCCTATCGCCGGACCCTGGCCGCCATCCGCTCGGTCATCGGCCCGTCGCGCTACCTGCTGGGCTGCTGGGGCCTGCCCCTGGAGGGGCTGGGCATCATGGACGGCTCGCGCACGGGAGGCGACGTGGTGCTCGGCTGGGAGGGCTTCTTCACCGCCCTCTGGCCCACCATGCAGTCGTACTTCCTGCACAACATCGCCTGGTACACCGACCCGGACGTGATGCTGCTGCGTCCGCCGCTGACCCTCGACCAGGCCCGCGTCTGGGCCACGCTGCAGGGGCTGACCGGCCAGGCGCTCTTCGCCAGCGATCGCCTGATGGACCTGGCGGAGGAGCGGGTCGAACTGCTGCGCCGGGTCTTCCCGGCCACCGACATCCGGCCGCTCGACCTGTTCCCCTCGCCGCGCAACAAGCGCATCTGGGACCTGAAGGTCGGCCACCTGGGCCGCGCCTACGACGTGGTGGGCGTCTTCAACTTCGAGTCCGGCAGATCGACCATGGTGCGGCTCGACTGGCGCGAGCTGGGCATCGCCGGCGACGGCCCGGTCCACGTCTTCGACTTCTGGAACCGCGAATACCTGGGCGCCTGGGAGGCCGGGTTGGCCGTCGAGCTGCCCCCGACCAGTTGCCGGGTGCTGACCCTCATGAAGGACGAGGGCGCCATCCAGCTGCTCTCGACCAGCCGCCACATCACCCAGGGCTGGGTCGACCTGCTGCGGCTCGAAAGCGGGGCCGGCCTGCTCTCCGGCGCCAGCCGGGTCATCCGGGGCGATCCCTACGAGCTGCACTTCGCCTTCCCGCGCGGCAGGAACCACGTGGTCGTCGAGGCGACGGCCCGCGACGCCAACGGCTCGCTGCCCGTGCAGGTCCGCAACCACCAGGGCTGGGCCACGGTGCGCATCGACCCGGCACGGACCGCCGAGGTGGAGTGGCGGGTCAGCTTCGCCCCGGCCGCCGCCTACCGCTTCCCGACCCGCGAGCCCTCCGGGCTGCGCGTCCAGGCGGTCGGGCTGGACGGCGTCGACCTGCACTGGCATCCCCAGTACTATCTCAACGCCGGCTACCAGGTCTACCTGGATGGCCGGCTGCTGGGCTACACCGGCTCCACCGCCTTCCCGCTGCGCGGCCTCGATCCGCACCGCACCTACACCGCCGAGGTGCGTTCGGTCTGGGACGACGCCTCCGTCGGGCCGGGGCACAAGAAGGCCGAGCTGACCTTCTCGGTCCACTCCGTCCTGGCCGACGAGGTGGACCTGTCGCAGCTCGAGCCGGCTGGCGCTCCCCGGCCTCCCATGCCTCCCGGCGAGACCACCGCGCAGCTGGGCGGGAAGCGCCATGACCGGGCGATCGCCGCCCCGCAAGACGCCGACGTCGTGTTCGCCCTGCACGGCCTCTACCGGACCTTTTCCGCCCTGGCCGGCCTGGACGACCGGAGCCGGTCGAAGGACGCCGTGGTCTTCACCGTCAGCGGTGACGGCCGTGAGCTCTGGAACAGCGGCGAGATCGCCCCGGGAACCCCCCCGCGACCGGTCGCCCTCGACGTCGCCGGGATCCACCAACTCGCCCTGCGCGTGCGCCCCGCCGCCGGGAACGGGTCGGGCGCGGAGCCGGAATGGCCCCGCGGGCCGCACGGGGTCTGGGCCCGGCCCCGGTTGACCGACCGGCGATCCCCATGAAACGCCGATCCCCCGGTGGGGCGGGTGCCTCCACGCCACCCAGCCGGCAGACCCGGCGGCGGGGCAAGCCGCCTGCCGGTAAGGAAACGACCATGAAGCCTGTCTCTGTCGCCTCCGCCTTGTGCCTGGCCCTGCTGGCATCAACGACCGCCGCCCGCGGCCAGGGAACGCCGGCCGACTACCGCCGAGCGGAACAGTTCCTGCCCCAGAACGCCGCCAAGCTGGTGTTCAACGCCGCCCCCCAGGTCCACTGGCTGGGTCCGGGCGCGCGCTTCTGGTACCGCCACGATCAACCCGGCGGGCGCGAGTTCCGGCTCGTCGACGCCGCCCGCAACCGGGTCCGGCCGGCCTTCGACCACGCCCGGCTGGCCGCCGCCCTCTCCCGGGCCACGGGCAAGGCGGTCACCGCCGGCGACCTGCCCTTCAGCGACATCCGCTTCAGTCCCGACGAACGGACCCTCTTCTTCCAGGCCCACGGCGGCGATTGGCGCTGCGACCTCGACCGCTACGCCTGCACGGCAGAGAAGAAGGTCGAGCCCCGCCCCGCCGACGAGCTGCCGTCGCCCGACGGCCGCTGGGTGGCCTTCGTGCGCGGGCACAACCTCCACCTGCGCCCCGGGGCGGGCGGCGAGGAGGTCGCCCTGAGCCGGGACGGTGTCGAGCGCTATGCCTATGGCTGCGAGGCCCCCGACCTGGCGGCGCTGCGGCAGGCCGGGGAGGAACCGCCGCGGCCCTTCATCCAGGCCATCTGGTCGCCCGACTCGCGCCGCCTGCTGAGCTGGCGCATCGACCAGCGCGGCGTGCAGTCGCACCACCTGGTGCAGTTCGCGCCGCCGGGCCGGAACCGCGCGCGCCTCTTCTCCTGGCCCTACGAACTGCCCGGCGACGAGTTCGTCACCCGCAGCGAGCCGCTGGTCTTCGACATCGCCGCCCGCACCGTCACCCGCATCGACTGCCGCCCGCTGCTGAACCCGTTCCTGATGTGGCAGGCCGCCGGCAACGGCATCTGGAGCGGAGACGGAAAGCGCATCGTCTTCGCCGAGACCGAGCGCGGCTACCACACGGTGCGCCTCTGCGAGGCCGATCCGGCCTCGGGCGCGGTGCGTTCCATTCTCACCGAAACGTCCGCCACGTGCGTCGACCCCGGCATGACCCGGCTGCAGATCCTCGGCAACGGCCGGGAATACCTCTGGACCTCGGAGCGGGACGGCTGGTGCCATCTCTACCGGGTCGACGGCAACAGCGGCGCGCTGCGCCGGCTCACATCGGGCGAGTTCGTGGTGCGCGGCATCGAACGCGTCGACGAGAAGAACCGCCGGGTCTATTTCACCGCCGGCGGCCGCGAGCCGGGCCGCGATCCCTACCTGCGCCACCTCTACCGCGTCGGCCTGGACGGAAACGACCTGGCCCTGCTCACCCCGGAGGCCGCCGACCACGAGGTCGGCTTCTCCCCCGACAACCGCTTTTTCGTCGACACCTTCTCCACCATCGACAGCGCCCCGCTCACCGCGTTGCGGCGCGCCGGCGACGGCCGGGTGGTGCGCGAACTCGAGAAGGCCGACCTGAGCAAGCTGCTGGCCGCCGGCTGGCGCTTTCCCGAACCGTTCCGGACCGTGGGTCGGGACGGCAGGACGGCCATCTACGGCGCCATCTACCGCCCCTCCCGTTTCGACCCCACCCTTCGCTACCCGGTCATCGACGACATCTACAACGGCCCGCAGCACGTGCAGACCCCCAAGTCCTTCCGGACCCGGTCCGGAGACCCGGCCCTGGCCGAGCTGGGCTTCGTGGTGGTGACCATCGACGGCATGGGCACGGCCATGCGCTCCAAGGCCTTCCACGACGTCTCCTACCGCAACCTGGGCGACTCCGGCCTGGAAGACCACATCCTGGCCTTGCGGCAACTGGCCGCGAAGTGCCCCTGGATGGACCTGGAACGGGTCGGCGTCTACGGACACTCGGCCGGCGGCTACGACTCGGCCCGCGCCCTGCTCGCCCACCCGGAATTCTACAGGGTGGGCGTCTCCTCGGCCGGCTGTCACGACAACCGCAGCGACAAGGTGTGGTGGAACGAGTTGTGGATGGACTACCCCGTCGGCGACCACTACCGGCAGCAGGCCAACCCGACCCTGGCCGCCAACCTGCGCGGCAAGCTGCTGCTGGTGCACGGCGACCTGGACGACAACGTCCACCCGGCCGCCACCCTGCAGCTGGTGGACGCCCTGGTCAAGGCCAACAAGGATTTCGACCTGCTGATCCTGCCCAACCGCAACCACGGGCTGGGAAACGGCTATTTCGTGCGCCGGCGCTGGGACTACTTCGTCCGGCACCTGCTGGGCGTCGAGCCGCCCCGTGAATACCCGCTGGCCGATACCGCCGCCCGCTGAGCGGCCTGGAGGAAGACCATGAACGGCAAATTCGTTTGCACCGTGATCGCGTTCCTGGCGGTGGTCGCGCTCGCCGCCGGGAGGGAAGCCGGGGACGGGTTGCCTCCGATCGACCCGCAGGTATGCCAGGACCAGCAGGAGATGACCTGGGCCGACTACCGCCCCATTCCCGGGAAACGATGGGCCGACCCGGGATTGCCCTCGGGGCGCCAGTTGCGCATCGCCCTGGTCGCGGTCGACTTCGAGGATCAGCCCTTCGTCATCACCCTGCCCCGCGGCTCCGATCCCTTCGGCAACCCCCAGGTCGACCCGGTGGCCCGGGAGATGGTCCCCCGGTTCTACGCCGGCTTCGTCAACCAGCCCGGCCCGCTCAACCACGGCCAGACCATCAACGGCTACTGGATGGAGCAGTCCCGGGGCCGGATCGGCATCCCGCCCCTGGACGCCTACGGCCCCTACCGCATGCCCAAGAAACTCTTCCAGTACGGGCTCAACGAGTGGGGCCAGGAGGGCGGCTGCCCGGGCGGGTATGCCTGCGACGGCCGCCTGGAGGCCGACTGCGACGCCCTGTGGCGCGCCGAGCAGGGACCGGACATCGCCCGCCGCTATGACATCGTCCTGCGCATCTACGCGGGCTACGACGAGACCAGCGTCTGGCAGGAGTTCGGCGAAATGAAGTTCCAGTCGCCCGACGACATCCCCGCCGCCTGGGGCAACCCCGACCCCTCCAAGCCGCGCTGGGTGGCCACCCGCTACGTGCCCTGGACCTCCTGGAAGGCCGGCCAGATGCAGTGGGGGCTCTCGTCGATGCGCCAGGGCGAAAACTCCGGCACCATCACCCACGAGATCGCCCACTACGCCTTCGAGACCGGGGACAACAACAACAATCCCTACGTCACCCCCTACCGCCGCGCCGGGTCCGGGCCCTGGGACATCATGGACCGCGGGTCCTTCAACGGCCCGGGCGGCCCGCACCGTCGCTGGGTGGTGCCGGCCGATGCGGGTGCGGCCATGCCGGCCGGGTTCATGCTGAGAAACCGCATCCGCTTCCACTTCGTGGAACCCGGCCAGGTGCTGAAGCTCAGCCGGGAGGGGCTGGCCCTCTCCGGCCCGGTCGTGGCCAGGGTCACCGCCCGCGCCGTGGATCCGCTTTCCGGGGAGTTCGCCGGCGTCACCGTGGCCCTGGACGGCCGCGAGCCCCGCGACCGCACGCCGCCCTGCGACATGGCCCGCGATCCCCTCTGCGCCGGGGCCCCGGTCTTCGATTTCTACTCCCTGGAGGTGGTGCAGCGCATCGGCTACGACTCCTTCACCCCCGACAACGGCGTGCTGATCGCCAAGAACAAGGACTTGGAGAGCCCCTCCTGCGGCTACAGCTGCTTCACCTGGGTGATCGACGCCCACCCGGAAGACATCCGCATGGTCGACTTCAACCGGCCCGACGGAACGCCGGTGATGCGCACCATCGCCGACTACCGCCAGCTCAACGACGCGCTCTTCCACGCCGGCGCCCGCTCCGGAAGCCGCTGCGAGTGGCAGGACGCCGCCAACCGGCTCCACTTCTACATTCTCGACCGGCACCTGGACGCCGCCGGCATCCTCTCCTACACCCTGGCGGTGCGCTCGCTGGACAACCCCGGGCCCCAGCAGCGCGGCGTCGCCCTGGCCGCTTCGCGGGAGGGGGAGCCGGCGGGGGTGGAGCCGGTGGTTTGCGAGTTCCAACTGAGCAACACCGGGACGGCGGCGCCGGTCGATCCCGGCGCCCACCCCCGGGACGTCTCGGCCTGGCTCCACCGCGACATCTTTCGCCTCTCCGTCCAGGTGGCCGGGGAGGGCTGGCAGGCCCGCCTGGCCAACGAGCTGGCCGCGCTCGCCCCGGCCCGCTCCATGGCGGTGCCGGTGGTGGTGACCCGGGGACCCGGGGCCGCCCCGTCGGCGACCGTCACCCTGACCGCGCGGTCCGAATGCGATCCCCGCCGGCACGCTTCGGCGGCGGTGACGGTGCGCGCCGCCCGTCGGCCGTGAAGCGGAGGCGCAGGTGCTGAAACGACATCCCCGGGGCCTGGCGGTCCTCTTCTTCACCGAGATGTGGGAGCGGGTCGGCTTCTACACCCTGATGGCCATCCTGGTCCTCTTCATGGACAAGGAATTCGCCTGGACCGACTCCCGCAAGGCCGACGTCTACGGCCTCTTCCTGCTGCTCTGCTATTTCATCCCCCTGCTGGGCGGGTGGCTGGGAGACCGGGTGCTCGGGCAGCTGCGCACCATCCGCATCGGCGCCATGCTGATGGCCTGCGGCTACGCGGCGCTGGCCCTCTCCTCCCGGGAGCGCGTCTGGCCCTTCCTGGCCGGCCTGCTGCTGGTCGCCGTCGGCACCGGCATCTTCAAGGTCAACATGTCGGTGACCATGGGGAAACTGTACGCCGGCCAACCGGAACTGAAAGACACCGGCTTCAACATCTACTACATGGGAGTCAACCTGGGGGCCATGATCGCCCCGCTGCTGGCCACCCTGAACAGCGTGGTGTTCCACTCCTATACCCTCTCGTTCTGGATCTCGGCGTTCGGCCTGCTGCTGGCGCTCCTGATCCTGGCCCTGGGAGAGAAGCATGTGCCGCCCCAGGCCAAATCCCCCCAGGCCGCCGCCTCTCCCCTTTCCAGCCCGGCAGCCGGCCCGGGCCAAGCGGACCGGCAGGACGAGCGGCGCCGCATCGTCACCCTGGTCGGCTTGTTCCTCATCGTCATCTTCTTCTGGGTCTCCTTCTACCAGAACGGATTCGCCCTCACCCTCTTCGCCGAGCGCTCCACCCGCCGCCTGGTGTGGCTGCGGCCGGAAACCTACCAGTTTTTCCAACCCTTCTTCATCCTGGCCCTGACCCCCCTGATGCTGGCCCTGTTCGCCCGCCTGCGCAACCGCGGCCGGGAGCCATCCACCCCCCGGAAGATCCTCCTGGGCATGGGGATCATGATCCTGGCCAACCTGGTCATGGTCCAAGCCTGCCTGGGCGGCGGGAACCGGGACGCCAACCTCATGTCGCCGGCCTGGCTGATCTCCACCTACCTGGTGGTCACCCTGGCCGAGATCCTCATCTCGCCCATGGGGCAGTCCTTCGTCACCCAGGTGGCCCCGCCGCGCCTCCAGGGGCTGATGATGGGCGGCTGGTTCGCCGCCACGGCGCTGGGAAGCTATGGCTCCGGGCTGGTGGGCAAATGGTACGGCTCCATGCCCCACCACCTCTATTTCTTGCTGCTCTCGGCGCTCATCGCGCTGGCCATATTCCCGCTGCTGGCCATCTACCGCCACCTGCTCCGGTACAGCCGCTGAAGGAGTACGCATGATCATCCGGGAAAAAGTCGCCCAGGCCAAAACGCTGCTGGCCGAGGCCGGCATCCCCTGCTGGCTCACCTTCACCCGTGAAAGCAGCATCAACGGCGACCCGGTGCTGCCCTTCCTGGCCGCGGCCGACGTCACCTGGCACTCCGCCTTCATCGTCTGCGCCGACGGCCGCACCCTGGCCATCGTCGGCCAGTACGACCGGCAGGCGGTGCGGGACACCGGCGCCTGGGACGAGGTGACCGGCTACGTCACCGGCATCCGCGAGCCCCTCCAGCAGGCCCTGCGCCGGCTCGACCCGGCCCGGATCGCCGTCAACTACTCCGAGGACAGCGAGATCTGCGACGGCCTCACCCACGGCATGTACCGGACTCTGCAGGCCCTGCTGGGCGAGATCGGCATGGCCGACCGCCTGGTCTCGGCCGAGGCCGTCGTCTCCGCCCTGCGCGAGCGCAAGACCGACAGCGAGCTTTCCCTCGTCCGCGCCGCCGTCGGCCAGGCCGAAGCGATCTTTGGCGGCGTCGGCGGATTCATCCGCCCGGGAGTCAGCGAGGAGGAGATCGCCGGCTGGATGCAGAACGAAGTGCGCCGGCGCGACCTGTCGTTCGCCTGGGCGCCGGGCACCTGCCCCACCGTCTTCAGCGGTCCCGACACGGCCGAGGCCCATTACGCCCCCGGGGGGCGCCGGGTCGAGCCAGGCCACCTGGTGACCATCGACTTCGGCGTGCGCGTGGGCGGCTACTGCTCCGACCTGCAGCGCACCTTCTACGTCCCCCGCCCGGGGGAGCGCGAAACCCCGCCGGAAGTAGCCCGGGGATTCGCCACCGTCGCCGAAGCCGTCGCCCGGGCCCAGCAAGCCATTCAACCCGGCGTGAAGGGGGTGGAAATCGACGCCATCGCCCGCGATTTCATCACCGCGGCCGGGTATGCTTCCTTTCCCCACGGCCTCGGCCACCAGGTGGGCCGCTTCGCCCACGACGGCACGGCGCTGCTGGGGCCCGCCTGGGAGAAGTACGCCGGCAAGCCCTTCCGGCCGCTGGCGCCGGGCATGGTCTTCACCATCGAGCCGCGCCTCACCGTCCCCGGCCACGGCATCGTCTCCATCGAGGAGATGGTCCAGGTGACCGAGACCGGCTGCGAATGGCTCTCCACGCCGCAGCGGGAGATCCGGCTGGCCGCCGGATCGGAAACGAGATGACTCCGGGAGGGACGACCATGAGAACCATCCGCCGCGCCGCCGTCTCTTCGTTCGCCGTCATTGCCCTGGCCGCATGGGCGGGCCGGGCCGCCGCCACGGGCGCCGAGCCGCCGGGAGCCGACCGCCTGGTGATCGACGCCGACCGGAACGGAGGCACCATCTCGCGCCACATCTACGGCCACTTCTCCGAGCATCTCGGACGCTGCATCTACGGGGGCGTCTGGGTCGGCGAGGGCTCCCCCATCCCCAACCTCCGCGGCATCCGGGCCGATGTCGTCGCGGCGCTGAAAAAGATCCGCATCCCCAACCTGCGCTGGCCGGGAGGCTGCTTCGCCGACGAGTACCACTGGAAGGACGGCGTCGGCCCGCGCGGCTCGCGACCGCAGATGGTCAACACCAACTGGGGCGGGGTGGTCGAGGACAACGCCTTCGGCACCCACGAATTCCTGGATCTGTGCGGGCAGCTGGGCTGCGAGCCCTACATCACCGGCAACGCCGGAAGCGGCACGGTGCAGGAGATGGCCCAGTGGGTCGAGTACATGAACTTCGCCGGGCGCAGCCCCATGGCCGACTGGCGCCGGGCCAACGGCCGCGAAGCCCCCTGGCTGGTCCGCTTCTTCGGCATCGGCAACGAGGCCTGGGGGTGCGGAGGCGAGATGCGGCCGGAATACTACTCCGACGTCTTCCGCCGCTATTCCAGCTACTGCAAGGAGACCTCGGAGGAGCGGCCGCTTTTCGTCATCGCCTGCGGCGCCAACGGCCGGGACACCCGTTGGACCGACGAGCTGATGAAGAACCGCAACTGGCGGATGGACGGGCTGTCGCTGCATCACTACACCGTCGATTGGCGCGACCGGGGCTCGGCGAGCGAATTCGGCGAGGACCGCTACGTCGACATCCTGAAGCGGGCCCGGGAGATCGACCGCATCATCGCCAGCCACGAGACGGTCATGGACCGCTACGACCCCGACAAGAAGGTGGCCCTGGTGGTCGACGAGTGGGGCACCTGGTACGATCCCGAGCCCGGCACCAACCCGGCCTTCCTCTACCAGCAGAACACCATGCGCGACGCCCTGGTGGCCGCCCTGCACCTCGACATCTTCCACGCCCACTGCGGGCGGGTCCGGATGGCCAACCTCGCCCAGCTGGTCAACGTGCTGCAGGCCCCCATCCTCACCCGCGACGACCGAATGGTGCTGACCCCCACCTACCACGTCTTCGACCTCTATCAGGTCCACCAGGAGGCCACCCGGCTGCCGCTCACCATCCAGCGGAGCCGCCCCTACGCGTTCGGCCGGGAGAGGCTGGCGGCCCTTTCGGCCTCCGCCTCGCGCGACGCCGCCGGCGTCGTTCATGTCTCGCTCAGCAACATCGACCCCCACCGGCCGCTGGAAGTGGCCTGCGAGATCCGCGGCCTGAAAGCGTCCACGGTGACCGGCCGCATCCTGTCCGCACCGGCCATGAACGCCCGCAACACGTTCGAGAAGCCGGAGGCGGTCGCTCCCGCGGATTTCCGGGGCGCCCGGATGAAAGGGAACCAGCTGACGGTCCAACTGCCGCCCCTGAGCATCGTCACCCTGAGCGTGAGGTGACGGACCTTGACCGACCCGACATGATCCGACCCGACGCGAATCCGTTCCCGGCCGGCGCCGGACAAAACGCCAAAGACCCATCGAGACCCATCAGGGAGGAACCATGAAAAACCACCAGCGAATCTTCCGCATCGTCCTCTGGCTGCTGATCGCCGGAACCGGCCTTGCTGCTTCAGCCGGCCCGGCCGGGGAGCCGACGGCCGCGCCGGATGGAGGCGCCATGCTCGACCGGGGCATCTGGACCCTCTACACCCCGTCGTTCATCCTGCGCCTGGTACGCTCCTCGCAGACGGTAGCCGCCCTCAAGCCGCACGAAAACGGCGGCTTCGACTTCGCCCCCGGCGACCGCCTGGCCGAGCGCTGCCGGCCCGGCTTCACCCATACCGGCGACATCGACCTGCGCCTGCGGTGCGACGGCGGCGAGTGGCGGAACTACTCCAGCTCCCGGTCGCGGGCCCCGGTCGTCGCCCAGGCCGTCAAGGAGCCGCTGCTGGCCTCCGCCGACCTGACGCCGGCCCTGGGCGCCGACTGCCCGCTTCAGGTCACCCGCACCTGGCTGCTGGAGGGCGAAATCCTGGTGCTGCGCTTCGGGTTGAAGAACCCCTCCGAACAGCCGGTGGAGGTCGGCGGACTGGCCATTCCCATGGTCTTCAACAACATCCTCAACGACCGCGACCTGGACGAGGCCCACGTCGCCTGCTCGTTCACCGAGCCCTACATCGGCCTCGATGCCGGCTACGTCCAGGTGACCCGCCTCAACGGCCGGGGCCCGGTCCTGCTGGTCGTTCCCGACGGCCGCACCCCGCTCGAAGCCTGGAACCCCATCCTGCCGCCCTCCTCCCCCCGGTCCAACCCGCCGCCGCCCTTCACCGATTCCACCCCCCGCGGCCACACCTTCGAGGGCTTCTTCTCCTGGGTGGTCCACTCCCGGGCCTGGGTGGAGAACGAGTGGCGGGCCGCCCAGCCCTGGAACCCGCCGACATCTGCGACCCTGGCCCCCGGCGAGACGCGAAGCTACGGCGTCCGCTTCCTGCTCAGCGAAGGGGTCCGCCAGATCGAGCAGACCCTGGCCTCCCACCGCCGTCCCGTCGCCGTCGGCATCCCGGGATACGTGCTGCCGACCGACACCGACGGCCGGCTCTTCCTCCGGCACGAATCCCCGGTCCGCCAGCTGCGGGTGGAACCCACCGGCGCCCTGGAGATTCGCGCCGACCGCTCCACCCCCGGCAACTGGCAGGCCTACACCCTGCGCGGCCGGGGCTGGGGCCGGGCCAGGCTCCACGTCACCTACGAAGACGGGCTGGAGCAGTCCGTCCACTACTACCGGATCAAGCCCGCGGCCGAGGCGGTCGCCGACCTGGGCCGCTTTCTCTTCACCCGCCACTGGTTCGAGGACCGGAACGACTTCTTCCGGCGCGCTCCCTCGATCATGACCTACGACCGCGACCAGAACCGCATCGTCACCCAGGAACCCCGGGTCTGGATCGCCGGCCTGGGTGACGAGGGCGGCTCTTCCTGGCTGAGCGGCGCCCTGAAGCTCCTCGGCCAGCCCGATCGGGCCCAGGTCTCGAAGTTCCAGCGCTTCATCGACGGGGTGCTCTGGGGCGGGCTGCAGATCAGCGATGGGGAGCGGAAATGGGGCGTGCGCAAGAGCCTCTTCTACTACCAGCCCAACCTCCTCCCGGCCGGGTTCTACCGCGGCGACATCGACTGGCGCTCCTGGACCAGCTGGAACCAGGAGCACAGCGAACGGCTGGACCGCTCCTTCAACTACCCCCACGTGGCCGCCCTGCACTGGATCATGTACCGCCTGGCGCGCAACCATCCCGGCCTGGTCGACAACCATCCCTGGAACTGGTACCTGGAGAACGCCGCCCGGACGATCCTGGCCATGGTGCGCTTCGCCCCCTACTACACCCAGTTCGGCAACATGGAAGGCTCGGTCTTCCGCCAGATCCTGTTCGACCTGCGGCGGGAAGGAATGGACGCCCTGGCCGCCGCGGTCGAGGAGCGCATGCGGGAACGCGCCGCGATCTGGCGCACCAAGGCCTACCCCTTCGGCTCCGAGATGCCCTGGGACTCCACCGGCCAGGAGGAGGTCTACACCTGGACCAAGCACTTCGGCGACCAGGCCAAGGCCCGGGTCTGCATCGACGCCATCCTCGCCTACATGCCGGCCATCCCCCACTGGGGCTACAACGGCAGCGCCCGCCGCTTCTGGGACTTCCTCTACGCCGGCAAGCTCCGGCGCATCGAGCGGCAGCTGCACCACTACGGCTCGAGCATCAACGCCATCCCGGTGCTGGACGACTACCGGGAAAATCCCGGGGATTTCCACCTGCTCCGCATCGGCTACGGCGGCATCATGGGGACGCTGACCAACATCGACCGCGAGGGCTTCGCCGCCGCCGCCTTTCACTCCTTCCCCGACACCCTGCGCCACGACGGGATCAGCGGCGATTACGCGCAGAACTTCTTCGGCCACGCCGTCTCCACCGCCGCCTACCTGGTCGATCATCCCGAGTTCGGCTGGCTGGCCTTCGGCGGCAACCTGCAGGCGGCGGGGCCGCGGGTGCGCCTCACTCCGCTCGACTCCTTCCGCAGCCGCCTCTACCTGGCGCCGCTTGGATTGTGGTTGACTCTGGACGCCGGCCGGTTCGTGGCGGCGGAGCTGGACCGGTCCACGGGCACGGTGAGGCTGGAGCTGGCCCCGGCCGACCGCTTCACCCCGGAAGCCAGGCTGCGCATCGAGCAGCCGGCCCGGATCGAGCGGGTGAACGAATACCGGCCGCCCGCCGGGCTCAGGAGCGAGCGCGGCGCCCTGGTCATCCCCCTGCAGAAGGGTTCCACCTGGATCGAGCTGCGACCGGCGGCGGAGGGCCAATGAACCGGAAGGCCTTCATCCGGGTGTGCGCCGGCGGTTCCTGCTCCTGCCTCGCCCTGGCCGGCGCAGCCCGCTCCGTCCCGGGGCAGGCCGCGGCCGAACCCAGCCCGGAGGACATGGACCGGGCGGAGCTGACCTGGCAGCTGGGCGCCTCCCGCCACCGGTTCGCCAGGCTGGTGGCCATCCTGGGCGAGGAGCTGGGCGAAGCGGAACGGAGAAAAATCCTGCGCCGGCTGGGCGCCGAATGCGCGCAGAGCTACACCGACCTATTCGCCAAATACCGCGGCGACCTCACCGGCTTCCTGGACGAAATCCGCCGGCAGTGGGTGGCCGAGGCGACCTGGGACGAGAAGACCGGCCTCATCCGGATCGTGGACCGGGCCGACCGCTGCACCTGCCCGCTGGTCGACCCGGAGAAGACTCCGGTTGACTTCTGCGAATGCACCCTGGGCTGGCAGGAGGCCGCCTACTCCGCGGTGCTGAAAAAGCCGGTCCGGGCAGAGCTGGAAGAGTCGATCCGGCGCGGCCACCGCCGCTGCGTGTTCCGTATCCGGATCCTCTGAAAGCCGCTTCGGGCGGAGAAGCCGCCCGTCACTTCGCCTTCTCGAGCGCCTCGATGATCGCCCGGGCCTCGGCGGCGGCCGGGCTGTCCGGCTCGAGGGCGATGAACTGGCGCAGGGCTTCCAGAGCGGGCGGGTAATCGCCCTGGTTTAGGAGGGCCATGCCCAGCTTCCGGTAGGGCTTGGCCCACTCCTTCCGGATGCCGATGGCCATTTGGTAGAAGGGGATGGCCTCGTCGGTTTTCTGGTTGGAGAACAGGATCTCCGCCACGTTGTAGGCCAGGACTTCGTTGGTGGGAGACAGGGCCAGGGCTTGGCGGAACAGGTTCATCCCGGCCTGCGGGTCGTTTCGCCGGATCGCCGCCTCGCCCAGGCCGGCCAGCGCCTGCATGGCTCGTTCCGCATCCTTCTCGTAGGCCCCGGAGGTGGCCACGATCGTCTCCAGCAGTTTCTTCAGCTCTTCCTCGCCTTTCTGCAGTTCGCCCTCCTTGATCCGGCAGAGACCGATCTGCAGCCCGACCTGCCAGGCTTCGGGATGGTCGGCGCGGAATTTCTCCAGCACGTCACGGGCCTCCGCATACTTGCCGCTCTCCAGAAGCTGGTTGCCCCGGGTCAGCTGGTCGCCGGCCTCCAGCCTGGAGCCTTGGGCGACGGCCGACTCCAAGCTCTGCAGGACCAGGACCAGGGGCGGATTGGAGCGCAACTGACGGACCTCCACCTGCATGTTCACGGACCGGAAGCCCTCCTTGCTGGCGCTGACGCTCCAGATCCCGGTCCGGAGGCCGCCCACGGCAAAGCCGCCCCGGGTGTCGGTCACCGCCTCGACTTTCGATGCCGGCGACTCCACGCTCTGGACCACGACCTGCACCCCGGCCAGCGGCTTCTTCTCCCCGTCCTGGACCTTGCCGGAGAGCCGGCCGCGTCCGCCCAGCATCTCCTGGGCCGGCAGCGCGGCGGTTGCGGCCAGCAGCCACGCCGCCGCAATCCCCGCACCGGCAACAAACCAGTTCCCGGCAGTCGATTGGCGTCTCATGGGTTGTCTCCCGGTATGGAACGGCTGAAGGATGTTCACGGAACTCATTACAGCCCGACCCGTTTCTGAAGGATCCGGCCGTCGGTGACGAACGTCAGGGTCAGCAGCAGCTCGCTTTTCCCCGGCTCCAGCCGGCTGACGGCCTCCTCTCCGGTCACCTGGAACGGCACCCGGAGCGAGTGGAACCGGTTCGCTTCGCCGGCCTCCAGGTCGGTGGAGCGGAACTCCAGCTCCGGCTTGGAACGGAGTTCCCGGACCGGGTTTCCCGAGGGATCGAGGAAAGCCAGCTTCAACTCCATCCGGCAGCGGTGCCGGTCGCCCTGAACCTCGAAGGCCAGACGGTCGAGCGGCAGCCGCAGCTGGACGAACCCGGCCAGCCGGTCGGCGCCGCGCGCCTCGACCTGCAGGCGGACGTCGATGTCGAAGAGTTCATCGCGCGGCTGGAGCTCCCGCTGGACGGCGTCCTGGGCCAAACCCAGCTCGTGCATGTATTCCAGGTTGAGGGAACGGATCGAGCTGAGATCGTGGGTCTCGAGCCGGTACTCCCCGGTGCAGTCCTTGTCGATGAAGAGCACCGGGAAGTTGCCGTATACCCACTGCTCGTAGCAGGAGAGGCTGCTGCTGGCGACCGAGGGGACGTTGCGGCGCTCATCCGGCAAACCGAAGAGGATGAGGATGCGGCCGCGGTCGGTCAGCCAGCCCGGCCGGCTCTCGGAGCGGAAGAGGCGGCCCGCCTCCTCCACCCGGGCCTCGTACACCTCGCGCAGTTCATTCTCCTCCGTGGACGGATTCGGGTCGCGGCGGCGCCAGAACTCCTCGACGAAGGCCGGCCTCTCCGCGGCCGGAAGCTCGAGGAAGATCTTCCGTTCCTGGCGGGTGATGATCCAGCTCACCCGGCTCAGGAAGTCGGCGCTGGCCGGGTCGAGTTTCCGCTCCAACCGGTAGAGGTGGCAGGCGGCCAGCGACAGGCTTCCGGCCAGCAAGGCCAGCTTCAGCCAGGAGAAAACCGGCCGCCTCATTGCCGCCTCTTCAGGGCCTCGACCTGTTGGCGGATCTCCTCCTGCCGGGGGTCGAGCTGCAGGGACTTCTCCAGAACCGAAAGCGCCTCTCCCGGGCGCTTCAACCCGATATGGCACTGGCCGAGCGCATTGAGCAGGGTGGTGTTGACGCCGAAGCGGGCGAGGGCCCCGTCGAGGCAGCGCTCGGCCCTGGCGAACTCCCCGGCCTGGAGCCAGGCCTGGCCGCAGGCCAGCAGCACGGGATAGCCCGCCTGGCTTTCATCCGCCGCGAACGGGGCCAGTAGGGCGGCTGCCGCTCCGGCGCGCCCCGTGGCCATGTGGAGCTGGGCCAGGCTCAGGGCGGTATCGGAGCTGCCGGGGTTGAGTCGGAACGCCCCCTCCAGCCACTTCTGCGCCGGCTCCAGCCGGCCGGCCTTCAGGAACTGGTCGCCGACGGCCTGCATGAAGCGGGGATCGCCCTCGTCCGGCTGGGAGCGGGAATAGAACCAGGGCCGCGGCAGGGCCGCCTGCGGAGAGACGCCGAACTCCGCGTCGAGCGGCGCCGTCTCCCTCCCCCCCGCCTCCAGGACGAGCCGCAGGGTGTAGTAGGCCGGGTCCAGCGAAGCCAGGGGAATGCTCTCCAGGCAGAAGGGAAAGGCCGGGTACTCGCCCAGCGGCCGCCGCCGGTCCAGAAAGGGGCGGCCTTCGCGCAGGATCGTCCAGTGGACGACCGCGCCGGTTCGCCGCTCCGGGCTCAGCCCGAGCACCTGGAAGGCGACCGCCAGGGTGTCCCGGCTGGTGAAGAGCTGCCCCGGCTGGGTGGAGATCTGGAAGGGCCCGAACTGGAAGGGCTTGGCCTGCCTCTCCGCGGCGGCATCGGCGGAGCGATAGCCGAGCAGGAGCGAGGCGATGCGGGCCGGTCCTCCCGGGACGGGGACGTCGATGGCCTTCTCCAGCGTGGTGAACTCCTTGGAGGCCTCGTTCTTGACCAGGACCGTCAGCTGGTAGCGGCCGGGGATGAGCGGGAACAGGTCGCGGAAGGTGAAGGGCTGGGAGCGGACCTCCTGGAGCTGGGAAGCGCTCAGGCTCAGGGAGGCGGTCTTGTCGAACTGGTGGACGACCAGCCCGTCGGGGGTGGTGACGCTGCCGCTGACCTGGAGGGCGGTGAAGTACTTGTCCTCGTACGTGTCGAGCACCAGGTTCTTCAGCTCGATGGCATAGTGGACCCAGGCGATGCCGGAGTCGCCCGGCTGGATGAACAGCTGGCCGTTGCTGGGAACCCAGTTGGTGCTGTACTCCACCTCCACCCGGTCCTTGTATTCCAGGAACTTGCGGGCATACTGGTCCTCGATTCGCTTCCAGGGGGTGTCGGCGACCTTGTTCATCAGGATTTCGGACGACGGCGAGGGGTGGCCGTAGCTGTTGACGGTGTCGCCGGGATCGACGCTCAGCGAGGGGCCGAGCAGGTTGGCCTCGATCTGGGCCAGCCGCTCGAAGGCGCCTTCGAAGTCGTTGGGCGCCTCGCGGTGCTTCCAGGCCAGGATCAGGGCCATGGGCCCGTCCTGGGCCGGCCGGTAGAGCTCGAAATCGCCGGCTCCCTCCTGGTAGAAGACCAGCTGCAGCCCCTCGGGAAGCCCGAGGGAAGTCAGCCCCTGATAGTACCAGACCTCGCACGGCTTCAGCTCGGGGTTGTTGTCGTAGTGGACCACGCTCATCGGCTCGCCCAGAATGATGTATATGCGGCCGCGGGCGGTGCGCCAGCCGGGCATGGGGGCGGAGCGGCTGAAGACCCGGTTGACGTGGGCCAACCGCCGGTCGTGCTCCTCCCGGTACTCGTTCTGCGGGGTTCCCGGCGTGGGGTCCCGGTGGCGCCAGAAGGCGCCGATGAACCGCTCCCGCTCCGAGCCGCTGCCCAGCTGCAGGAAGACCCGGCGCTCGGTCGGAGAGATGATGTAGACCACCTCCTCCTCCAGCCATTGGCGGTGCTCGGGGGAGAGTCCGGACGGGGGGGGGGCGCTTTTCGCCGGCAGCGGGACGATCCACGCCGCCAGCAGCAGGGCCAGGAGGGGAAGAGGTGTCAGGTTCATTTCCTTCATGACTCCATTATGGGCCAATCGGATGCGGAAACAAGAGGGGGGAGGGATTTCTCCCTCCCCCCCGTGAATGCGGAATCAGAAGCTGATGCGGGCGGAAAGCTTGAAGGTGCGGATGCCCGTATTCGAAAGGATCCCGGTCACCCTGCCGTAATCCCAGCGGGTGTAGTAGTCGCCGGTCCCGGCATCGTACCAGTCGCCGGGGATGTAGCCGTAAGCGAGGTTGCGGCGACCGAGCAGGTTGAAGACGTCGGCGAAGACGGAGAGGGTGCCGAACTTGAACTTGAACTCCTTCTCCAGCCGCAGGTCGACGTTGTCAAAGGAGGGGCCGCGGCGGGTGCCCAGGGGCTCCATGCGGCAGTAGGCCCAGGCGTAGTCGGGGTTGATGTCGTTGGCCGCCACCCAGGCGTCGCCGGCGTAGACCCAGAGGGAGTTGTCCACCGGCCGGCCCTCTTCGTGGCGGAAGATGAAGGAGCCGACGAAACCGAGCGGCAGCTTGAACGAGCCGTAGATGGTGGCCACCACCGGGATGTCCAGGGGCGAGATGTCGAACAGGTCGACGTTGTTGGGGGTCAGTTCGCCCCATTCCGTGTCCTCGGTGGAGCGGGTGCGGGAGATGGTGACCGAGCCGCCCAGGGCCCAGCCGTTGGCGTAGCGCTTGTCGATGGACAGCTCGAGGCCGTTGTAGCGGCGCTTGGAGTAGGGGCTGGTGAACTGCTGCCACATCACGCTGTCCCAGAACGCCCCGTTCTTGGCGAAGTAGAGGGTGCCGGTGTAGGAGGGGTACTTGCCGTAGGCCGGAACGGTGACCTCCTTGGCCACCCACAGGCCGGGGGCGTCCTCGACCGAGCTGAGGTGCTGGCCGGTCGAGATGCTGTAGTTGCCCATGGTGTGGTCGCGGGAGGTGTTGTGGTAGACGTACTGCGCCTTGGCCGAGAGGTTCTTGGCCAGCTCGTGGGAGATGGAGACGATGAACTCGTTGTTGAGGGGGGCCTTCAATTCGAATTTCCCGGCGTTCGCGCCGGCGACGCCCCACTTCAGGATCTCCGGGTCCTGCTTGGTGAACTGGTAGAGGTTGGTCGGCTTGAAGGTGTCGCCGGAGTCGGCGATCTGGTTGCCGTTGCTGTCCCACCAGTAGAAGTTGTAGTAGGCCTGGATGTCGGACTGGATGCGGTGGAACCACATCACCGGCATGGCCTCGTAGTAGCGGCTGTAGGAAGCCTTGAGGGCGGTCTTGCCGTTTCCGAAGAGGTCGTAGGAGACGCCGAGGCGCGGCGAGATGGTGGTGAAGTCCATGGCCTTCTTGATGGGCTCCACGGTGAAGGCCGCGTAGGGGTTGTAACCGAGCGTGTTGGCCAGCTCCTCACCGATCTGGTAGGCCAGGGTGCCGCTGCCCAGGCCGGTGGAGCCGCCGCCGCCGAAGCCGCCCCAGTACTTGTCGAAGCGGGCGCCGAGGTTGATGGTCAGGCGGTTGTTGATGGTGAACGAATCCTGCAGGTAGCCGCTCACGCGGTAGCCGCGCAGGTCCTTGGTGGCATCGCCCTTGTTGTAGGGCAGGACGCCGAAGCGGATGGTGCTGTCGCCGTAGACGCTGCGGTCGCGGCCGCGGGCCACGTTGCCGTAGGGGTTGCCGTTGTACCAGTAGTGGATCTGCGCGTTGCCGCGGGTGACCGGCAGGCGGTCGAACTGGTAGAGGTACTCGATGCCGGCGCCGATCTCGTGGTTGCCGCCCAGCACGTTGTCCAGGAAATGGGTGAGCCGGACCGACGCGGTGAAGGGGTTCTTGCGGGTGGTGTACTGCTCGTCGCCGGGGACGTTGCCCCACTGGCGGCCGTTGTAGTCGTCGATGTTGGACACGTTCTCGCGCGCCTCGCTGTGGGCCACGGTCTCGCGGTAGCTGCCGACGAAACCGCCGCGGAGGTTGACGTAGGAGTTGGCGCCCAGGGTCCAGTTCAGTTCGGCGGAGGCCGCGTCCAGCGTGTAGTCGCTGGTCAGGGTGGCGTCGTAGGCGATGTTGGCCCCGGTGTTGGTCAGGTTCTTGGTGGTCGACCGGTTGTACATGACGAAGGCGCGCATGTTGTTGTTGATCTGGCCGGAGAGCTTGAAGAAGGGTTTCAGGGTCTTGGACGGGTTGGTGTAGGCCTGGTAGCTGGTGCCGTTGACGGTGAAGGGCAGAAAGCTCAGCGCGTACTCGTTCTTGGCGTACTCCAGGGTGCCGTAGAACCAGAGCCGGTCCTTGACGATCGGACCGCCCAGCGAGGCGGAGCCGCTCCAGTCGTACTTGGCAAACGTCGGCTTGGAGATGCCGAAGGCGCCGAGCTCGTCGTCGGTGAAGAGCACCTGGTTGAGGCCCTTGGCGGTGTAGTAGAACTGGCCCTGGCCATGGAGCTGGTTGCCGCCCGACTTGGTGAGCACCGAGACGAAGGAACCGCCGGTGGCGCCCACCGCGGCCGAGAGGCCTCCGGTCTGAATCTCGATCTCTTCGACGCTCTCGAACTGCGGGGAATTCTGCATGCCGCCGGTGGTGGCGCTCTCGCCGTTGACACCGTCGATCTCGAACGCCGTGGCGCCGGTGTTGCCGCCATGGACCTGGCCCGAGTAGGGGCCCAGGATGTTGTCGACCGTGCCGGGGATGAAGGCGGTCATGCGGGTGATGTCCCGGCTGAGCGGCAGGTTCTTCAGCAGCTCGTTGGAGACGACCGTGGTGATCTTGTTGGACTGGATGTCGACCAGCGGCGGGGTGCCGGTGACGGTGATCTCCTCCTTCACCTGGCTCATCTCCGTGGCCAGCATCACGGTGTAGGTCTGGCCGACCTCCACCTTGATCCCGGTCCGCTTCGCCGTCTTGTACCCCTCGAGCTCAGCGGTGAGGGTGTAGACGCCGGGGGTCAGGTTGAGCAGGCGGTAGGTGCCGGTCTCGTTGGTGATGGACTCGACCGCCCCCATCAGGGACGGGCTCTGGGCGGTGACCTTCACCCCCGGCAGGGCGTTGCCTTCCTTGTCGGTGACGACTCCGCGGATCACGCCGTTCTGCCTGTTGACCTGGGCGTAGCCGATCATGGCGGCGACGAACAGCAGGCCGAAAACGGCTGCAATAATTCGTTTCTTCATTTTCCCTCCTTAGAGTTTGGATGACGTTGTATGACTGACGGGCATATGATGTCCGGGTTGGCTGCCGCCGATGGTCACCTCCTTGCACGGGGAATAATCTATGGCGAGTGCCGCGGGGGAGAAGGGGGACAAAGACGGCGGAAAAGCCGTCTGCAGGGCGCCGGCCAAGGTTCCCGGAGCCCGGAGTGCGACCTCCCGGCGGTGGGTCCACCTCGCCGGGAGCGGGGATGTTAACGTTAACGCATGGAGGCCAAAAAATCCCCCCCCGCGGGCAGCGGCTTCCGTCCCGGGGGTGCCGAGGCGGAGAGCGCGCGGGATCGTCGCGGGCATGTCGCCTACCTCGATTTCAGCCGCAGCACGGTCAGGGAGCGGGCCGGGAACGCGTGGCCGAACTCCCGCCCGCCGGGAACGGCGGACTCCACCGGCCGCAGGGGCGCGGAGGCGGCCAGCGGGTCTCCGTCCGCGCGCGCTCCCTGCAGTACGATGCAGAGCCCGCCGCTCGCCGCTTCCCCCCGGCCGGGCAGGGCGAGTTGCGCCGCGACCGGGGCGTCGCCGCCGTTGACCACTTTGAGGACGATCTCGCCGCGGCCCTCGTCCAGGGTGGCGCTGGCCCAGAGGCGCAGGTCCACCCCGGCCGCCGCCGGCGGCACCAGGCGCAGGGGCAGGATGCGGTCGCCGGAATGGCGCGAAAAGAGCTTCTGCACCTGGTAGGAGGGCGAGGGCAGCACGCGCAGGTTGTCGAACCAGATCAGGTTGGGCGCCCACTGCCAGGCGTTGGCGTGGGCCAGCAGCGGCGCGTAGGCGGCGCGGCGCACCACGTCGCCGTTGCGCTCCAGGCCGGTCATGAAGGCCGCCTCCGCCAGCGCCGCCTCCCAGGTGTTCAGCCGCCGGCCGCTGGCCGGGTCTGGCGGCAGGTGGGCGGCGTACTCCCCGGCGCAGACCGGCGGACCGCGGCGGTCGTAGCCGTCGTAGCGGTCGGCGTGCGCATGGAACCAGGCGGGGGGGGCGTAGTAGTGCTCGTCGACGATGTCGGCGCCGGCCCCCGGCAGGGCCCGCCACAGGGCGTCGAACCAGGGGCCGCCGGCGAACGGCCCGGCCGATCCCACCACGAGAAGCGACGGATGGCGCCGGCGCAGAGCGTTCCGGAAGCGCCGGAAGCGCTCGACGTACTCCTCCCCCCATTGCTCGTTGCCGACGGCGATCGCCTTCAGCCCGAAGGGCGCCGGGTGGCCCATGGCGGCGCGGCGCGCCCCCCAGGTCGAATCGACCGGGCCGTTGGCGAACTCGACCAGGTCGAGGGCGTCCTGGATGTAGGCGTCCAGCTCCTCCGCCGGGGCCAGCTCGCCGCTCTGGAACTGGCAGGCCATGCCGCAGTTGACCACCGGCAGCGGCTCGGCGCCGAGGTCCTGGCAGAGTTGGAAGAGCTCGTAGAAACCCAGGTCGTATGACTGGTAGTAATCCGGGGCGACCCGCTTTTCCGCCGCCATGGCCGTGGCCCAGCGGTTGACCTGCGGCCGGCGCCGGTCGCGCTCGCCGAGGGTCTCCTTCCAGCGGTAGCGGTTGTCCAGGTCGGTCCCCTCGACGATGCAGCCGCCCGGAAAGCGCACGAACCCCGGCTGCAAATCGGCGATGAGTTCCATCAGGTCGCTGCGCAGCCCGTGGTTCTTCCAGGTGCGGCGTGGCAGCAGCGATACGGCATCGATGTCCAATCGTCCGGGCCCGGTCAGGGCCAGCTCCAGGCAGGCCGACTCTTCATCGGCGGCGGGGCGCAGGGCCAGCTCCAGGCGGCTCCAGGCGCCGGGGATCTCGTCCCGCCGGCTCTCGGCCAGCACCCGCTCCGTTCCGCCCTTCAACACCACCCGCAGCGCCGCCGGCGCCGAACCGGCCCGGACGCGCAGGGAGAGGAGGTACTCCTCGCCGCCGCGCAAACCCATGCCGCGGAAGCCCTCGTTGCCCACGCCGTAGCCGACCGTCCCCGGCAACGTTTCGATGCGCAGGTAGGCGGGGTTCTCGGCCAGGGCCGGGTCGTCGCGGCGCACGGTGAGCGAACCGCGGGCGCCCGGCGGACGCACCTCGTACCAGCCGGTCAGCGGCCGGGCGAACTCGAACGAGCGGTTCTTGACGAGCTCCGCGCACAGCCCGCCATCGGCGGCAAAGTTGATGTCCTCGAAGAAGACGCCCCACATGGCCGGATCGAGACGCGCGCCCGGCTGGTCGGCACGCACCTCGATGCGCACCGCGGCGGGGCCGCCGTGCGGCAGTGCGGCGGGAACGAGCAGGGCGGCGAAAACGGTCAGCGCCCCGACCGCCACCCGCCTGCCGATGCCCGTTCCCTTCCGCATGGGATGCTCCAGGAGATTATTCCGTCGCGAAGCGATACACGGTCTGCTGCCGGTAGGTCTCGCCGGGTCTCAGGATGGTGGAGGGGAAAGCCGGCTGATTGGGGGAATCCGGGTAGTGCTGGGCCTCCAGGCAGAACGCGGCATGCCTGGGGTAGGCCCGCCCTCCCTTGCCGCGGATGGAGCCGTCGAGGAAGTTGCCGGTGTAGAACTGCATGGCCGGTTCCGTCGTCCACATCTCCATCACCCGGCCCGAACCGGGGTCGCGGAAGCGGGCCGCCCGCGCCAGCCCCGCCGGGCCGCGCGCCAGCACCCAGTTGTGGTCGTAGCCGCCCGCCACCTGCCCGATGTCCCGGCCGATGGTCTTGGGCCGGCAAAAGTCGAAGGGCGTGCCGGCCACCGGGCGGACCTCGCCGGTGGGGATCAGCCCCGGGTCCACGACCGTGTAGCGGTCGGCGGCGAACCAGGCCTCGTGGCCCAGGATGTCACCGGCTCCCGCCCCGGCCAGGTTGAAATACCCGTGGTGGGTCAGGTTGACCGGGGTGGGCTTGTCGGTGGTGGCCTGGTAGTCGATCTTCAGCTCGTTGGCCCGGGTCAGCCAGTAGGTGACGGTGACCCGCAGGTTGCCCGGGTAGCCCTCCTCCCCGTCGGCGGAGAGGTAGGCGAGGCGGACTCCGACGGCGTCGTCCGCCCGCACCTCGACGGCCGTCCAGACTACCTTGTCGAAGCCGCGGTTGCCGCCGTGCAGGTGGTTGCCATGGTCGTTTCCGGCCAGCTGGTAGAGGCGGCCCTCCAGGGTGAAGGCTCCCCGGGCGATGCGGTTGCCGTAGCGGCCGATGAGCGCCCCGAAATAGGGGTGGCCGGCGAGGTAGCCGGCGAGGGAGTCGAAGCCGAGGACGACGTCGCCCGCCTGGCCCCCGCGGTCCGGCACCCACAGTTCGGTGACGATGCCGCCGTAGGTGGCGATCCGGGCCGTCATGCCGCGGCCGTTTTTCAGGGTATAGAGGTCGACGGCCTGTCCCTCGGCGTTCTTTCCGAACGGTTGCTTCGAGATGTCCATTTTTCCTGCGCACTCCTTGGCCGGCGCGGCGGCGGCGCCGGCGGCGAACGCGTGAATGGCGAAAATGAGAGACGCGACCAGCAGCACGAGCGAACTCCGTGTCACGACACGCTTCATGTGCACCTCCGCTTGATCCCGCCGGTCCGCCCTCAGCCGACGAAGTACATGTACGCGGCCAGGACGAGCAGGACGAGCAGCACCGACGTCACCACGTCCACCTTGTTCCAGCTCTTCCGGGTGACCTCCCGGTCCTCGTCGGACATGGTGGCGAAGGTCAGGCCGCCGAGCTTCTCGTAGGCCGGCTTCTCGGTGAAATAGGAGACGGCCACCATGACCACGATGCAGGCGACGAAGATGAACAGGCTGTAGTACTGGAAAAAGATGTTGTTGACGACCCACAGGAACGAACCCTCGGGGTAGGAGAATCCGCCGATCAGCTTGACCGGGGTGTCCACCGCCAGGCGGAACGCGCCCAGGACGAAACCGACGATCAGCGTCCACAGGCAGCCCTTGGCGTTCAGGCGCTTGAAGAAGATGCCGAGAAAGAAGACCACGAAGATGGGCGGCGCCAGGTACGACTGCACGCCCTGCAGGTAGTCGTACAACCCGCGCCCGCCGCGGATCACCGGGATCCAGAGGAAGCCGATCAGCACCATGACCCCGGTGGCCACGCGGCCGATCCAGACCAGCCGCTCCTGGGTGACGTTCTTTTTCAGGCGGGCGTAGAAGTCGATGGTGAACAGGGTGGCGCAGGCGTTGAAGACGCCGGCCAGCGAGCTCATCAGGGCGGCCAGCAGCCCGGCCACGACCAGGCCGCGGATGCCGACCGGCAGCACGTGGGCCACCATCAGCGGGAACGCCTGCTGGGCGTTCTCGCGGATGACCTGGCCGTTGGCGTCCAGCAGGTGCTGCTGCAGCACGGCCACCTTGCCGCTCGCGGCCAGGGCCATGCAGATCATGCCCGGGATGATGAAGATGAAGACCGGCAGCAGCTTGAAGAAGGCCGCCGCGATGGAGCCGCGCCGGGCCTCGGTCTGGTTGGGGGCGGACAGCGCCCGCTGCACGATGTACTGGTCGGTGGTCCAGTACCAGAGGCCGATGATCGGAGCGCAGAACAGCATCCCCAGCCAGGGGTAATTGGAGTTGAAGTACCAGGCCATGCGCCCGGCCTCCCGGACCGGCGCCCACGTCGCCTCCACCCCGGCCGGCACCAGCGGCTTCCAGAGGTTGAACATCTCCGAGCCGAGGATGTGGCGCAGCTCGGACCAGCCGCCCAGGGCCTGCAGGCCGAAGACGGTGACCAGCGCCGAGCCGGCGATCAGCACCACGGTCTGGAACGCCTCGGTGTAGGCCACCGCCGCCATGCCGCCGACCACGGTGTAGAGCCCGGTCAGGACCAGGACCAGGATGGACCCGACCCAGAAGGAGTCGAGGCCCAGCACGTTCATCTCCGGCAGCAGCACCGAGAAGACCACGCCGCCGGCGAAGATGCCGACGGCGATCTTGGTCAGCACGTAGGCCACCAGGGAGATGGCCGACAGGGTGGTGCGCGAGGCGGGCGAGAAGCGCCGCTCCAGGAACTCCGGCATGGTGAACACCTTCGAACGCACGTAGAACGGCACCATGACCCAGCCCAGCACCAGCAGGCACCAGGCGTGCAGCTCGTAGTGGGCCATGGCCACGCCGTCGGTGGCGCCCGATCCGGCCAGGCCGACCAGGTGCTCCGAGCCGATGTTGGAGGCGAAGATCGAGGCCCCGACGATGAACCAGCCGAGGTGGCGGCCGGCGAGGAAGTAGTCGTTGGCCGTCTTCTGCTTGCGGCGGAAAGCCCACCAGGCGATGCCGGCGACCAGGGCGAAATAGAGGCCGACCACGATCCAGTCAACGGTTTTCAAGATTGCCATGCGCACTCCTGCCGGCTGCGGGCCGGGAAATCAGAACGGGTTCTCATCGGGGTACCGCTCCGTGGCCGGTTGGTTGTGAAAGGTCTCCACGCCGAGCATGCGCAGCGCCGCGTAGAGCGCCCGGCCGACGTGGCGGAAGGCCACGGCGGTGTGGTGCGGAAAGCGCTGGCCGATCAGCACGTGGCGGTAGAAGCGGCCCATCTCCGGCACCGCGGTCACGCCGATGCCGCCGAACGACTGCGGCTCGATGTCCAGCACCTCGCCCTGGGCCACGTAAGCCTTGAGCCGGGCCTCGGCGGTCGACTGCAGCCGGAACAGGGTGATGTCGCCGGGCCGGATGCGACCCTCCAGGGTGCCGCGGGTGACGTCGGGCGGCTTGCCGGGTTCCTGCAGGCGGTGCATGATCAGCTGGTACTTCATGTCGCAGGAGGCCAGGCACTCGCACGGCGTGTTGCCGCAGTGGAAGCCCATGAACAGGTCGGTCGGCTTGTAACCCTTCAGCCGGCTGGAGGCCGCGGCGACCATGTCGGCCGGCACCGTGTTGTTGATGTCCAGCAGCGTGGGCGGCTTCCCGCTGGCGCATGCCGCCATGTACTCGCTGAGCGCCCCGTAGATGTCGACCTCGCAGGCCACCGGGATGAAGCGCCCGGCCAGCCGCGAGTTGACGTAGCAGGGCACGAAGCCAAAGTACTTCTCGAAGGCCGGCCAGCACTTGTCTGCGAAGGCGGCGTAGCGCGAGGCGCCCAGGTTCTGCCGCATGAATCCCAGCAGGCCGGCCTCGAACTGGGCCAGTTTGTGCAGGATGTCGGGGTAGGCGTTGCCGGCGCCGAGCTGGCGGGCCATGTCGGCGGCGATGGCCGGGATGGCGGGGTCGTTTTTGGCCTGCTGGAAGACGTCGTACAGGTCGAGCTCGCTGTTCTCCATGATCTCCACGCCCAGGTCGTAGAGAGGCTGGATCGGCGCGTTGCAGGCCAGGAAGTCCTGCGGCCGCGGACCGAAGGAGAAGATCTTCAGGTTGCGCAGGCCGAGCAGGACGCGGGCCACCGGCAGGAACTCGGCGATCATGACGGCGACCTCGTCGGCCGTGCCGACGGGGTACTCCGGAAGGTGCGGACGCAGCCGGCGCAGGCCGGAGTTGTAGGAGTTGTTGAGCATGCCGCAGTAGGCATCGCCGCGGCCGTCGACCAGGTCCCGGCCCGACTCCTCGGCGGCGGCCGCCACCATCACCGGCCCGTCGAAGCGCTGCATCAGCCGCGTGGTCGGTCCCTCCGGGCCGAAGTTGCCGAGGTAGACCACCAGCGCGTTGACCTGGCGCTCGGCGAGCTCGCGCTCGACGGCCTCCAGGTGACCCTCGTTTTCGACGATGGCGGAAACGGTTTCCACCTCCAGGCCGCCTCGGCGGCAGGCATCGGCCAGCGCGTCGCGGCGGCGCCGGCTCAACTCGATGGGAAAGCAGTCGCGGCTGACGGCCACGATGCCCAGGCGGACGACAGGCAGGTTGGAGATCATCGGGCGCTCCTTGTCGGGTGAGGGGGGGTTACTTTTCTTGGCCATAGTAGGCATCCGGTCCGTGCTTGCGCGAGAAGTGCTTGTGGGCCAAGTAGGTGGGCAGGGGGGCGGCGCCCGGATCGGCCTGCAGGGTGAGCAGCGCCAGTCGGGCCAGCTCCTCCAGCACCACGCCGTGCAGCAGGGCCTGCTCGGTTGACCCGCCCCAGGCGAAGGGGCCGTGGCCGCCGACCAGCACCATCGGCGTCTCCAGCGGCGAGAGCCGCGCCGAGGCAAAAGCGCGCACGATCACTTCGCCGGTGTGGGTTTCGTAGTCCTGCCGAACCAGCTCCTCCGGCATGATCTGCGTGCACGGCACCGGGCCGGGCAGGAAGTCGGCGTGGGTGGTGCCGAGCAGCGGGATGGGCCGGCAGGCCTGGGCCCAGGCCGTGGCGTGGGTGGAGTGGGTGTGCAGCACGGAGACGATTCCGGGAAAGCCGCGGAAGAGCACGCGGTGCGTCGGCGCATCGGACGAGGGGCGCAGCCGCCCCTCCACCACCCGTCCCTCCATGTCCAGAACCACCATGTCGGCCGGGCGCAGCGCCGCGTAGGGCACGCCGCTGGGCTTGATGGCGAACTCGCCGCGGTCGCGGTCGAACACGCTGAGGTTGCCGAAGGTGTGCAGGACCAGGCCGCTGGCGGCCAGCTCCCGGTTGCCTCGGCAGGCGACCGCTTTCAGCTCGCGGCGGGTCATGCTCCACCCCGGGCGTCGGCCTCTTTCTCGATGAAGGCGCCCATCCGCCGGTAGGCCTCGTAGCCGTCGCCGTAGGCCGGCGCCGTTTCCGGGCGCGGCGTGTAGGTGGTCTCGAAGCCCTGGCCCATCGCCTGCTGCGCCGCCAGCAGTCCGGGGTAGAGGCCGGAGGCGGCGGCGGCGCACATGGCCGCGCCCAGGGCGCAGGTCTGGTCGGAGCGGGCCACCCGGATGGGCATGCCCAGCACGTCGGCCAGCACCTGCATGACGAAAGGCGACTTTTTGGGGATCCCCCCCAGGGCGATGATGCCCCGCACGGGCACGCCCTGGTCGATGAAACAGTCGTTGATGCGGCGTGCCCCGAAGGCGGTGGCCTCGACCAGGGCCCGGTACAGGCGGGGTGCGTCGCTGCCCAGCGAGATGCCGGCGATGGCCCCGGTCAGCAGCTGGTTCGCGAAGGGCGTGCGCCGGCCGTTGAGCCAGTCGACCGCCAGCAGCGCCGAGCTGCCGGGCGGAACGGCCTCCGCCTGGCGCGCCAGTTCCGGCAGCAGGCGCTCGGCCAGCTCGGCCTGCAGCGCCTCGGGCACGCGGTCGCCGGCGAGGGCGGCCAACGGCCAGAGCAGCAGCTGCTGAAACCAGGCGTAGACGTCGCCGAACGCCGACTGGCCGGCCTCCAGCCCGACGAACCCGGGCAGGATGGAGCCGTCCACCTGGCCGCAGATGCCGGCGATGGCCCGCTCCCCGATTTCCGCCGTCGGCGCGACCAGCATGTCGCAGGTGGAGGTGCCGATCACCTTGGTGAGGACGTAGGGCTCGATGCCGCCGCCGGCCGCCCCCATGTGCGCGTCGAAGGCGCCGACGCCGACGGTCAGGCCGGCCGGCAGGCCGAGCCGAGCCGCCCACTCCGGAGCGAGGAAACCGGCCGCCCGGTCGCTGGTCAGGGTGTCGTCGTAGAGCCGGCTGCGCAGGCCGCTCAGCAGCGGGTCCAGCGCGGTCCAGAAGGCATCGGGCGGCAAACCGCCGAAGGCGGCGTGCCAGAGAGCCTTGTGCCCGGCGGCGCAGCGGCTGCGCACGATGCGGCGCGGGTCGCTCACGCCCGTCAGCAGGGCCGGCACCCAGTCGCAGTGCTCCACCCAGGAGTAGGCGGCGCGGCGGACCGCCGGGTCGGCGCGCAGGGTGTGCAGGATCTTGGCCCAGAACCACTCGGCCGAATAGACGCCGCCCACGTAGCGGGTGACGTCGCCGGCCGGCCAGGCGCGGGCCAGGCGGTTGATCTCCTCCGCCTCCCCCACCGCCGTGTGGTCCTTCCACAGGATGAACATGGCCTGCGGGTTGTCGGCGAACTCGGGGGTCAACGCCAGCGCCCGGGCGGAGGCGTCCACGGCGACGGGCGTCGAGCCGGTGGTGTCGACCGAGACGGCGCGGACCCCGGCGGCGGCGCCCCGCGGGGCGCGCGCCAGGGCCTCGCTCACCGCCTGGCACATGGATTCGATGTGGTCCAGGGGATGCTGGCGGAACTGGTTGCGGGCCGGATCGCAGTAGCAGCCCTCCTGCCAGCGCGGGTACCCGCACACCGAGGTGCCGGCGGTGGCCCCGCTGGCCGCGTCGACGACGACGGCGCGCACCGTGTCGGTCCCGAAGTCCAGGCCGATCACGAAGCCGTCAGCGGCACTTGGCGGATTCTTTTTCCCGGTTTTCATAGTAGGCGACGTTTTCCCTCGCGATGATGTCGATGGGCATCATGACGCACGGCTTCACCTCCTCGCCCAGCACCAGCCGGCGGTAGAGGGTGTAGATGCCCGTGTAGCCCTGGGTCTCCGGGCGCTGGTTGATGAGGAAGTCTATCCACCCCTCCTTGATGCCGCGGACGTTCTCGGGGATCAGGTCGTAGCCGATGACATGGACCCCACGGTGGGGGTGGTGGCGCTGCAGGAACTCGGCCGCCTTGTAGGTGGTGGCATTGGTGACGAACACGACCTTCAGCCGGGAATGGGAGGAGACCATCCGGCTGCAGGCGCGGTCCAGCGACTCGTCGATGCGCGCGCCGTCGATGGGGCACTCCAGGCAACGGATCGACGGCCGGCCGGCGAAGTAGGAGCGGAAGCCGCGCGCCCGTTCCAGCAGGTGGAAGTCGCTGGGCTCGATCTGCAGGATGGCAATCTCGCCCGCCCCGCCGGCCAGCAACTCGGCCAGCTTCGCCGCCAGCACCCCGCTCTGGAAGGAGTCCTGGGCGATGGTCGAGATGGGCGCGGCGTCGGGCAGGCTGGTGTCGAAGAAAACATACGGACAGCCCTCGGGCAGCTGCGCCAGCGAATCGCTCACCCAGCGCGGCGCGACCGGGGCCACCAGCAGGCCGTCGGGCTGGTCGGCCAGGATGCGCCTCTGCAGCTCGCGAACGGCCCGGGGCGTGGGCGCGTACTTGTCGAAGAAATAGCGGACGATCTCGATGCGGTGCGAGCGCAGCTCCTCGGCCGCCCGGGCGATGCCGCGCAGCGGCAGCTGCCAGAACCCGCTGTCCTGTTCCGGCCGCGGCATCAGCACCCCGAAGCGGAACAGCTTGGCCCGCGACAGCCGCGAGGCGAAGATGTTGGGGCGGTAGCCGGTCTCGGCGATGATGCGCCTCACCTTGGCCTCGGTCTGCGGCGAGACGCGGCCGCGGTTGTGCACCACCCGGTCCACCGTGCCGATGGAGACCCCGGCGCGGCGGGCGATGTCCTTGATGGAGACGGTGATGGAGCCCGGGAGGGCCCCTTTTTCGGGCATGGGCTCCCCCACGACCCGTGGCGGCGGCTGGCGGGAGTCGGTCCTGCGCCTCTTCATGTTAACGTTAACGCAATCCTAGCCCCGCGTTTTTCGATTGTCAATAGAAAAAATGGAAAAAAAGAATTTTTCCTGAAAATCCGCTTTTGAAAAGGGTTTCCAGCGCCCGCGCCTGCCGCTTACGCCGCGGCCGTGGGACCGGGTTCAGCCCGGAGCGATCGGCGTCAACCCGACGCGACAGGGCCCATGTCCACCCGATGCGCAACGCCATCGAACGGATCGATCCCGGCCGCCAGGCCCCCCTTCCCAAGACCGCTCCCCTGGCCTATAATTCGCAACCTGGCCGTTCGGCACGGTGGAGGCCCCCATGAGACCGGTGACATGCGTCCTCGTTCTTGCGCTGCTCCTGCTTGTTTCGGTTCCCGCCCGCGGAGACGGCCCGACGCGCCCCGCCACCCCCGCGGAAAAAGAGTATTCCCTGCGCACCCTGACCGCCCTGGCCAGCGCCCTGCCCCGCCCCTTTCCCGGCTTCGAGGCCCAAAGCGCCTCGCCGCTCGAGCCCTTCGCGCTCGTCTCCCCGGGCTGCGAGGCGGAGCCCCTGGCCGTGGACTACACGGTGACCTGGACCAACCCGCAGCAGGCCGAAAAGGAACGGGGGGAAGAGGATGCGGCCATCGCCCGCGCCGCGGCCCGGATCGGCTCACCCGAATCCAAGAAGCGTCAGCAGGAGCTCATGGCCAGGCTGGAGAAGCAGGCCCAGGCCCTGGGCCAAGCCATCTCCAAGAGCGACACGGTCGCGGTCGAGCGGATCCAGAAAGAGATGGAGAAGCTGGGCCAGGAGTTGAGCGGGGTAGGAAACGCCCAGAACGCGCTCCTGGAAGAGGAAACCAAGGCCCTCACCAAGCTCAGCGAGATCCGGATCCACCTGAAGGTCAACTCCTTCTTCCACGACCTCCCCGCCAGCCACATCCGCGACGCCCGGCCCCGGGGCGGGGCCCTGGCCTACGCCTACCGCGACCCCGGGGGCAAGTTCTCCGAGCGCATGACCGCCTTCGTGGGCCCCTGGAAGAAGGAGGTGAAGAACGGCCAGGCCTGCTTCCAGGCCGCCAGGGCCAAGCATCCCCACACCCGGGCCCAGACCGTGACCATCGACGTGACCGGCGACCCCAGCCTGACCGCTCGGTTCCTGGATGACCTGGACTGGAGCGCCCTGCAGGCCCTGATCAGATAGCGGGCTTTCATTCCGGTGACGGATTCGAAAAACACAAGAACTCCGGAATATCGTTCGGCCCCTGCTCCATCCAACCCGAAGACTCGAGTTTTTTCGAATCCGTCCCCCATTCCGCCATGCCTCAGGTGCGGAATTATGGGAAATCAGTATAATATTATAGATATACAGAGGCGCGGCCAGAGCGCACGAACGGCGGGGGGCCGGATGGAACTGACCGAGCGGGACGTGGTGCGGATCATCATTGACCACATCTCCCGGCAATTCCCGCGCGCCTGCCCCAGCTGCCGCCGCCGCTTCGAGTCGCTCCAGGAGTACATCCTGGTCACCACCCACGTGGGGGCTCCGATCTCCCTCGACGCCGAAATCGGCGATTGGGAGCCCACCGAGCCCCTCGGGGCGCTGGCCCTGGCCAATTGCCCCTGCGGCAGCACCCTGGCCATCGGCTCGAAGGGAATGAGCCTGAAGACGATGTGGAAGCTGATGCGATGGCTGAGAACCGAGACCAAACGGCGCGGCCTCACCCCCTCTGAACTCCTCTCCCACCTGCGCCGGGAGATCGAGCAGCAGGCGCTGGACGGGAAGTGAAGCCTCTTCCTCTCCCGGGAGAGGCCATCAGAAGGTGGCGGTGCAGGAGGGCCGCGCCCGGGACGGCGGTACGGGAACCGGACGTCAATTCATGGGGAGAACCGGTGCGCCCGGGGGAAATCGTCGGGAAATTGCGCCTGGCAGGACTCGAACCTGCAGCCTTTTGATTCGTAGTCAAACGCTCTATCCATTGAGCTACAGGCGCAACCGGGGGCATGATACCACAAGCCGCCGGGAGGTTCAAGGGGCGCCTTGCCGGCGAGGCGGGGGTGGGGTAATATGGGCGCACCGGTCATGGTGAGCCCCGCCCCGCGCCTGCACGCCTGGTTGCACCGCCACGGAGACAAGTTGTGGTGGCTCCACTCCCTCTACTCGCTCGCCCTGGGGGTGGGCGCCATGTGGCTATCGAAGCGCAGCCCGGTCGTATTGCGGGCGGTGCTGGTGCAGGTGGCCCTGATCTGGATCTCCACCCTGCTGCTGCCCTCGCTTCCCCGCCTGCACGGCCTGGGCGCGGCCTGGCGGGAGAGGCTTCGCCTGGCGGTGCAGTGGGGCCAGCGCAACCTCTACCAGCAGGCGCTCTTTTTCGTGCTCCCGCTCTACGCCGCCTCCTGCACCGTGGCCTCGGCCAACGTGGTGTTCGTGGGCCTGCTGGGGCTCTCCGCCCTGCTGGCCACCCTGGACATCGTCTACGACCGCCACCTCTCGGTGCGCTGGGGGCTGCTGGCCCCGTTTTTCGCCTTCAACCTCCTGGCCTGCGCCAACGCGGTGCTGCCCGCCTTCCTGCGCATCGCCCCGAGCCGGGCGCTGCTCCTCTCCGCCGCCCTGGCGCTGGCCGGGTTCTCCACCCTGACGCTGCGCCTGGCCCGGGTGCGCTGGAACCGGAAGCTGCTCTTCATCGCCGCGGCCGCCCTCTTGCTGGGCCTGCTCTCCGGGCCGGGACGCTTCCTGGTGCCACCGGTGCCGCTGTCCATGGCCCGGGCCGAGTTCGCCGCCGGCATCGAGCCGCGCACCCTGGAGCTCGTCTCTCCGCTCGCCTCCCTGGAGGCCGGCCGCCGCCTGCCGGTGACCGCGCTGACCCGTCTCCGGGCGCCGCTGGGGCTGAGCGAGAGGGTGAGCCACCGCTGGTTCCTGGCGGACCGCCTGCTCCACGCCACCCCGTTGCGCGAGGTGCGCGGGGGTCGCCGCGCCGGCTACCGCCTGTGGTCCTGGGCCACGGTCGGGCCGGCGCGGTTCGGCGACCGCCTGCGCCTCGACGTGGTCACCGAGGGCGGCCAGCTGGTCGGGCGGGCGCGGCTGCGCTGCCGCTGACCCCGGCCCGCGCCATCCGAAACGCCGGAGACGTGCGAATCGTATGCCAGACGTGGAGAGGTGAAGAATGCCCACGAAAAGAGAAACCGGACGGCTGCTCGCCGCCATCCTGCTGCTGGCCTCCATCCAGCCGCTCGCCGCCCAGAGGCCAAACCCGCTTCTGCAGGAGCTGGCCCGGGAGGACCAGGCATCCCGCGGCGGGAAGGAGGTGGCCCGCACGGACGAAGATCGGATCCGGCTGGTGTTGCAGCTGGTCGCCCGCAGCGAAGTGAAAACGCCCGTCGACCGTTTCCACGCGGCGCTGGTGCTGCAGCACACCCCCTTGGCTCTCTGTGGCGGAAAGCTGGTGAGCGCGAGCCCCGACAACTACCTGTTGGCCCATTACCTGTTTCGGGAAGCGCTCGCGGCCGGCCATGAGGACGCGCGCTATCTGGTCGCTGCCTCCCTGGACCGCTACCTGAGTTTCACCACCGGGCGCCAGAAGTACGGCACCAACCGGCTCATGAACCCGAAGAGCGGGAAAGAGGAGCTCGTGCCCATCGACCGCGGCACCCGCGACGAGGAGCGGGCGCGCTATGGCGTCCCTCCCCTGGCCGAGCTCCTGAAGCAGTTCGCCGAACAGGCGCCGGCGGACGGGCAGGCGCCCTGAGCCGGCCGGCCCCTTTCGTTAATAATCTTCAATTGACAGTCGGGCCCGCTTCCGGTATGATGGCGCCGCCATGAAGACAAAGTCCCGCACCATCCCGTTCCTCCTGCTCGCGGCGTCGCTTTTCCTGCCCCTGCCCGCCCAGTTTCCCGGAGCCGGCGAGGGCCCGGCCAGGCCGTCGATCAAGGCCGAGGCGCTGCCCGGCCAGGCCCAACTGCTCTTTCGCTTCTCGCTCGACGGGCGCTACCACATCACCGACCTGAAGAACAACTTTTTCGCCATCGAGCTGGAGCGGAACGAGTGGGCGGAGATCTCCAAGGTGGTCTTCCCCCCCGGCGAACCCTACGGCGACGAAATGGTCTTCAAGGGCCATTTCTCCGTGCCGGTCGAGCTGAAGGTGCGGAAGGCAACGAACCATCCCCTCCGGCTGCGCTTCGCGGTCTCCTACCAGATCTGCCAGGAGAGGCCGGAGGAGCTCTGCTTCGCCCCCGACCAGGAGTGGCTGGAGGTGACCCTTCCCTCTTTGGGCGCTCCGGCGGGAGGCGCGGGGGGGGCAAAACCGGTTGCCCCCGCCCCCGTACAGGCCGCCCCGGCGGCGGAAGCCGCGGCCATCGCCGCCCCGGCCGCCGCGGTTCCGGGCCCCACCCCGGCCGTCGCCCCTCCCGCCGCATCGGATCGGGGCAAGCCGACGACCGCCGCTCCGGTGCCGGCCGCCTCCCGCCCCACCCTGGTGCAGCGCGTCACCGCCCTGATCGGCGGCGGGCCGGGGCGATCGCTGCCGCTCGCCCTGGCGGGAGTCTTCCTGCTCGGCTTTCTTACCTCGCTGACCCCCTGCGTCTACCCGGTGATCCCTCTGGTGATGGGTTTCATCGGCTCCTTCAGCGGCGGCTCCAAGAGGCGCGGATTCACCCTGTCGCTGGTCTTCGTCCTCGGCCTGGCCATCGTCTACTCGGTGCTGGGGGTGGTCGCGGCCATGGGCGGGGCCATGCTGGGCGTCTCCTTCCAGAACCCGTGGGTCGTCTCCGTCATCGCCGCCGTGTTCATCCTCATGGGCCTCTCCCTGGCGGGGCTGTTCGACATCCCGGTCCCGGCCGGGCTCTCGGCGCGCATCGGCCGGGGATACCGCAGCCGCTTCCTGACCGCCTTCGTCGTGGGCGGCGTCTCCGGCGTCATCGCCGCCCCGTGCGCCGGCCCGGTGCTGATCTCCATCCTCTCCTACATCAGCCAGACGCGCGACGTGCTGCTCGGCTTCCTGATGACCTTCGCCTACGCCCTGGGCATGAGCGTGATCTTCGTGCTGGTCGGCACCTTCAGCGGCGTGCTGACCGCCCTGCCCAGGGGCGGCCGCTGGATGGAGACGGTCAAGCACCTCTTCGCCGCCCTGCTGCTGGCGGGCGGCCTCCTCTTCCTGGGAACCATCCTGCCCGCCTGGCTCAACCTGGCCCTGTGGGGCGCCTTCCTGGTGGCCGCGGCGGTATGGCTCGGCCTCTTCCGCCCGGCCCCGGAGGAGGAGGGCGGCACCGCCCGCCTGCTGCGGGTGGCGGCGCTGCTGCTGCTGCTCGCCGGGGCGCTGCTGTTCTGGAAGGGGCTCGAGCGCCGCTGGTTTCCGGCACCGGCCGCCCCGTCCCCGGCCCGGGCCGTGGGGCTGGCCTGGGAGCGGGATCTGGACGCGGCGCTCCGACGCGCCCGGGCCGAGAACCGGCGGCTGCTGCTCGATTTCTACGCCGACTGGTGCAAGGCCTGCGTGGAGCTCGACGAACTGACCTGGCCGCAACCGGAGGTGCGGGCGGCCCTCGCCTCCTACATCCCGGTCAAGCTCGACTTCACCCGAGCCGGAGACCCGGCCGCCGCCGGGCTGAAAAAACGCTTCCGGGTGATCGGCATGCCGACGGTCGTCGTCCTGGGGGCCGACGGCCAGGAGCAGGGGCGCTTCTCCGGCTTCCTGGACCCGGCCGGGTTCCTGGCCTTCCTGCAGACGCTGCGCTGAGCGACCGCCTTCAGACCGACACGTCGTCGGAGACGGCGATGACCACGCCGGCGCTGTCTTCCACCTCCACCCGGTAGGTGTAGGAAACCCCCGTCTCGAGGTAGCGGTCCTGCCAGGTGGCGGCGCCGTTCAGCAGGGCGCTGCCGGCCAGGGAGTGGACCCGGGTGAAGCCGGCCGCGTCGCGGCGGCGGTAGATGCGGTAGGTCTCGCCGCTCAGCGGCAGGTACTTCTGGACCGTCAACCCGATCTCGACCGAGTCCCGGCTGGCCAGCCAGGAGCGGAGCGTGCTGCGGGTGGCGCCCAGGGTGACGCTCACGCCCTGCAGCAGGGCGCCGCTCAGGGAGAGGCGGCCGCCGGTGCGCACCTTGCCGGCGAGCGCCGGCACGCGGTCCAGGCCGGCGTAGAGGCGGCCGATGCGCTGGGTCAGGGAGTCGCCGGGGTAGGCGGCGGCCAGCAGGGCGATGGCCCCGGCCACGTGCGGGGTGGCCATGGAGGTGCCCTGGTTGTACCCGTAATCGGAGGCCTGGTTGGTCAGGTTGACCGCCGGGACGCCGAGCGCCCGCAGGGCGAGGCCGTCGGAGCGCGACACCGACACCACCGGCACCCACGAGCCGGCGGCCCCCAGCGTGCCGTTGACGATGCCCTCCTCGTTGTTGAAGATGACCACCCCCTGGGCGCCGGCGGCCATGGCCAGGGTCGTCTTGGCGGCGAAGGTGGCGTCGCCGCGCTCGATCAGGGCGATCTGGCCGTTCACCGCGGCCGGGAAATCGGCGGGGCTCAGCCCCTTGCCGCAGGAGACCAGGTTGCGGAGAAGGCCGGCGCCGGGGGTGAGGGGGGAATACTCCATGGGCAGCGCCTCGAAGGTCTGGCCGCCGGGGGTGACCTGCAGCGCCGCCTCCTGGCCCCGGCCGCGCGGCACGGTGGAAAAGACCTGCACGCCGGGCGCGGCCAGGTCGACCGACTGCGCGCCGTAGTTGGAGAACGAGGCCAGCTGGTCGCTCGCATCGGAAGCCGCCACCGCCACGATGTTGGCCGCGTCGTAGTTCGAGGGGTAATGGGGGCTGAGGTCGTTGTCGTCGCCGATTGAGTCGTCGCCGCCGTTGCCGGCGGCGGCCACGAAGGCGATGCCCGCCTGCCCGGCCTGGGCGATGAAGTCGTTCTCCACCTGGTTGTAGCCCATGCCGCCGTACGAGGCGTTGATGGCCACGATGTTGACGCCGTACTGGCTCTTCATCATCAGCACGTAGTTGATGGCCTCCAGGACGTCGTTGTCGTAGATGCCGCCCGCCGGCCGCGCCACCTTGAGGGCCATCAGCCGCGCCGACCAGCAGACCCCCGCCACCCCGCCGGCGTTGTCGCCGACGGCGGCGATGGTACCGGCCACGTGGGTGCCGTGGTCGCCGCCATCCATGGGGTCGCTGTCGTTTCCGCCGATGGGGGTGGCGGCGAAGTCGTAGCCCCAGACGTCGTCGACGAAGCCGTTGCCGTCGTCGTCCACCCCGTTGCCAGGCGTCTCGCCGGGATTGCGCCACATGTTGTGGAACAGGTCGGGGTGGTTGTAGTCGACCCCGGTGTCGAAGACCGCCACCACCACCCCGGCGTCGCCGGTGGTCTTCTCCCAGGCCGCCTCGGCGCCGATCCGGCGCATGCCCCACAGCCGGTACCAGCGGTCGTCGTTGGGCGTGCGCAGCAGCTGGCGGCGCCAGTTGGGCGAGACCGCCGCCACGTCGGGATCGGCGGCCAACCGCGCCCGCAGCTCCTCGGTGGACAGCCGGGTCGAGCGCAGGTGGAGAAACAGCCGGCCGCTGCGCTGCGCCATGGCCGGGTACTCGCCCAGCGGCTCGGCCTCCAGCCGCGCCGCCAGGGTCAGGGCGCGGTCGCGGGCGACGTGCGGCCGGAAAGCGACCAGGACCTCGCCGGCGGCGTAGGGCAGGCCGGACCCGGTGGCGGCCGGACCGTCGAACGGCGACAGGAGCGGGAGGAGCAGCAGCAACAGGGCGGCGACTGGGCGCATGGCGACCTCCTTGAAAGCGCATGGTAGCAGCGGCGGCGGCGAAACGCAAGCCGCCCTTGGCCGGGCGGCCGTCTTCGGCTATAATGCCCCCATCATGATCCTCACCATATTCGGTTATCCCAAGACGGGCAAGACCCTGTTGTTCAACCTGCTGACCGACAAGCACGAGCAGGTGTCGAAGTTCTCCGCTTCCAGCCAGGAGCTGCACAAGGCCACGGTCGACGTTCCCGACGAGCGCCTGCGGCAACTGGCGGAGTTCCACGAGACGCCGCCGGTCTACGCCAAGATCGAGTTCCTCGACACCGGCGCGGTGTCGCTGGGCGAGGTGAAGAACGTCACCTTCGTCGACCTGCTGCGCCGCGCCGACGGCCTGGTGCACGTGGTGCGCGGCTTCGCCGACCCCGAGATCCTGCATGCCTTCCCGACGGTCGACCCGGCGCGCGACATGGCCGCCATGGAGGAGGAGCTGAAGGCGGCCGACTTCGTCACCATCGAGAAGCGGCTGGAGCGCCTGGCCGTCGACCTGAAGAAGATCAAGTCGAAGGAGCTGCAGGAGGAGTTCGACCTGCTGCAGCGGCTGCGCGCCTGGCTGGAGGAGGGCAAGCCCCTCCGCCTCTTCGCCCTGCGCGAAAAGGAGGAGCTGCTGCTGCGCGGCTTCCGCTTCCTGTCGCAGAAGCCGCTGCTGCACGTGGTCAACGCCGACGAGACCACCCTGGCCGGCCACCGCGGCCTGGCCCGCCCGCCGGCGGAAAAGACGGCGGTGATGGTCTACGCCGGGCGCATCGAGCAGGAACTGCTGGAACTGCCCGCGGCCGAGCGCCCGCTCTTTGCCCGCGAGTACGGGCTGGAGGGCTACCACTACCTGCGCGACGAGTTCATCCAGTCCAGCTACGCCCTGATGGACCTGGTCTCCTTCTTCACCGTCGGCAAGGACGAGACCCGCGCCTGGACCATTCCCTCCGGGGCCTCGGCCTGGGAGGCGGCGGGCAAGATCCACTCCGACATCCAGCGCGGCTTCATCCGGGCCGAGGTCATCCCCTGGGGCGACTTCCTCTCCTGCCAGGGATTCGCCAAGGCCAAGGAGAAGGGACTGCTGCGCCTGGAGGGCAAGGAGTACCCGGTCCGGGACGGCGAGATCGTCCACTTCCGCTTCGGCACCTGAGGCGGGCCTCCATTCCCGCCTCCTTGTGCCCTCCGGAGGTGAGCCTGGGCCAGCGCTCCGGCGTGAAATTCTTTTTTATAATGACAAGCACATGTATCCAGATTCATATGGAATTGTCGCAAACAAGTTGACAAATATTCAAAATGATATCATAATTATATTTGATGGATAGCAAAACATCAAATCTCGTATCCGGCCAGAGTCGCCCTGAGAAGCGTCACGCCCCGGTGGTCCTCCTGTTGCTGCTGCTTCTGCTGGCGCTCTCCCTCCTGGCCGCCCTGCCCCTGAGAAAGGCGCAGGTCACCCCGGCCCGGGTCATGAAGAAGGTCGTTCTGCTCATTGCGCTAAGTGTCCGAGGAGGATAAATCTTATGCAAGACATCAAGGAACGGAAACTCTGGTGCGTCAGCGGCTGGGCCATGGTGCTCGTCGACCTGGTCATCGTGACCCTCATCGTGCTGACCATCGTCGGCATGATCGGGAGCAGCGCCAACGGAGGCGAGCCGCCGCCGCAGATCTGGCTGCTGCTGCCGCTCATTGCCCTGTTCGCCCTGACCAAGTCGGGTTTCTTCCTGATTCACCCCAACGAGGCCAAGGTGTTCGTCTTTCTGGGGCGCTACGTCGGTTCCTGCCGGGTGCCCGGATTCTACTGGACCAACCCCTTCGCCGTGCGCCGGCCGGTCTCGCTGCGCGTGCGCAACTTCAACTCCGAGCGCATCAAGGTCAACGACTCCAGCGGCAACCCGATCGAGATCGCGGCCGTGGTGGTGTGGCACGTTGTGGACTCGGCCAAGGCCCGCTTCAACGTGGAGAACGTGGAGAACTTCGTGGCCATCCAGAGCGAGACGGCCATCCGCACCCTGGCCTCGCTCTTTCCCTACGACGCCCACGACAAGGACCAGGAGTCGCTGCGCGCCAACCCCGAGATCATGTCCTCCAAACTGCGCGACCAGGTCGAAGAGCGGCTGCGGGTGGCCGGCGTCAACGTGGTCGAGACGCGCCTGTCTCACCTCGCCTACGCGCCGGAAATCGCCCAGGTCATGCTGCGCCGGCAGCAGGCGGAGGCGATCATCGCCGCCCGCCAGAAGATCGTCGACGGCGCCGTCGGCATGGTCGAGATCGCCCTGCAGAGCCTGGAGCAGCACGGCGTGGTGCGCCTCGACGAGGAGCGCAAGGCGGCCATGGTCAACAACCTGCTGGTGGCCCTGGTCTCGGAAAGTGAAGCCCAGCCGATCATCAACACCGGCACCATTTACTAGTGAGCGAGAAGAAGAAATTCCTGCTGCGGCTCGATCCCGGGCTCTACGCGGCCATGGAGAAGTGGGCCGCCGACGAGCTGCGCAGCGTCAACGCGCAGATCGAGTTCCTGCTGCAGGAGGCGGCCCGCCGCGCCGAGCGCCTGAAGAGGAGCGGCCCCGCAGACCCCGGTTCTGTTGTAGGGACAGGTTTCAAACCTGTCCCTACACCCGAACCTGCACGGATCTCCGAACCCGTCCCTGCACCTGAATCCTCACCCATCCCCGACCCTGCCCCGGCACCCGCACCTGCTCCTGCATCCGACGCCGATCCGGCGTCTCCTCCTGACCTCGCCCCGCCCGATATGGAAAGAACATGAATGAAGGCCAACCGTTCCTGTTCCGCGAGGAGCAGCGCCTGCCGCCGCTGCTGCAGCTGCCGGTTCACGCCGGCCTCCTGATCGCCCTCGGCCTCTTCGCATTCAACGCCTGGAAGGCGCTGCCCGGCGGCCCGCCAGCCGCCGGGAACGCCCTGGCCGCAGCCCAGGAGGTGGCCGGCGCCGCTCTCGGCGTGGTCGTCATGGCCGGCCTGGCCTGGCTCATGCGCGCCGCCCGGCTGGAGACCGAGGTGCGCGCCGACGGCGTGCATGCCCGTCTCTATCCCCTGCACCGCCGCTTCCGTCACTTCCGCATCGAGGAGATCGAGTCGTGCGAGGCGGTGCGCTACCGGCCGCTGTTGGAGTACGGCGGGTTCGGCCTCCGCTGGGGGCTGCACGGACGCGCCTGGAACATGCGCGGCAACCGCGGCGTGCGCCTGGTATTCAGCGAGCAACCCCGGCTGCTGATCGGATCCCAGAAGCCGGACGAGTTCGTCCAGGCGGTGAACGAGGCGCGGAGGCGGGTGCGGCCTGGGCGCTGGTCCTGAGGACCGCCGCGACCCGCGGGCACGCGTACCGGCGGACCTTCCGCCACGCATGCCGGGGTGCGGCCTGGACGATGGTCCTGAGGACCGCCGCGACCCGCGGGCACGCGTACCGGCGGACCTTCCGCCACGCATGCCGGGGGTGCGGCCTGGACGATGGTCGTGAGCGCGGCCTAGAGAGCGCGCACGGCCATGAAGGTGACGTCGTCGGTGAAAACCTCGCTGCCCGTGAATGCCCGCAGCTCGGCCAAAAGCGCCTCGCCCAGGCCGGCCAGCGGGCGGTCGCCCCACCCGCCCAGGAAACCTTCCAACCGCCCGACCGAGAACGGCTCGCCGGAGGGGTTTTCAGCCTCGATCACGCCGTCGGTGAACAGCAGCAGCAGGTCGCCCGGCAGCAGGTCGGCCTCGGCCTGCGGATGCTCCGCCTCGGGCAGCATGCCCACCGGCAGGCCGCTGTCGCCCAGCGGCTCCACCCGCCCGGCCCGACGCCGCAGCGGCGGCGGGTGGCCGCCGTTGACGTAGCGCATGCGCCGTGCCGCCGGCTCGAGAAGGGCGCTGAACGAGGTGACGTACATGCTGGGGTCGGTGGTCTCGGCGATGAGCCGGTTGAGGTGCGCCAGCGTCTCGCCGAGGTCGGCGTCCCGGGACACCCGGTAGACGAAGTTGGTTCGGAAAATGGCCATCAGCAGGGAGGCGGGGATGCCGTGCCCGGCCACGTCGTTGATCGAGACCACCGTCCGCCCCCCGCCCACCGGCAGCACGTCGTAGTAGTCTCCACCCACCTGCGAGCTGGGGACGTTGACGAATGCCACCTCCACCCCGGGCAGGTCGGGCGGCGACTCGGGCAGGAAGGAACGCTGGATGCGCCGGGCGATCTGCAGCTCGCGCTCCGTTTTCTCCCGCTCCAGCATGCGCCGCACCAGCTGGGCGTTCTGCAGCGGGATGGCCACGAAGCGCGAGATCAGCTCGAGCAGGCGCCGGTCGGAGTCGCCGAAGCGCCCGCGGCGGCGGTTGACCGCCTCCACCACCCCCACCAGCCGCTCCCCGTGGCACACCGGCACCCCCAGGATCGAGCGGGTGACGAAGCGGGTGCGCCGGTCCACGCCGGCGGCGAAGCGCGGGTCGCGGGCGCAGTCGTCGACGATCAGCGGCCGCCGCTCGGCGGCGATCCATCCCGCGATGCCCTCGCCCCTGCGCAGCACGATCTTCTTGAGTTCCTGGGCGGAGTCGCCGGTGGCGGTTTCGAAATAGAGCTCGTCGCGCTCCGCGTCGTGCAGGAAAATGGCCGCCTCCTCGCACCTCAGGTGGTGCTGGACGCGGTCGGCGATGCGCGCCAGCAGGCGGTCCAGCTCGATCTCGGAATAGAGGTCGGCCAGCTCCTCCTTGACGCGCCGGGCGCGCGCAACCGCCTGGGTCATGCCCCTCCCGGTTCGGCGGCGGACTCTTCGCGCAGGCCGCGCTTGAGGAGCAGCGGCTCCACCTGCGGGTCGCGGCCGCGGAAGCGCCGGTAGAGGGACATCGCCTCCTCGCTGCCGCCCTTCTCCAGGATATGGCGGCGGAAGGCGCTGGCGGTGCCCGGGTCGAAGATCCCCTTCTCGCGGAACGCCTGGTAGGCGTCGGCCACCAGCACGTCAGCCCAGATGTAGCTGTAGTAGCCGGCCGAGTAGCCCCCCCCGGGACCGAAGACGTGCTGGAAGTAGACGCTGCGGTAGCGAGGCAGGATCTGCGGCGGCAGGGCGATCTTCTCCAGGGCCGCCTTCTCGAAGCGGCCGGCGTCGGCTTCGCCGGCTTCGGCGCGGGTGTGCCAGGCCATGTCCAGGTAGGAGGCGGCGAGGTACTCGACGGTCTCGAACCCCTGGTTGAAGGTCTCGGCGCGCCGTATCTTGGCCACCAGCGCCGGGGGGATCACGGCGCCGCTTTGCCAGTGACGGGCGTAGAACTGGAGCACCTCCGGCTCCAGCGCCCAGTTCTCCATGATCTGCGACGGCAGCTCGACGAAGTCGCGCGGGGTGCCGCGCACCCCCCGGTAGCGGGTGCGGGCCAGCAGCTGGTGCAGGCCGTGGCCCAGCTCGTGAAAGAGCGTGGCCACTTCCTCCAGGGACAGCAGCGCCGGGGCGGCTCCGGTTGGGCGGGTGAAATTGCAGACGTTCACCACGACCGGCCGCACCTCGCGCCCGGCCTGCACGTACTGGCCGCGGTAGGCGGAGGACCATGCGCCGCCGCGCTTGCCCGGGCGCGGGTGGTAGTCGGTGAGGAAGACCCCGAGGTGCGAGCCGTCGGCGTCGCGCACCTCGAAGGCGCGGACCTCCGGGTGGTAAACGGGGATGTCCGGCCGGGGCGTGAAGGTGATCCCGTAGAGGCGGTTGGCCACGGTGAACGCCCCGTCCCGGACGCGCTCCAGGGCGAAATAGGGGCGCAACTCGAGGTCGTCCAGGTCGAAGCGCGCCTTGCGCACCTTCTCGGTGTAGTATCGCCAGTCTGCCGGTTCCAGGGCGAAGTCGCCGCCCTCCTGGCGGATCATCGCCTGCAGGGCCTCCGCCTCGCGGCGGGACGTGGCCACGGCGGCCCGCCACAGCCGATCGAGCAGCCGGTATACGCCGGCCGGCGTCTTGGCCATGTTCTCGTCCAGCACGAAGTCGGCCCAGGTGGCGAAGCCGAGCAGGCGGGCCTTCTCCGCGCGCAGGTCGGCGATGCGCACCAGCGTCGCCTTGTTGTCGGCCGCGTCGCCGCGGTCGCAGCGTCCGGCGTAGGCGTCCAGGATGCGGCGACGCAATCCGCGGTCGGCGCTGAACTGGAGGAACGGCCAGATGGACGGCGCCTGCAGCGTGAACAGCCACTTGCCGGGCTGGCCGGCCGCCGCGGCCGCCTGGGCCGCGCCGGCCGCCACCGACTCGGGCAACCCGGCCAGCTCCTCGCGCCGCTCGAGCAGCAGCTGGAAGGCGTTGGTCTCCCGCAGCAGGTTCTCCCCGAAGCGCAGGCCGAGAAGCGAGAGCTCCTTGTTGATGGCCCGCAACCGCTCCTTGGCCGGGGCGTCGAGGTTGGCGCCTCCCCGCACGAAGTTTTTCCAGGTCTTCTCCAGCAGCATCGCCTGCTCGGGATCGAGGCCCAGCTCGGCGCGCTTCTCCCAGACCGCCTTGACCCGGGCGAAGAGCGGTTCGTTGAGCAGGGTGTCGTCGCGCAGGGACGCCAGCATCGGCGCCACCTCCCGGGAGATGGCCTGCAGCCTCTCGTTGGTTTCGGCCGAGGAGAGGTTGTTGAAAACGGCCCCCACCTTCGCGTTCAGCTCGCCCGTCTCGTCCAGGGCCACCACGGTGTTGGCGAAGGTGGCCGGCTCCGGGTTGGCGGCGATGGCCGCCACCTCCGCTTTCTGGAGGCGGATCGCCTCCTGGAAGGCAGGCAGGAAGTGCTCGGGGCGGATCTCGGCGAACGGCGGCACGCCGAAGGGCGTCTTCCACTCCGTGAAGAAGGGATTGCTCTCCGCCTGCGCCGGGGACGACCGGGCGGGGAGGCAGGGCGCGAGCAGGACGATGGCCAGAAGCAGCAGCGGCAACGGTCTTCTCATCTTCGTCTCCGGGGACGGCCGCTCGCGGCAGCCGTCCCCCGCCCATTGTAACGGATGGTGATCAGGAAAGCCACCGTTCCCGCGTCTCCAGCCGCGGCGCGCGCGACAGGGCCCCGGCTTCGCCATTCCGTTGAAAAAACCGCGGATTGCGCCCATTTCTTATGGTATGAAGAGGAGAGCCTCCGGTATGGCCACGCAGGGGATGGTTTCCCCTCTCCCGCCCGCGCCGACTCACCGGGAGGGAATCCCGGCCCCGGCATGAGGGCCTGCACGCCCGAAGATCGGGGAATTCGGGCGTGTGAACCTGGGAAGCCCCGTTTTCTCTCCGGCGCCGCCGGTGCGGAGAAGCCGGATCTCATGGAAATCGGGAGCCAGCAGCCGGGCCTGCCCGCCGCGTCACCCGCGCAACCTTTCCGCGACGCGGCTGATTTGACTTGCAACAGGCGAAGTGCTAGAATCGCCCCATCCGGGCGCAGAGACACATGAGAAGTCTAGACGTATCGCGCATAAGGAAATCCTTTAAAAACCGGTTGGTGGTCGACGACGTCAGCCTGCAGGTGCGGGAGGGAGAGATCGTCGGCCTGCTCGGCCCGAACGGGGCGGGAAAGACGACTACCTTTCACATGATCCTCGGCCTGCACCGCCCGGACGGAGGCGCCATCCGCCTCAACGACCGCGACATCACCCGCTTCCCGGTCTACGCCCGGGCGCGGTTGGGCGTCTCCTTCCTGCCCCAGGAACCCTCCGTGTTCAAGGGGCTGAGCGTGCGCGACAACCTGCTGGCCATCCTGCAGGCGTCCAGCTCCCGCGTGCACGCCGACATCGACGCCCTGCTGGAGGAAATGGGCCTGGCGCCCATCTCCGGTCGAAAGGCCTACCTGCTGTCGGGAGGCGAGCGCCGCCGCCTGGAGATCGCCCGGGCCCTGGCGCTGCGGCCGGAGTTTCTGCTGCTGGACGAGCCGTTCGCCGGCATCGACCCCATACAGATCGTCGAGCTGCAGGAGCTGATCCGCGGCTTCCGCCAGCGCGGCCTGGGCATCATCATCACCGACCACAACGTGCGCGAGATCCTGAAAATCACCGACCGCTCCTACATCATCCATCGCGGCCAGGTCATCTTCGCGGGCAGCTCGGCGGACCTGATCCGCGACGAGCGCGTCAAGAAGGAATACCTGGGCGAAGAGTTCAGGTGGAACTAGATGGCCACCAAGCTGCAGCTGCGAAACGCCCCGACGCTGACCATCACCCCGGTCATGCACCATTTCATCCAGCTGCTCACCAACAACCGCCTGGAGTTCGTCGAGAGCCTGGAAAACGAGGTGGAGGCGAACCCCATGCTGGAGCTCGAGCAGCCCGAGCCGGTCGCCCCCGCCGAGGCGGAGCCGCCACCCAACGAGGTGGCCCGCCGCCTGGAGCGGGCCGACGCCTCGTTCCTGTCGCACTACGAGGAGCAGGGGTTCTTCCGCCGCAGCGACGAGGGCGTAGACAAGAACCGCGCCATGGAGGCGCTCACCCCGTCGGTCGTCACCTTCCAGGACCACCTGATGGAGCAGGCCCGGGTGGCCTTCAACGGCGACAAGCAGCTGGAGATCGCCCGCCAGGTCATCTACAACCTCGACCGCCACGGCTACCTGAAGTTCGAGATCGAGTCGATCGCCACCCTGCTGCAGGCCACCCCCGAGGAGATCGAGCACGTGCGCCGCACCGTCCTGCAGTTCGACCCGCCCGGCTGCGCCGCGCGCTCGCTGCCGGAGTGCCTGCTGGCCCAGCTGGACGAGGACCGCGACACCCCGGCGCTGCGCCGGCTCATCGCCGAACACCTCGAGGACCTGTCGCGCTCGCGCTATGACGTCATCGCCCGCTCGCTGGGCGTCGGCGTCGACGAGGTGCTGGCGCTGGCGGCGCGGCTGCGGCGCCTCAACCCGCGCCCGGCCGAGAGCTTCGACCGCGAGGAGGTGGCCTACGCCGAGGTCGACCTGATGCTGGTCAAGGAGGGGGGCGAGTACAAGGTGCTCTACATCGAGGAGGGGCTGCCGCGCCTCGCCCTGTCCGAGTACTACCGGCAGATGCTCGAAAAAACCCGCGACAAGCAGACCCGCTCCTACCTGAAGAGCAAGTACCGCGACGCCCAGTTCTTCATCGAGAGCGTCGAACTGCGCAAGAAGACCATCATGCGCATCGCCGAGTTCCTGGTCCGGTCGCAGAAAGACTTCCTGGACTTCGGCGAGAAGTGGAAGAAGCCGCTGACCATGAAGGACGTGGCCCGCGAGGTCAACCTCAACGAGTCGACCGTGTCGCGGGCGGTGTCGAACAAGTTCATGGCCAGCGAAAAGGGGCTGCTGTCCCTCAAGGGCTTCTTCAGCCACGGCCTGAAGGGCGATTTCGGCTTCTCCCACTCCGTGCCCACCATCAAGGAGAAGCTGCGGGAGATCGTCCTCCAGGAGCCGCCCGGGCAGCCCTATTCCGACGACGAGATCGCGCGCAAGCTGGCGGCGCTGGGCATCCGCATCGCCCGGCGAACGGTGCGCAACTACCGCGAGGAGATGAACATCGCCAGCTCGTTCATCCGCAAGAAAGAACACCAAATCAAGGGGGTAAAACGATGAGCATCCAGTTCTCCACCAAGAGCGTGAAGTTTCCCGGCGCCCTCAAGGCCTACACCGAAAAGCACCTCCAGGACATCGCCCGGGTCGCCGGCCACATCATCGACGGCGAGGTCATCGTCAGCGAAGAGAAACTGAACTACAAGGTGGTCATCTCGCTCAAGACCCAGTTGGACTCCTTTTCCGCCGAGAGCAGCGATAAGATACTCAAGCAGGCCCTGCGCACCGCCCTGGCCACGATCAAGTCGCAGAGCCGCCGCATCAAGGGCAAGATCAAGGAGGAGAAAAAGCGCGGTGCCAAGGCCTTCCTGCAGCGCACGGCGCGGATTTTCCGGCCGGATCGCGCCGAGGCGCCGGCGGCCGAGGACGCCGAGGCCGTGGCCGTGTCGACGAATTTCTCGCCCAAGCCGATCTCCGTCGAAGAGGCGGTTTTCTTCCTGCGCGACTCCGGGGAGAACTGCTACATGTTCGTGAACGCCGAGAGCAGCCGCATGGCCGCCGTCTTCATCAACAAGCGCGGCCGCGTCGCCCTGATCGAGCCGGAGCTCTGACCGGCCCGGTCGCCGCCATGGCCGAAGCGAACGGCGTTCCGGTCGCCGAGCTGGTGGGGCTGCCTCAACTGCGCATCGCCACGCCGCCCGACACCGCCCATCTCGGCAACCGCATCCAGCATCCCCGCCCGCAGCGGCCGGGGCTCGGCCTGAGCGGCTACCGGGAGCACCTCAACCCGAGCCGGGTGCAGATCCTCGGCAAGACCGAGATCGGATACCTGCTGCACCTGGCGGAGGCCGAGCGCCGGGGTCGCGTCGCCGACTACGTGGCGCTGGGCTTCCCGGCCATCATCCTGGCCGAGAGCAAGCCGGCCGAGGCGATGCTGGTCGAGCTGGCCGGGCGGCGCGGCATCCCGGTGCTGGTTTCGGCCCTCAAGACCTCGCTGCTCATCTCGCGGCTGACCGCCTTCCTCTACCAATTCTTCTCGCGCAAGATCAAGCTGAACGGCGTGCTGATGGACGTCATGGGCCAGGGCCTGATGATCACCGGAGCTTCCGGCGTGGGCAAGAGCGAGACGGCGCTGGAGCTGGTCAACAAGGGGTACCACCTCGTCTCGGACGACGTCATCGAGTTCTACCTCGACTCCAACGACGACCCCGTCGGCCGGGCCCACCCCGAGATCCGCAACCTGATCGAGGTGCGCGGCCTGGGCATCATCAACATCGGCGACATCTTCGGCGCCTCGGCCGTGCTCGAGGAGAAGAAGCTCGACCTGGCCATCAAGCTGGAGCGCTGGGACCCGAAGAAGAAGTACGACCGCCTGGGAGACGACTCGCAGACGCTGACCGTGCTCGGCAAGGAGGTCCCGCTGTTCACCCTGCCGGTGGCCCCGGGGCGCAACGTGTCGACAATCATCGAGGTGGCGGTGCGCCACTTCCTGGCCCGCAAGATGGGGCGCAAGACCTACCTGGAACTGAAAGCGGAGCAGTCCCGGCCGCCGGAGACCGCGCCCGCCGCCACGGAGCCGGAGCCATGATCAACGGACTGATCGTCACCCACGGCAATCTCGGCCGCGAGCTGGTCGCCGTGGCCGAGACCATTCTGGAGCGGAAGATCGACGTCGTCCCCATCGTCTTCGAGTGGACCAGCGACGGGAGCCCCCTGACGCGCGAATTGGAAGAGTACATCCGCCGCCACCGCCACGACCACGTGATCATCTTCACCGACATGTTCGGCGGCTCGCCGGCCAACATCGCCAGCCGCCACATCGGGCCCCGGGTGGAGGTCGTGACCGGCATCAACCTGCCGGGCCTGCTCAAGTTCGCCTCCTACCAGAAGAAGGACGCCGATTTCCGCGAGGTCGTCCGCGCCGTGCAACAGGGGACGCTGGAGGGCATCAGCGTCATCAGCGAATACCTAGGAGTCAAATCATGACCGAAAAAAACCTGCTCATCACCAACAAGCTCGGCCTGCACGCCCGCGCCGCCGCCAAGCTGTCGCACCTCGCCAACACCTTCCAAGCCGACATTTTTCTGGTGTACAACGACGATAAGGTCAACGCCAAGAGCCTGCTGGGAATCCTGACCCTGGCGGCCGCGGTGGGAAACGAAATCACCCTCATCGCCGACGGCAGCGACGAGCGCGAGGCCCTGGCGTCGGTCGCCGACCTGTTCGAGCGCAAGTTCGACGAAGAGAGCTGATGTCCCGAGTCAAGGGCAAGGCGGTTTCCCCGGGCATCGTGACCGGCCCCGCCCTGCTCTACAGTTCGCAGCGCGAGATCGTCCCGCGCGAGAAAGTGGCCGCCGGCCGCGCCGAGCAGGAGGTGTGGCGCTTCAACCACGCGGCGCGCAAGGCCCAGGCCCAGCTGAAGAAAATCCACCACGACCTGCAGCGGGTGATGGGCCAGGACGCGGCCTTCATCATCGAGACCCAGTACATGCTGCTGAAGGACAGCCACCTGCTCGACGACATCCGCGGCCTCATCCGCCAGAAGGGCATCAAGGCGGAGTGGGCGGTCAAGGAGGTGGAGGAGAAGTATTCGGGCATCTTCCGCACCATCGCCGACCTGGCCTTCAAGCAGAAGAGCAACGACATCGCCGACGTGCTCAACCGGCTGCAGGACAACCTGCGCACCGGCCGCCGCCCGGACCCGGCCGACGACTTCGCCGACCGCATCCTGGTGGCCGACGACCTGTCGCCGTCCGAGGCGGCCAAGCTGATGAGCCAGAAGAAGCTCCTCGGCCTGGTGCTGAACAAGGGCGGCGAGACGTCGCACACCGTGATCCTGGCCCGCACCCTGGGCATCCCGGCCATCGTCGACACGGTTCACGCCACCGAGCTGATCCGCAACGACGACCTGCTGGCCCTGGACGCCGTGGCCGGCGAGGTGCTGGTCAACCCGGCGCGCACCGCTCTGGCCGAGATCGACGTCAAGCGCGAGAAGTTCCAGGCCTACCAGGCGCGGCTGATGGCCGTCAACCGCCTGCCCGACCTGACCCGCGACAAACAGCCGTTCCACCTCTATGCCAACATCGAGTTGCCGTTCGAGAGCGAGATCGTGCAGTCCTACGGGGCCAAGGGAGTGGGGCTGTTCCGCACCGAGTTCCTGTACCTGGACGCGCGCACCAGCCTCAGCGAGGAGGAGCAGTTCCTGCTCTACCAGGACATCGCCCAGCGGGTCTTCCCCCACCCGCTGGTCATCCGTACCTTCGACATCGGCCGCGACAAGATCGACCCGGCCACCCATACCCGGGTGGAGGAGAACCCGTCGCTGGGGCTGATGGCCGTGCGCATGTTCCTGCGCGACCCGGGGCCGCTTCGGGTGCAGGTCAAGGCCATCCAGCGGGCCAACGTCGCCGGCAACATCCGCATCCTCTTCCCGATGATCACCGAAATCGAGGAAGTGCACGCCATCCGCGACCTGCTCGCCGGCACCCGCGCCGAGCTGGAACGCGAGCGGCGCCTGCCGCGCAAGAGCGTGCCGGTGGGCATCATGCTGGAGATCCCGGCCGCCATCTCGCTCATCCGCCACCTGCGCGGCCTGGTCGATTTCTTCTCGGTCGGTTCCAACGACCTGACCCAGTACCTGCTGGCGGTGGACCGCAACAACCGCGATGTCTCCTACCTGTTCAACCCCTTCCACCCCGGCGTGGTGCAGGCGCTGCGCCAGATCCGCGCCGAGACGGCGCGCATCGGCCGCGAGGTCACCGTCTGCGGCGAGATGGCCGGAAAGTTCATCCCGGCCCTCATGCTGCTGGGCATGGGCTTCTCCCGCTTCTCGATGAATCCGCTCTCGGTCCCGGAGATCAAACGCCTCTTCACCTCAGTCGAGCAGCGCACCCTGCGCCGCCTGGTGCGCCGGATCTACGACTTCACCTCGCGCAGCGAGATCGAGGAGTTCCTCACCGAGTCGCTGCTGCGCAAGTACCCCACCCTGTTCGTCAAGCAGCACCTGCTCTGAGGGGGCCGACGAGCGAACCGGGGCTCACTCCCGGTTGTTGGTGTACTTGCTGATCAGCGTGCCGCGCAGCCGGGCGTAGAGGGGCACGACCCGGCTCATCAGTTCCACCGACCGGCCGGTGAGGAAGCGGCGCGCCTTGTCCGGGGAGCGGCGGTACAGTTCGAGGGCCTTCGCCTCCGTTTCCGCCTGCGTGGAGAAGATCTCCTTCTCGAACGGCTCGCGGGCGGCGCGCACGTCGGCGATGGCCTCCTGGAAGCGCAGGTTGGCCAGGTTGTCGACGAAGTCGATCGCCCAGCGGGCCGAGGTCTCGCTGAAGGCGTTGGCGTCGTACTCCTGGTAGGAGGGGGCCACCGTCGTATTTCCCGCCCAGATCGGCACGTAGGGGCTGATCGCCGGGTTGTCCAGGAAGATCCAGTAGACGCCGCCGATGGCGTCGGGCAACCAGGCGCGCAGCTGCAGCACCATGCCGTAGTGGCCGCGGTGGCGGGCCACCGGCCGGCGGTAGGTGAGGCGCAGCAGGGCGCGCAGGTCGCGCCCCGGGAAGGGGGTGGCCAGCGGGGAGCGGATTGCGCCGCCCTTGCCGTCGGGCACCAGCCAGGCCGGGTCGTTGCTCATGTCGTAGACCGTGCCCTCGAAGACCGAACGCTGGAAGGCGATCACGTCGGCCAGGGAGATCTTCTTCTCCGGGCGGACGGAGAAGGGATAGATGGAGAGCGGCTCCACCACCTGGTAGTAGGGGCTGATTCCGCTGTAGGGGCGGGCCGGGCTGTAGCCGCGGTCGGGCCAGGGACCGGCGGAGGGGGCGAAGGTGCGGTGGAACAGCCAGAAGCGGGAGGTGGCAAACTCCACCGGCAGCGGGGCGTAGATCTCCTGCCAGACAAACGGCTTGCCGCCGGCCGGGTCGTACCAGCCGCGCTCCACCGCCTCCGACATCCAGTTCGCCGACACCATGAAGTGGTCCCTGTCCCCGGGGCGGATTTCCTTGATGACGCTCCAGTTGGGCACCATCAGCGCCTGGTCGTCGCCCAGCCGCTGCGCCGCCCAGATGGCCCCGGGCCTGCCGGAAGCCTTCTTCCAGCCCGGACCGACCGAGAAGACCTCGAACACCCAGGCCTCCAGGGGATCGCCCACCACCAGCACCTCGGAGCCGTCTCCGCTCGAGGGCAGGAACCCCCAGGTCTCCAGCAGCGAGCCGAGCACCTGCACCGCCTCGCGAGCCTTCTTGCAGCGCTGCAGGGCGAAGGCCTGCGCCTGCTCGATGGTCATGATCTGCTCGCCCTGGCCCTTTTCCACCGCCAGCTCGGGACGCTGGCTGGTCGTGCTCTCGGCGATGCCCAGCTGGAATTCGTTGAGGTGCGGGTAGGCGGAGTGGAAGTAGGTGTAGGTGCGCGCCACCTGCGGAATCCGGCCCAGCACCTCGCCCCAGTCCCCGAGCGGCCGGGTGGCGTCCTGGATGCCCCAGTAGACCGGGGCCATCTCGCCCGGCTTGTGGACCCGCCCCGGCACCACCTGGATGCGCGAGTTGGGGCCGCAGTCGGTGTGCGACAGCAGGACCGAACCGTCGGCGGTGGCCTTCCTGCCGGCGGCGATGACGGTGCAGGAATGGACGCCCTGCCAGAAGGCGAGGCAGGCGGTGAAGAGCAGGATGACTTTCATGGGCGGACCTCCTGGAAACGGCCGCCGGCAGCCGGCGGCCGGGGATCTTCCTGCAAGCGGCGCAGGAACACGGCGCGCACCTGGTCCACGAGCGGGCCGAGCGCCTCGCGGGCGAAGCCGGCCACCGGCACCGGTCTCTCGATGGTCACCTCCACCCGGCCGGGGCGGATGAACCGCGAGCCGCGGCGGTTGATCTCGTAGGCCCCCCTCTGCACGACGGGCAGGATCTCCAGCCCGGCCTCATGGGCCAGCAGGAAGGCGCCGCGCTTGAAGGGTCCGAGCCGACCGTCGCGGGTGCGCGTGCCCTCGGGCAGCACCGCGAAGGAGAAGTCGGGCCGGGCGCGGATGAGGGCGGCCGCGCGCTGCAGGGCGCGCACGGCGCGCGGGCCGGAGGTGCGGCTGATGGGGATGTTGCCGATGCGCCGGTTCACCGGGCCGTAGAGCGGCCAGCGGAAGTGGCTCTCCTCCTCCACCCCGCGCAGGAAACCGGGGAAGGCGTGGCAGAGCAGGAAACCGTCGAAGAGGTTCACGTGGTTCATCACCACGATGTACTGGCGCCCGGGCGCGGCGTTCTCCCGCCCCGTGATCGTGACCCGGCAGCCGACGATGGCCAGGATGGCGCGGCAGAAGAGCTTGAGGCAGCGCTCGAAGAAGCGGCCTCGGCGGAAAAGGGCGAGCAGCAGCAGGAAGAGGGCGCCGATCGTGAAAAAGGTCAGCCCTACGACCCAGACGAGCAGGGAGCGCACATGGGCGCCGGCGCTCCTCACAGCATCACCGTCTGCGCCTGGGGGAAGACCCGCAGCGTCAGCGGCGTGCGGCCCAGCAACTCGCCGTCGGCCATGAGGCGCACCGGGGGGTCGGCCTCCAGGCGCATGGCTGCGCCGCTCCAGCGGCGCACCTTGGGGTGCAGCACGTGCTGGCCGGAGTAGACTCCGGCCAGGATGCGCACCATGTCTCGGCGGCCCACCCCGACGAAGGCCACCACGTCGGCCCGGCCGTCCCGGGGGTTGGCCAGCGGCGCGATCTGCATGGCGCCCCCGGTGAAGCGGGTGTTGGATACCACCAGGGCGGAATCGCGCAGCTCGTGCGTCTCTCCGTCGACGGTCAGGCGCATGCGGTTGCGGATGCCGCCGAACAGCCGCACCAGCACGGCGGCGCCGTAGCCCGACGAGCCCATGAATTTGAGCTTCTCGTTGGTCAGCTGCAGGATGTCGGCGATGAGCCCGGCGCCCAGGATGTTCAGGAAGTAGCGCCGCTTGGCCTGGCCGTCCCAGTCGAAGAGCGCCTCGACCACGTCCACGTGCAGGCGCCGCCCGGCGATGATGTTGTCCAGCGATCGGTCGGGGTCGACCGGGCCGAAGTCGCGGTGGAAGGAGTTGCCGGTGCCGGCGGGGATGCAGGCCAGATCGATCTCCTCCCGCGGCGGGCCGCCGCTCCACAGGCCGTTGAGCACCTCGAAGGGGGTGCCGTCGCCCCCGATGACGATGATCCGCCGGAACCCCTCCTCCAGCGCGTGGAGGCCGTGCTCGACGGCCTGGCCGGCGTACTCCGAGACCCGGACGTCCAGGTTGGGAAAGGCCGTCACAAGGCGCGGCCGAAGGCGCCTGAAGACTTTTTCGCCCTGGCCGCGACCGGCGCTCGGGTTGACGACCAGCAGGGTTTTGGGGTTGACCGGCATGGCTATCCCGTCTTATACCACGGTCGCGGGCCGCGGGCAACCGCCGGCTGCACCCGCCATCCGGAAGTCAGGGGGCGTTTACCTCGGCGAATACGCGCGCCGGGGCCCCGTCGGCGTCGCGCAGCGCGAGCGGCGCCACGATCAGCCGGCACTCGAGGCCGGCGCGCTCCAGGTGCACCAGGTTCTCGACGATCAGCACGTCGGCGGCGAACAGGATGCGATGCACGGTGTAGGGGGGATTGTCCACGGTGAAGGAGTCGATTCCCACCAGGCGCACGCCGCGTCCGACGAGCTCGCGGGCCACGTCCTCGCCGAGCACGGGATTGGCCGTGAAGTAGGAGTCGGAGCCGCGGTGGGCGGAGTGGCCGGTGCGGAACAGCACCATGGACGGCAGGCGGCCGGCCGGCAGGCAGTCGCGGCCGATGCGCACGCGGCCGCGCACGTCGATCACCCGGGCCCTGCCGATGAGCGCCTCGGTGCTGAACTCGTCGAGCTTGCGTCCGTTTTCCAGCATGTGGTAGGGGGCGTCGACGTGGGTGGAGAAATGGGTGTTGAAGGAGACGCGCCGCGAGTTCCAGCCGTTGCCGGCGATGGAGGCCACCACCTGCGACGAGAACGGCTGATCGCCGGGAAACTGCGGCGTGCGCTCGCTCACTTCCATGGACAAATCGACAATCATGGAACCGTCCTCGGGGTTCGAATCGCCTGGGGGAATGCTCAAGTTTACCCCCATCGGGGGCGCCTGTCAAGGCGACCGCCGTCCTCGCGGCCGGAGCCGGAGAGTGCCGCTCAACCGGCCCGGCCGGCCAAGTGCTCGACCAGGATCTTCAATCCGATCAGCACCAGTACGACGCCGCCGGCGATCTCCGCTTCGCGGGCGATGAGCGCGCCCAGGCGCTGGCCGAGCCAGGAGGCGGCCAGGGAGATCAGGAACGTGACCAGGCCGATCAGCAGCGCCGGCACGAAAATCGACTGGCCCAGGAAAGAGAGGGAGAGCCCCACCACCAGGGCGTCGATGGAGGTGGCCACGGCCAGCCCCAGCAAGGCCGGCGTGCGGGGGAAGCGGTCGCGGGTGACCGGCTCCGGACAGGAGCGGCTGCGCCACGCCTCGCGGATCATCCGGCCGCCGATGAGGGACAACAGCAGGAAGGCCAGCCAGTGGTCGAAGGCGGCGACGTGGCGGCGCATCCCGAGCCCGACCAGCCAACCGGCCAGCGGCATCGCGGCCTGGAACAAGCCGAAAAGCGCCGCCATGGCCAGCACCGGCCGCAGGCGCGGGGGTCGCAAACCCAGGCTGCAGGAGACCGATACGGCGGCCGCGTCCATGGCCAGGCCCACGGCGACGAGCAGCATGGCCCAGGGGCTCATGGCTCGGTCAGAACGACGCCCCCAGGCGGCCGAAGAGCCGCCAGGGGCGATCCGGGCGGCGGCCGAGGGCGGTTCCCCCCGCCACCTGCCAGCGGACGCCGGCCACGAAAAACACGACGTCGAGCTCGGCGCCGATGGACCAGGCCGGGTCGAGGCGCGGCTTTCCCGTCCACAGGTTGCCGGCATCGAGGAACAGGGTGGTGAAGACGCGGTTGACGTTGATGGCCAGCGGGACCGATTGCTCCACCTTGAAGAGCGCCAGGCGGTACTCCAGGTTCAGCGACCAGCCGCCGTGACCGAAAAAATGGCCGCTCGGGAATCCGCGCAGGAGGCCGAACGGCTCGCCGTCGGCGGCCGCGTCGCCATCCTGGCTGGCCGCCCCGCCCAGGCGGTACAGGCGCTGCGCCCCGCCCCAGGAGTCGGCCAGCGCCAGCCGCCACGCCAGCTGGTGCGGGCGGGGCAAGGCGACGTAGTGGCGGTACTCGGCCACGACCTGGGTCAGGCCGAACGAGCTCCCCCAGCTCTTCCAGTCCCGCTGCAACGACAGGTTCAGGCGCAGGCCGTCAACCGGGGCGATGCGGTCGTAGTAGGCCTGGGCGGTGTTCAGGCGCAGCCCCAGGCGGACGCCCCGCAGGTCGAGGCGGTAGGGCGCCAGGCGCCCCCCCGCCTCGCGGGTGCGCTCGGCATGCAGGTCGCCGTGCAGCCACAGCTGCCAGCGCCGGCCGCTGCGCAGCGGCCAGTCCGCTTCCAGCCGCAGCCGCTCCTTCCGGCGGGTGAACTCGCCGGCAACTTCATCCCGCTCGAGCGAGGCCTGCCGCTCCGCCGTCAGCCCGAGATCCGGGAACAGGGCGCCCCACCGGTAGGCCACGCGGGCACTGGGCTCCCCGGTGCGCAGCCCCCACCAGGCGTCCAGGTTGTAGGCGTGGGTGCCGGGAGCGTCGCGCCCGCTGCTGACGGCCCCCAGCTGGATCTCCTGCCCGGAGAGGCGCAGCAGCGGCGTCCAGTAGCGGGGCAGCAGGTCGGAGAGAGGCCGGTAGCGGGAGGATGCCGGCGTCTCCGGCGGCGGAGAAAGCGGCGGTTCCTCCTCTGTCCGGGCCTCCAGCGGGCGCCAGGCGGTCCCCTCCAGCGGCAGCCAGCCCACCTCGAAACCGCGGGGAGCGAAGACCGCCACCACCAGCTCGTCCCCGGTGCCGCCGAGGGAGGCATGGCGCGGCGAGGGCAGGTCATCCCCGGCCAGGGCCTCCACCGCGCCGGTCGCCGCCCGGTAGCGGGCCGGCCGGTAGCGGCTCTCCGTCTCGGCGATGAAGTAGAGATCGTCTCCGCGCCACATCGGCTGGTGCCACTTGCCGCCGTCCGCTGCGGAGACGAGGCGGAGCAGCTCGCCGCCGGGGCCGAAGACGGCCACCCCCCAGTTGCGGCCGGGGAGCTTCAGGGCCGCGGCCAGCCGCTGCCCGTCGGCCGAGATGGCGGGCTCCGCCAGGGCCTCGTAGGCGGCGGTGAGCGGCCGGACCGAACGGCGAAGCGGATCATAGTGCACGAGCCGTGACGCCTCGGCCAGGCGCTGCACGCAGACGATGCCGCCGGAGGGGTGAGCGACCGGGTCCGACAGGCGCAGGCCGCGGCTCAGCCGTTCCAGCCGCATGCCCGCCAGGTCGTAGGCGTAGAGGTCCGAGACCTCCCTCCAGGCACGGAGGGTGTCGACCGCCGACAGCAGCAGGCGCCGTCCGCCCGCATCGAAGCTCATGCCGTTGATCCCGGCCAGGCGGAACAGGACCCGGGGACGGCCAGCGGCGGCCGTCACCTCCTCGACCGCCTCGTGGCGGCGGAAGTCTTCGCGCGCATAGACCAGCCGCCCGGCATCGATCTCGAGCGGAAAGCGCTTGGAAAACCCGCTCCCGGTCGCCAGCCGCAGCGAGGCCGGCGGGACCGGGGCGGCGGCCGGCGGGTGGGCGGCGCGATAGGCGTTCCATAACTCGGGCAGCTTGGCTCCGAAGGCGGGCCGGTATCCCCAGGCGGTGGTGAGGAAGCTGATCGGGCTCCCCTGCAGGCGCAGGTAGGCGGCCACCGCCGGCTGGCCGTAGCGCTCCGCCAGCAGGCGGAAGAACATGCCGCCATGGAGGTAGCGGGCCATGGGCCCGGGCCAGAAGGTGGGCTGCCCGGTGAGCCGCCGGTAGGACGGGATTTCCCCCGCCCGGCCGGCGGCGTCGGCCATCAGCCGGAAATCGGCGGTACGCAGCCGCCCCGGCTCGTCGAACGAGGACTCGCCCAGCTCGGCCATGCCTTCCAGCGTCCAGCCGGGCATGGCGTCGATCGGGAAGAGCGCCGGGTGGTTGCCGAACACGACGCGCAGGGCGCGCAGCCAGCGCCGCCCGGCGTGCAGGGCGACGAGGTGCCCCAACTCGTGGGTCAGCACCAGGTTCAGCCAGTCGCGACGGGAGCCGAGCTCCGATCCGGGCGGCGGCTCCACGCGGTGGATGCAGATGAGGTTGAACGGAAAATAGCCGGCCGAGCCGTTGGCCACGTCGGTCGCGTCGTGGAGCAGGATGCGCACCCGGCCGCGCACGGTGACGCCCCAGAACCGCTCCAGGCGCGGAAGCAGGTCGCGGGCCGAAGCCAGCAGGCGGCCGGCGGAGGATTCCAGCCCGGCCGCGTAGACGACCGTCAGCCGGCCGTCGGCAACCTGCCGCCAGCGGATGCCGGCGGGCGGCCGGGCCCCCTGCAGCCAGACCGCCAGGCAGGCCGCCAGGCACAGGGCCAGGCGGAGCCGCCGCGGGCGGGTGCGGGGCGGCGGCGATTTCATCCGGGTTGCTGCAGCAGGTGGACCTGGGCGCGCACCAGGGTGACCTTGACGTAGTACTTGAGCAGGACCAGGGCCTGCAGGGGAAGCAGGAGCAGCCCGAACGGCATCCCCGCCAGCCGTTCCCAGGAGCCGAACAGCAGCCAGAACGAGCCGTTGAGCAGCAGCATGGCCAGCAGGTAGAGGAGGAGAAGCAGCAGGATGGTCCCGGCGTAGCGGGCCACGAAACGGAGCCCGTTCCAGAAGGAGACCAGGCAGTTGCGCTCCGTGCGCAGGCGGAAGATCTTGCCGTAGTCGGCCACTGCCGACGCCAGGCCGGCCAGGATCAGCGTCAGGGCCGCCCAGCCCCACAGCATGGCCGCCAGCAGCGCCTCGTTGTGCAGGCGGCCGTCGACGCGCAGCACGGCGGTCAGCGACAGCAGCGACAGCAGCGCCGCCGGCACCCAGGCCAGCAGGGAGACCAGGGCCAGCATCAGGAAGCGGCCGAAATTCTCCAGCGAGGCGTTGAACAGGTTGATGAACGAGCTGCGCTCGTTGTGCACCAGCACGGCGTAGATGCCGGCCTGGAGGAAGATGGTGACGGCGACGAAACCGAGCAGGAAGAAGCCGGCCAGGGTGAGCAGCAGGGCGGGGCCGCTGTCCCCCGGCTGCAGCAGGTCGGTGAGGAAGGTGAACAGCCCGCGCAGGCCCGGGTCGCCGCCCTCCAGCGAGCGGCCGGCGCGCAGCCACATCAGCCGCTGCAGGCCGAAATGGAGAAGAACGGCGAAGGCCAGGTTGGCCGCCCAGCCGTAGACGGAGAGCTTCAGGTTGCGGCTGCCGAGGGAACCGAAAAAAGCGCGCAGGGCTCTCATGGCACCCTCCTCACAGGGGCAGCAGCGCCAGCAGGTTCTGGAACAGGAACCCGAACAGCGCCGCCAGCTTTCGCGTGCCGCCGGCCTGCGGCCGCAGCCGTCGCGAGTTGTTGAGCAGGTCGCGGTCGAGGGGCACGGCCAGCCGGGGGTCGAGCACCGCCTCCCGCAGCGGGGACGTGTCCTCGAAGGCGATGCGCCGCCAACGTTCCTTCTCCTTCCAGAAGTGGCTCACCACCCGGCCATCGGCCAAGCGCACCTGCAACTCCACCGGGAAGTACCCCTCGCGGCGGCTGAACACCGCCTCGTTGCGCCAGCGCCCGGTCTTGCCCGGCAGGCGCACGGCGCTCACCCGCTCCACCGCCTGGTCGAGATTGGAACTGCCGCGCACGAAGAGGTCGAATGCCCATTGGGTGTCCTCGCCCAGGTGGCGGACGAACTCGCGTTCGAAGTCCGCGCCGCCGGGGTGGCGGAAACGGTAGTTCAGGGCGTAGGTGCGGAAGAAGTCGCCCATCCGGTCCCCGCCGACCAGGTTCTTCAGGCTGAGCAGGAGCATCCCGGCCTTGGAATAGACGGTGTCGCCATAGGAGGTTCCGTCCAGGAAGCGCCACGACTCCGTGGCCACGGGGTCGAGGCCGGGCAGGCGAGCGGCGCGCGCGCGGTGCAGCTCCCAGTCGTCGATGTCCAGCAGGCCGCCGTCGAGGGCCGACGGCAGGTAGCGAAAGTAGGCCTCCATGGCCTCCATCTCGAAGAAGGTGTTGATGCCCTCGTCCAGCCAGGCCTCGCGGAACTCGTCGCTGGCGATCATGCCGTACCAGTACTGGTGGCCGAACTCGTGGATGGTGACCATCTCCAGGGCGCGGATCGCGGCGGGGAGGAAGCGGCTGGTGCCGCCGGTGATCAGCGTCGGGTACTCCATGCCGCCGGCGCCGTGCGCCCCGGCCGGCGGGTCCACCAGGGTGATGGTGCGGTAGGGATAGGGGAAGAGACGCTCCGAGAAAAACGCCAGGGCGAAGCGCAGCGACTGCAGGTAGCGCTGCCGGTCCCCCTCGTGGTCCGGCGCCAGCAGCAGGATGAGCTCGGTGTCGAAGGAGTTGCCCGGCAGGCGCATGGTCTCGCGGTGCTCCCGGAAACGCGGCCAGGCGGTCCAGGCGAAATCATGGATGCGGCTCTCCTCATAGACCCGGGTCACCGTCCCGTTGGCGTGGGGGGTGGTCGAGACCAGGTGGCCGGAGGCGCCCAGCTTGAAATCGCGCGGCGTGGTGAGCTCGACCCGGAAGCGGGCGAAATCGGCGAAGAACTCCGAGTTGCGATGGTATTGCGGGCAGTGCCAGCGGTTGCCGGCCAGCAGCACGCCCGGCTTGGGGAACCACTGGCCGAAGAAAAAGAAGTCCCCCTCCTGGCCCATGCGGGCGAAGATCTCCGGCATGAGCAGCTCGTAGTCGATCTGCAGCTGCAGGGTGGCGCCGGGGGCCAGCGGCTCGCCCAGCGGCACGTTCAAGACGGTGCGGTCGTCGCGGTTGCCGTCGTCGGGGGCGATGAAACGGCTGGCGGGCAGCAGTTCGCCTCCCCCGGTGCGACGGATGGAACGCAGGGTGACGCCGCCGAAGCGGGGCGGGCGGCGGCCGCCTCCGGCGCCGCGGAACCTTCGGCCCTCCCGGAAAAACGTGCTCTGCCGGTCGCGGAAGGCGTTGGCGTAGAGGTGAAGATGCATCTCGGCCAACGGCTCCGTGCCGCGGTGGATCCAGGTCAGCACCTCCCGGGCCTGCAGCTTGCGCTCGGCCGGCCTCAGCTCGGCCGAGATGACGTAGGTGACGAACGGGGTGTCGGTGATGGCGACGGCCTGCGGATCAGCGGCGGGGGGTACGGACGCCGGCAGCGCAACCGTCAGAACCAGCCCTGCCAGCAGGGCAGCGGGTCTCGTCATGGGTTCACTCCGTGGCCGCGGCGATTTTCCGTTCCCAGGCCCAGGCGCTGCGCACGATCTCCTGCAGGTTGTCGTGGGCGGGAAGCCAACCGAGCTCGCGGCGGATGCGGGTGGCGTCGGCGACCAATGCCGGCGGGTCGCCCGACCGGCGTGGCGCCGCGACCACCGGAAAATCGACCCCGCTGACCTCTTTGGCCGCGGCCACCACCTCGGCCACCGAGTGGCCGTGACCGTAGCCGCAATTGAACACCCGGCTGGACTTCTGGCCGCGCAGGTATCCGAGCGCCAGCAGGTGGGCGGCGGAAAGGTCGTCGACGTGGATGAAGTCCCGCACCGCCGTGCCGTCGGCGGTGGGATAATCGGAGCCGAACACCCGCAGGATCGGAAACTGCCCGAGGGCGGCGCGCAGGGCCAGGGTCAGCAGGTGGGTCGGGCGGGCGTAGCGCTGGCCGATGCGCCCCGCCATGTCGGCGCCGGCCACGTTGAAGTAGCGCAGGGCGACGTAGTGGAAGCCGGAATGGGCGGCCGCGGTGTCGGCCAGCGCCAGTTCGGTCACCAGCTTGGAGTTGCCGTAGGGGTTGATGGGCCGCAGCGGCGCCTCCTCGCTGACCGGAATCGCGTCGGGGATGCCGTAGACGGCCGCGGTCGACGAGAAGATGAAACTCTCGACCCCGTTGGCCACGCAGGCCTCGATCAGGCGGATGGCGTTGAGCGAGTTGTTGGCGTAGTACTTCAGGGGGTCGCGCATCGACTCCTCCACCACGATGAAGGCGGCGAAGTGGAGTACCGCGCGGATGCCACGCTCGCGGATCAGTCGGCCCACCAGCCGGGAGTCCCCGGCGCTCCCCACCACCAGTTCGCCGGCCAGCAGCGCCTCGCGCCGGCCGCTGGAGAGGTCGTCCAGCACCAGGGGCTGGTAGCCGGCAACGGCCAGGTCGCGCACCACGTGGGCGCCGACGTAGCCGGCGCCGCCGGTCACCAGAACAGTCTCGCCAGGCATGCTGGAGTCGGGCATGGTTCCGCTCGGAGAGGGCGGTGGCGGCCGCGGGCCGTCCCGCTCCCTGGGTCCAGGGCCGATTTTAGGGGATCACCGCCGCGATGTCAATGGCGGCCGCGGCCCGCCCCGCCGCCGGAGGCGATGGCCCCCTTTGACCACGCGGGCGGCCGGGGGTAGAATGGCCCCATGTCCAGGACCCTGCTCCTCGTCCTGCCGCCGCTGCTGCTGCTGCTCGCCCTGCTGGCGATCGCCGCGGTCCGCCAGGCGGCCATGAAGAAACTGGGCGGCGGCGAAGCGACCGGGGCCGATCTGCTGCGCTTCACGACGCTGATGGAAGCCCAGTCCCGCCTGGCGGCCCCGGGCGGCCCCACGCCGGCCGGGGGCGCTGCCCAGGCAGCCGACCTGGAGCGGGAACTCGCCTTCGAGCGCCTGTTCGCGGTCGTGCTCGGCTCGCAGCTCGAGCTGCTGCAGTTTCTGCTGGGCCGGAAGGTCCGCGCCGCACCCGCCGCCGCGGAGGACGTCCGCCGGCACTTCGACCTGTTCGTGCGCCGCAGCGGGATGCAGGACTTTCCGCCGGCGGCCTGGCTGCGCCTGCTCACCGCCCACGGGCTGGCCGCCCTCGGCGGCGCCGGAGAGGCGCCGGCCATCACCCCGCGGGGCGAAGCATTCCTGCGGTACGTCCTGCAAGCCTACCCCGGCCTCTCCCGCACGCGGCCGTTCTGAATCCCGCCCCCCGGGTCAGTTCAGCCGCTGGTCGCGCAGGAAATCAAGAAACTTCTTGTACTGCCCGGCCGGGATGTTGAGCCGCGGCAGGCTGGCCTTCCAGGAACCGCCCGCCTCCAGCCGGGCCCGCCCGACCAGGAGGCGCACCTGGTCGCGGTTGAGGTCGCGCTCCAGGAAGGGCGCCTTGACCGCCTCCCAAAACGAGGCGCCGGCCGCCAGCTGGCGCCAGGCCCGCTCGACCCGCCCCTCCGGATCCGGCGCCGCATCGCCTCCCCCGTCGCTGGCCAGGATCCGCGCCAGCAGCGCCCGGTCCACGTCGCCGTCGCTCTCGATGGCCGCGCGCCTCAGCACATTGAACAGCTGCCGCACGTTCCCCGGCCAGTCGTGCCCCAGGACCAGCTGCCAGGCCCCGGGGGTGAGGCGCCTCCCGCGCAGCAGGCGGCCGGCGTTCTCCTCGACCAGGGCGGCGATGTCCTGGCGCCGCTCGCGCAGCGGCGGCAGCTGCACGGTCAGGACGGCCAGGCGGTAATAGAGGTCGGCGCGAAAGCGCTTTTCTTCGACCGCCCGCCGGATGTCCTGGTTGGTGGCGGCCAGCAGACGCACGTCGGCCTGCCGCTCCGCTTCCTCCCCCAGGCGGCGGTAGCGGCCCGTCTCGATGAAGCGCAGCAGCTTGGCCTGGAATGAGACCGGCACGTCGGCGATCTCGTCGAACAGGAGCGTTCCCCGTTGCGCCTGGGCGAGCAGTCCATCGCGATCGCGGGCGGCGCCGGTGAAGGCGCCGCGGCGGTGGCCGAACACCTCGCTCTCGAACAGCGCCTCGGGGACGGTCGGACAGTGGACCACCACGTAGGCGCCGGGCCGCCCCGAGTAGAGGTGGATCAGCTCGCCCAGGAAGCTCTTGCCGGCGCCGCTCTCGCCGCCGAGCAGCACCGGCTCGTCCTCGATGGCGTAGCGCACGGCCTTCTCGCGCAGGGCGCCGGCCAGCGGGCTGGGGCCGGCGATGCCGCGCAAGGGGCCGCCTCCGCGGCGCAGGGAATCGACCAGTTCGCCCAGCAGCGCCCCCAGCGTCTCGACCGCGGCCAGGTCGCGCTCGTCGAAGGCCTGGCGGCAGCCCGAATCGACGTAGAGCGTGTAGCGCTCGCCGATCGGCAGCACCAGCAGGCTCTTCACGATCGGAGGCCCGGGCGGATCGCCCAGCGCGTCTCCGGCCAGGTTGGCCAGGCCGCCCCCGGCGCGCACCGCCTCGCGCCGCGTGCGCACGCGCTCGGCCTGCTCCTGGCAGATGCCGCGGCAGGCAGCCAGCGTGTCGCCGCCGATCTCCCGGCCGCGGTGCCACAGCACCCGCCCCTGTTCGTCGTAGATGAGCGCCAGCGACACGTCGCGGCCGGCAAGAATCTCCCAGACCTTCTCCTTCAGACGGTCGATCATGAAGCCCTCCTCCCGAGACGGCTTCCCGCCTCCCCGGCCATGCGGGGAGAGCCCCCAGTATACCGGACCGGGGGCGAAAAGGGAACGCCGGCTTCGTTGACTTGGGAGCGATAATTGATTATACTGTTCCCTCTCAATTTCACTCGAATTGAAGACAGGGAAACCGAAACAGGAGGAACACATGCGTAACGCCTTGATCATGGGCGCAGCCGGGAGAGACTTCCACAATTTCAACACCTTCTTCCGCAACAACCCGGAGGTGCGGGTGAAGGCCTTCACCGCCACCCAGATCCCGGACATCGCCGGCCGCAAGTACCCCAAGGAACTGGCCGGCCCGTATTACCCCCAGGGCATTCCCATCCACCCCGAGACCGAATTGCTGGACCTCATCAAGAAACTGAGCATTGACGACGTCTATTTCGCCTACAGCGACGTCCCCCACACCTACGTGATGGGCAAGGCCGCCGACGTGATGAAGGCCGGAGCCAATTTCATGCTGCTCGGCCCGAACGAGACCATGATCCGCAGCAAGAAGCCGGTCGTTTCTGTCTGCGCCGTCCGCACCGGATCGGGCAAGAGCCAGACCACCCGCAAGGTCAGCGAGATCCTGCGCGGCATGGGCTACAAGGTGGCCGCCATCCGCCACCCCATGCCCTACGGCGACCTGGTCCGGCAGAAGGTGCAGAAATTCACCTCCATCGCCGACCTGCAGAAGCACAACTGCACCATCGAGGAAATGGAGGAGTACGAGCCCCACATCGTCAACGGCGTGACCGTGTTCGCCGGCGTCGACTACGAGGCCATCCTGCGCGAAGCCGAGAAAATCGCCGACGTCATCCTCTGGGACGGCGGCAACAACGACTTCCCGTTCTACAAGTCCGACCTGGAGATCGTCGTGGCCGACCCGCACCGCCCGGGCCACGAGGTCGAGTACTTCCCCGGCGAGGTCAACTTCAAGCGCGCCGACGTCATCGTCATCAACAAGATCGACACCGCCGACCTGGAAAACGTGCTGCAGGTTCGCGAGAACATCCGCAACCTCAACCCCAAGGCCATCGTGGTCGACGGCGCCTCGCCGCTGTTCGTCAAGGACGGCGACAAGATCCGCGGCAAGCGCGTGCTGGTCGTCGAGGACGGCCCGACCCTGACCCACGGCGAAATGCAGTACGGGGCCGGCGTGATGGCCGCCTACCGCTACGGCGCCGCCGACCTGGTCGACCCCCGCCCCTACGCGGTCGGCACCATCGCCGACACCTACAGGAAGTACCCCGACATCGGCACCCTGCTCCCGGCCATGGGCTACGGGTCCAAGCAGATGAAGGACCTCGAAAAAACCATCAACAAGGCCGACTGCGACCTGGTCGTGGTGGCCACCCCGATCGACCTCGGCCGCATCGTCTCGTTCAACAAGCCGACCGTGCGCGTCACCTACGAACTGCAGGAGATCGGCGCCCCGACGCTGGCCGACATCCTGAAAAAAAAGTTCAAAAAATAGTGGAGAGGGAACCGGGCGGGATGCGGAAACCCGCATCCCGCCTGGATTTTTAATACCATGAAACGAAAGAGAAAACTGGCCTTGATTGCCTTCGGCGGCAACGCCATGCTGGAGGCGGGACAAACGGGCACGGCCGCCGAGCAGTACCGGAACGCTCGCCTGGCCGCGCAGCTGATGGTCGAGATCGTGCGCAAGGGCTACGAGCTGGTCATCGTCCACGGCAACGGTCCGCAGGTGGGCAACCTGCTGCTGCAGATGGAGGCCGGCGCCGCCACCGTCCCGCCCTTCCCGCTGGACGTCTGCGACGCCATGACCGAGGGCAGCATGGGCTACATGCTGGAGCGGGCCATCCTCAACGAGCTGCGCCGCCGGGCCATCGACAAGGAGGTGGCCACCGTGCTGACCCAGGTGGTGGTCGACCGCGACGACAAGGCCTTCCAGAAGCCGACCAAGCCGATCGGCCCCTTTTACAAGGCCGACCGCGCCCAGCAGCTGAAGCACGAGAACCACTGGGACATGGTGGAGGATGCCGGCCGCGGTTTCCGCCGCGTGGTGGCCTCGCCCAAGCCGATCGACATCATCCCGAAGAAAGCCATCCGCTCCATGGTCGAGCGCGGCATCATCGTCATCGCCGCCGGAGGCGGGGGCATTCCCGTGTTCATCAACGACAACGGGCTGGTCGAAGGGGTGGAGGCGGTCATCGACAAGGACTACGCCTCGTCGCTCATCGCCCGCGAGGCCGGCATCGACCTCTTCATCATCCTGACCGGGGTGGACCGCGTCTGGGAGAACTTCGGCAAGCCCGACGCCCGGCCGCTTCCGGTCATCGACGTCGACCAGGCGCTGCGCATGCACGAGCAGGGGCAGTTCCCGGCCGGGTCGATGGGCCCCAAGATCCAGGCGGCCATCGACTACATCCACGGCGGCGGCCACGAGGTGCTGATCACGTCGGCCGAGAAGCTCAAGGCCGCCCTGGTGGGGCGCTCCGGGACGCGCATCGTTCGCCACGGGGCGAAAAAAATCATGGTCTGACAGGGGGAACGCAGAATGGAACCGACGACATCCGGCTTCGAAATAACCGCGGCCGACCTGGCCTTCATCCGCTCCTTCCTCAAGGAGCAGCGCCAGCCGGTGGCCTTCACCGACCTGGCCTACCAGCTGGCTCTCTTCAAAACGCAGGAGAAGCGGCACTCGCAGGTGAAATTGTACGACCCCGATTGCGAGTACCGGGTGGGAGACCAGATCTACAAGGAATACCCCGGCCTGCTGCCGGTGGGCAACAAGAAGACCATCGAGCTGCCCGAGGGGGTCATTCTCAAGGTGGAGGAGGTGCGCACCCTGCCGGGCATGAACGCCATCCGCCTCAGCTACGACGGCACCTCGGACTTCCGCCGCTACACCGAGTACCTGAAGAAGCAGAAGATCGAGCTGCTGCTGCCGCACAAGCAGCAGAAACCGCCGGCCGAGCCCGCCTTCCTGGAAGCCGACAAGGACCCGCGCGCCCAGGAACAGCCGCTCATCGACCGCGAGTTCCGGGAGCTGAAGAAGAAGCTGACCACCGTCCTGAACCGCGAGCCGGACATCGCCTTCATCTGCGACCGGGTGCTGCTCCGGGAGAACCTGCGCCCCATCCCGGCCGAGGTGTTCGACGCCATCAAGGAGTTCCTGAAGGGCCACGGCCAGCCCGAGAGCACCGAGTTCTTCGCCGAGAACTTCGCCAAGGTCGACCCGCAGTCGCCCGATTTCGCCGCCACCTGCTTCGCCCTCAACTACCTGATGACCTTCCAGCACAAGGTCTACCTGCGCCAGACGCAGGCCTGCGGCTGGGGCCGCTGGCACCTCAACTCGATGCTGATGCAGATCAAGAAGAGCGCCCTGGTCTCCGAGCCCAACCCGCTGCTGGCGCGCCTGGAGATCCCCGACCGCCAGGCGCTGGGGGCGCGCCGCCGCGAGTTCGAGCAGGCGCTCTTCAGCGAGGGCGAGAACCGGTACTACCTCACCCTGCGCGAGATCGAGTCGGGCGCCCTGCGCCTGCGCCCCGGCGCCTACCGCTTCGGCGAGGCCCTGGAGATCGAGGCCGTCGACACCGGCACCAAGAAGGCGCATGTACTCTACTACTACCCGGAAGAAAACCTGCTGCTCAACTTCGGCAAGATTTACGAGGCCTACAAGATCGTCCAGGGCGCCATCCTGGTGTTCGAGCAGACCGCCGACGGCCTGTTCGAGCTGACCATCAAGACGAGCAAGAAGGGCACCATCGCCGAGCGCATCGCCTGGGACGCCGAGAAGCGGCTGTTCGTGCCGGGAGAGGAGAAGATCTCGTCGCCGGTATTCGTCAACAAGGCCATCCACCTCGAAAGCGAGGTCTTCCACAACCTGGCCCAGCACATGGAGGAGTACCGCAAGCTGGACTCCTACAACAAGCTCATCCAGAAGGTCTTTCTGGAGTTCGGCGCCCGGGAGAAGAACTACGAGATCAGCATCCTGCGCCTCTACCACATCCTCGACCTGATTTATCCGATCGACCTGCGCACGGTCGAGGAAATCGTGCTCAGCAGCTCCGAGTTCATCCCCTCCGAGAAGATCCCCGGCACCATCTACCTCGATGCCGACGCGGTGGTCGAGATCGAGGAGGAGGAGCGCACCCGGCGCACGCTGCTCATCGAGGAGAGCAAGCGCAAGCGCGATGAGCTTCGCCGCCTGCAGGCGGAGGAGGAGCAGCGCCAGAAGGAGGACATCCGCCGCCTGCGCGAAGAGCGCCGCAAGAAGCGCGAGGAGGAGATGTTCCAGCACGACCCGGCCATGCATCCGGCGGCCGGCGCCGAGCACCCGGCCGGCGCCGCGCAGCCCCCCCGCGCCGAGGCGCGGACGGGCGCCAGCATGCCGCCCGAGCCCCCGGTGGACAAGGGCGATGGCGCCAAGAAGCCGCGCAAGAAGCCCCTGGTCCCCGAGAAGCCGATCAAGACGGTCAAGAAGGGCGCCAAGAAGATCCTGGAAGAGAAGATCGAGCTCGACGAGATCAAGAAGGAGATTCTCGGCGACGAGATCGCCGAGCCGCTGCCCGGGGCGGAAGAAATCGCCCCGGTCTCCCCCGACGAGAAGGAGTCGGTCGCCTACCAGGACGAGGGCAGCTTCAGCGGCATCTTCGCCAAGCTTGACGAGATCGTCAAGAAAGACGAAGATACGGAAGAACCCCGCTTCAACAAGAAGAAAAAGAAGAGATAGCAGGGGGGCGCCATGAAGGTGCTGCGCGCCGCGTGGATGCGCGAGCTCGACGAGCAGACCATCCAGCGCATCGGCATTCCCTCCATCGTGCTGATGGAAAACGCCGCCCGCGGGGCGGCGTCCGTCTTCGCCGCCCATTTCCCGGTCGACCGCTACCCGGCCGTCCTGGTGCTGGCCGGCAAGGGCCACAATGGCGGAGACGGGCTGGCCGTCGCCCGCCTGCTGCACCACCGCGGCTACGAGGTGGAGATCGCCCTGCTGGCCGACCCCGCCGCGCTCCCGCCCGACGCGGCGCTGAACCTGCGGATCGCCCGCCAACTGGAACTGCCGCTCGTCGAGATCTCGAGCGCCGCCGCCCTGGGCGATCGGTTGCGGCGCCACGCGCGCGGCGGCGCCTTCCTGGTCGACGGCCTGTTCGGCACCGGCCTCGCCCGACCTCTGCGCGAGGGCCTCTTCGCCGAGGCGATCGGCCTGGTCAACGAATCGGGACTGCCGGTGGCGGCCATCGACATCCCCTCCGGTTTGTCGGAGGAGTTCCCGCCCGAGGCCGGCGAGCACCTCCGCGCCGCGGTGACCGCCGCCCTGCATGCCCTCAAGCTGGCCCACATCCACCCCGACGGCAACCGCCACTGCGGCTGCATCCACGTCGTGGACATCGGCATCCCGCCCCGGCTGACAGCCGATCCGCGCTTCGATATCGAGTGGACCGACCCCGCCGCCGCCGCCGGACTGTTCGCGCCGCGGCCGGTGGATGCCCACAAGGGCCGTTTCGGCCACGTGCTGAGCGTGGTCGGCTCGGAGGAGAAGCCCGGGGCCGGCATCCTGGCCGCGTATGCCGCCCTGCGCGCCGGCGCCGGCCTGTCCAGCGCCGCCGTCTCCCCCGCCAACCGTTGCATGTACGTGCAGGCGCACCCCGAGGTGATGGTCATCCCCTACCGCCGGCCCGACGACCTGCTGCCCCGGCTGGGCGGCTTCGCCTGCATCCTGGCGGGGCCCGGCCTCGGCGACGGCGACGACACCCAGGCCATCGTGTCCATGCTGCTGCAGAACGCCCGCTCGCCCCTGGTGCTCGACGCCGACGCCCTCAACGCCCTGGGTCGCAGCCCGGGGCTGCTGCAACTGCCGCGCCGGGCACCGCTGGTGCTGACTCCGCACCCCGGCGAATTCGCCCGCCTGGCCGGAGAGACCCCGGAGCGCGTCCGCAACGGCCGCATCGCCCTGGCCCGCGAATTCGCCCGCGCCCACGACCTGTGCCTGGTGCTGAAGGGCCACCACACCGTGGTGGCCGCCCCGCAGGGCGCGCTGCAGCTCAACCCGACCGGCAACCCCGGCATGGCCACCGCCGGCGCCGGCGACGTGCTGGCCGGCGTCATCGCCGGGCTGATCGCCCAGTCCGCGGATCAGGCGCCGCTGCCGCGCATCGTCGCCGCCGCCGTCCTGCTGCACGGCCATGCCGGCGACCTGGCCGCGGCCCGCGTCGGCGAGACCGCCCTGACCGCCGGCGACATCCTCGACCTCCTGCCCGACGCCCTGCGGCGCCTCGATGACGTTCACCTGCCGTTCCGCTTCGCCTGAGCAGACGCAGCAGGCGGGCCGGCAGCTGGGCCGGCTGCTGCTCGGCCGCGAACTGCTGCTCGTTCGTGGCGGCCTCGGCGCCGGCAAGACCCAGTTCGTCAAGGGGGTGGCCACCGCCCTGGGCATCCCGGAGTCCGACGTCACCAGCCCCTCGTACGTGCTGATGGTGCCGCTCGCCGGCCGGGCGGTGACGCTCTACCACTTCGACCTCTACCGGCTGGCCGAGGCGGCCGACCAGGCGGGAGTCGACGAGTACATCGGCCAGGGGGTGGTGGCGGTGGAGTGGGCCCAGTACCTCGCCGGCAGTTATTTCGCCCTGCCCGAGGCGGTGACGGTCGACATCGACGGCGCCGGCGAGGAGCGGACCATCACCGTCACCAGCTCCCTGCCCCACATCCGCCGGCCATGAAGACCCTCTACCTGGTGCGCCACGGCGAAACCCAGGCCAACCGTGACGACCGTTTCCGCGGACGCAGCGACGTGCCGCTCTCGCCGCGCGGCCTGGAGCAGGCGCGCCGCCTCGGCGCCTGGTTCGCCCCGCGGCCGGTCGACCGCGTCTTCGTCTCGCCGCTGCAGCGCGCGGTGCAGACGGCCGAGATCGGCTTCCCCGGCCAGATTCTGCAGCGCGACGAGCGCATCAACAACCTCGATTTGGGCCGCTGGTCCGGGCACCTGAAGCGGGAGATCCGCGAGCGCGAACCGCGCCTGTGGCGGCGCTGGGTGCGCTCGCCCGAGACCATGACCTTCCCGGGGGGGGAGGCGCTGGCCGACGTCCAGGCGCGCTGCCGGCGCTTCCTGGCCGCCCTGCGCCGGGGCGGGGACGAGGGGACGGTGGCGGTGGTCTCCCACCGCACCGTGCTCAAGGTGCTTCTGGCCGAAGCCCTGGGTTTGAAGGAACGCTACTTCTGGCGCTTCCACCTGGACAACGCCTCGGTGACCACCCTGCTCTACGAAACGGAGCGCGGCTTCATCCTCTACAAGGCCAACCTCACCGAACACCTGGAAGAGACCCTCTTCGAGCCGTACTAGGGGGCATGGGCGCCGATGTCCCATTCCCCCCAGCGCCGGGTGATCCGCCCGTCGCAAACCTCGATGATTTCGATTCCGGTGAAGCGGGTGGCGCGGTGGGTCGGCCCGACGCCCAGGAAGCGGGCGCGGTTGGTTCCCCGCGCCGACCAGCGCACCGCCACCCGGTTGCGCGCCTCATCGGTCACCAGGTCGTCGATCCGGGTCTGCAGATCGGGAAAGGCAGCCAGCAGTTCGGCCAGACCGGCAGCGAAGGCCGCGAGGTCCGCCGCCCGCCCCGACGGCGAGCCGTCCACGAAGTCGGCGGCGTGCAGCTGATCGAACCGCGTCCAATCCGACGGCGCGCACCAGAGCGAGATCCACTCGCGGGCGACCGTCTCCAGTTCACTCCTCTCCATCCTCCCTCCGTCGCTCAGGCGTCGAATCCGGCGAACCGCTCGAGGAGAAAATCGATCATCAGGCGGTTCTTGGGAAATTCGCGCTTCTCCTTCTTCACGTAGAGGCAAAAGTTGTCGGCTTTCAGTTGGCTGCCGGGAAAGACGTCGCGCAGCCGGCCATCGCGCAGTTCGCCTTCCACCGTGTAGCGGGGCACGAAGGAGACGCCGAGGCCGGCCAGGGCGCCGTTGATCAGGCCGCGCACGTGGTTGATCTGCACGATCCGCTTCAGCACGGCACGCTGCCGCTCGGGCTGGGCGAAGACGAAATTGTTCCACCACTCGCCGCCTTCGTCCATCGACAGGATGGTGACCCGCTCCAGGTCCGCCGCCTCGCGGACCGGGTGGTCGCGCAGGAAGCCGGGGGCGGCGATGACCACGTAGTGCTCGCGGAAGAGGAAAATTCGCTCGACGTCGGCGTGGTGGCACGGCCGGCAGTCGACGATCAGGTCGAGCTCGTCGCGCAGCAGCGCCGGGTGCAGGTGGTGCGAGAAGTGGCAGTGGAGGGAGACGTGGCCGTGGCGGCGCATGAACTCGCCCAGCTGCGCGACCAGCACCGTGGTGCCGAACTCCACCGGCGCCCCCAGGCGCAGCTTCTGGCGCACGTTCTGGCCGGGGCCCAGCGACTCGGCCTCGAAGCGGTCGATCTCGCGGAAGATCTTCTCGCAGGAGCGGGAAAGGGACTCTCCCGCCTCGGTGAGCTCGTATTTCCCGCCGCGCCTCTCGATGAGCGGGGCGCCCGTCGATCGCTCGAGCTTTTTCAGGGCGTGGCTCACCGCCGACTGGGTCACGAAGAGCTGCTCGGCCGCCCGGGTGACGTTTCGGACCCTGGCGAAGACCCAGAACGTCTTCAACTGGTTAAGATCGATCGCCATTCAACCGCCATTCCGAAAGCCATTCATTGCGCCAAACGGGTTTTCCATTTATGATGGGCCCCGGAAGCGGGCAATTTTTCCGCCGCCAGGAGAAACAAGATTCCCGCGGGGCCTGCTCCCCGTGGCGCTTTCCGAAATGCGCCGGAATGGGCGGGGAGAAGGGATGCGGGAGGGAGATCGGGCGAGTGGGCCCGCCTGGGAGGCGCAATCGGGCGGAATGAAGGAGCGCGGAATGGCCCCTGAGACCGGAGCGGTCGTCGTGGCCGCCGGGTTGTCGATGCGGATGAGGGCCTTCAAGCCCCTGCTGCCGCTGGGCGGATCGACCATCATCCGCACCGCCGTCGCGACCCTGTCGGCTTCCGGATGCCGGCCCATCGTGCTGGTATGCGGTCACCGGGCCGACGAGCTCCGGGAGCACGTGGCCGATCTGGAAATCGACTGCCGGATCAACCCGGGATATGCCTCCGGCGACATGTTCCGGTCCGCCTGCATCGGCCTCGCGGCCCTGCCCGGGAGATGCCGCCGCGCCTTCTTCCTTCCGGGCGACGTGCCGCTGTTTTCCTCCGGCAGCCTGCAGGCCATGACCGCGGCGATGGAGCAGACCGGAGCATGGATCGTGGTCCCGGCCTGGCGGGGGCGGAAGGGGCACCCGGTGCTGCTGGACATGCGGGCGATCCCGGGCCTGCTCGCCTACCGGGGAGACCGGGGGTTGAAGGGGGCCATCACCGCCAGCCGACACCCCGTCGCCGTGCTGGAGCTGGACGATCCCGGGCTGGTGATGGACGCCGACAGTCCGGGGGAGTACCGGCGGCTTCTGCGGTACCGGAAGAAAGCCGGCGCCCCGTAGCCACACGGAGTGGGGCGAGAGGGCCCTTCGGGATGCATGCCGGGGCTCGACCCGGCCTTTCCCGGGGCGGGAGACCAGCGGCTCGCCAAGCACGTCGTCGATGGTCATGCGCCCGGCCCCCTTCCCGATGCCGACAGCGATGGAGAGAGCCGTGCGCTGCGGAGCGATCCTAGCCGGGCAGGCGGGCCCTGATGCCCGGGTGGTGAAGCGAACAGCGGGGCGGGAGGCACCGGGCGTACGGAAGACGACGGCCGAACATGTTCGATTTTCATGTTTTCCATGAATACTATGAATTTGTTTTATACTACAACCTGTTCTATACCATGGGGGGGAAAGAAGTCAAGCGGGAGCCGTGACCATCCGGCTCCCGGTTTGCCCGCCCCGGAGGTTCACCATGACCAATGCCATCTTCGAGATTCCGATCCCCGCCAACGAGCGGGTTCAGTCCTACGCGCCGGCATCCCCCGAACGCGAGCGGATCTCCGCCGAGTTGGCCCGCCAGCATGGCGCAAGGATCGAGATCCCGCTCCTCATTGGGGGCCGGGAGGTGCGCACCGGCAGGTTGGGGCGAGCCGTCTGTCCCCACGACCACCGGCACGTGCTGGCCGAGTTCCACCAGGCCGGAGAGGGCGAGGTGGGGCTGGCCATCCAGGCCGCGCTGGCCGCCCGCGAACAGTGGGAACGGGTGCCGTGGCACGATCGCGCGGCCATTTTCCTGAAGGCGGCCGAACTGGTCTCCCACCGCTACCGCTACGTCCTCAACGCGGCCACCATGCTCAACCAGAGCAAGAACGTCCACCAGGCGGAGATCGATGCCGTCGCCGAGCTGGCCGACTTCCTGCGCTTCAACACCTGCTTCATGCAGAAGATCTACTCCGAGCAGCCGCCGCTCCACGCCCCCGGAACCTGGAACCGGCTCCAATACCGCCCCCTGGAGGGCTTCATATTCGCGGTCTCGCCCTTCAATTTCACGGCCATCGCCGGCAACCTCTGCAGCGCCCCGGCCCTGATGGGCAACGTGGTGGTCTGGAAGCCCGCCTCGACCTCCGTGCTGAGCTCGTACTACCTCATGAAGATCTTCCAGGAAGCCGGGCTCCCGGACGGCGTCATCAATTTCGTCCCCGGCAGCGGCAGCCGGATGGGCGAGTTCGCCTTGAGAAACGAAAACCTGGCCGGCGTCCACATGACCGGCTCGACCGACGTCTTCAGCTCCATGTGGCGCACCGTGGGCGAGAACATCCGCGCCTACCGATCCTACCCGCGCCTGGTCGGCGAGACGGGCGGCAAGGACTTCGTGGTGCTGCACCGCTCGGCCGAGATCCGGCCGGCGGCGGTGGCGCTGGTGCGCGGCGCCTTCGAGTACCAGGGCCAGAAATGCTCGGCGGTTTCGCGGGCCTACGTGCCCGAATCGCTCTGGCCCGGGCTGCGGGCCGAGATGGAGCCGATGGTCGACGCGGTCGCCGCCGACTGCGGCGACCCACGCGATTTCACCTTTTTCAACGCCGTCATCTCGCAGTCCGCCTTCGACCGGACCATGAAAACCCTGACCGCCGCGGCCGCCGACGCGGAGGTGCAGGTGCTGAAGGGCGGCGCCGGCGACGACCGCGTGGGATATTTCATCCAGCCGACGGTGCTGCTCACCCGCAATCCGCACTACGTCACCATGCGGGAAGAGCTCTTCGCCCCGGTGCTCACCGTCTGTCTCTATCCCGACGACCGCTACCCCGAGATCCTGCGCATCTGCGACGCCACCTCCCCCTACGCCCTCACCGGGGCGGTGTTCGCCAACGACCGCGAGGCGATCCGCCTGGCCCTGGAAATTCTGCATCACGCGGCCGGCAATTTCTACATCAACGACAAGCCGACCGGCGCCGTGGTGGGGCAGCAGCCCTTCGGCGGCGGCCGCGCCTCCGGGACCAACGACAAGGCCGGTTCCTACCTGAACCTGCTGCGCTGGACCAATCCCCAGACCATCAAGGAGTGCTTCTCTCCTCCCGACGATTTCCGCTATCCATTCATGGAAAAGGAGAAATGAGATGCGCCGAGAACAGGCCGTCCCCGGAGTCGACACGGCGGCGGTCGCCGCCGCCACCCTCAAGGAGCTGGGCCTCGCCCCGGAGAACAGCGGCGTCTGCCGCGGCCCCTGGCTCCCCGGCCGGGGCGGTCCGATCGACTCCTTCAGCCCCGTCGACGGGTGCCGCCTGGCCGCGGTGACGGGCGCCGACGCCGGCGAAACCGACGCCGTACTGGCCGCCGCCCAGGAGGCCTTCCTCACCTGGCGCGAGGTGCCGGCCCCCAGGCGCGGCGAGGTGGTCCGCGCCCTCGGCGACGAGCTGCGCCGGCTGAAGGACCCCCTGGGCACGCTGGTGTCGCTGGAGATGGGCAAGATCAAGGCCGAGGGAGACGGCGAGGTGCAGGAGATGATCGACATTTGCGATTTCGCCGTCGGTTTGTCGCGCCAGCTCTACGGCATGACCACCCACAGCGAGCGCCCCGAATCGCGCATGTACGAGCAGTGGCACCCGCTGGGCATCGTCGGCCTGGTCACCGCCTTCAACTTTCCGGTGGCCGTCTGGGCCTGGAACTTTGCCGTGGCCGCGGTGGCCGGCGACGTCACCGTCTGGAAGCCCTCCAGCAAGACGCCGCTGACCGCGGTGGCGGTGACCCGCATCGCCCAGCGCGTGCTGGCCGCGCACGGCTTCCCGGGGGCGGTGGCCTCGCTGCTCTGCGGCAGCGGCGCGGAGGTCGGCGAGCGCCTGATCGCCGACCGGCGCGTGCCGCTGCTCTCGGCCACCGGCTCGACCCGCATGGGCCGGCGCATCGGCCGGGTGGTGGGTGAACGCCTGGGCCGCGCCCTGCTCGAGCTGGGCGGCAACAACGCCTTGATCGTCAGCGAGCGCGCCGACCTCGAGCTGGCCCTGCAAGCGACCCTCTTCGGCGCGATCGGCACCTCCGGCCAGCGCTGCACCTCCACCCGACGGCTGCTGCTGCAGGAATCGATCCGCGACCGCTTCGTGGGCAAGCTGGTGGCCGCCTACGGGCAGGTGCGCGTCGGCAACCCCCTGGAGCCCGGCGTGCGGATGGGGCCGTTGGTCGACCGGGCCGCCGTCGCCGCCATGGGCGAAGCGCTGCGCCGCCTGAGCCGGGAGGGGGGACGGGTGCTCGCCGGCGGCGAACCGCTGTCCGGGGCGGAATACCCCGGCGGATGCTACGTCTCCCCCTGCCTGGCCGAGGCGCAGAACCGCTTCCGCATCGTCCAGGAGGAGACCTTCGCCCCCATCCTCTACGTCATTCCCTTCCGCTCCGTAGACGAGGCCATCGCCCTGCAAAACGACGTGCCGCAGGGGCTCAGTTCCAGCTTCTTCAGCGACAGCCTGCGCGAGGCGGAGCGGTTCCTGTCGGCGCGCGGCTCCGACTGCGGCATCGCCAACGTCAACACCGGCACCTCCGGCGCCGAGGTCGGCGGGGCCTTCGGCGGCGAGAAGGAAACCGGCGGAGGCCGGGAATCGGGATCCGACTCCTGGAAACTCTACATGCGGCGGCAGACCTGCACCATCAACTGGAGCGAGAGCTTGCCGCTGGCCCAGGGCATCCGCTTCCAGGCCTGAATCAGGATTCCGGGCCCCGCGAACGGTCCGCGATCCGTCCGCCCCGGTTTCAGGTTATAATCGGGTCATGGAGCCGCAGGAACCCGCTCACCGGCCGCGCTGGGCCCCCTTGCTGCTGGCCGCCATCTCCCTCCTGGGGATCGGCCTGGCCCTGGGCCCGCACCCCTACCAGGTGGACGACGCCTCCATCACCTACCGCTACGCCGCCCGGCTGGGAGCCGGCCACGGCCTCGCCTTCAATCCCGGCGATCCGCCGGTGGAGGGTTTCTCGTCGCCGCTGTGGCTGGGATTGCTCAGCCTGGGGGCGCTGCTGGCCGGTCCCGGCGCCCTCCCGGTGCAGGCCTTCTTCATGGGCCTCGCCGCCCTCCTCGCCACCCTGCTGCTGGCGGCCGGGCCCCACCGGGAGGGAAAGGCGGCGCCCGGCCTGGTCGCCGCCGCCCTGCTGGCGTTGAACCCGGGCGTCCTCTTCTATGCCGCCACCGGCCTGGAGAGCGTTCTCTTCCTGCTGGCGGTGATCGCCTTCGCCCGCTCCGCTGCGGGAACGCTGCACCCGGCCGCGGGAGCCGCCGCCGGCCTGCTCGCCCCCTGGATCCGCCCGGAAGGGGCCTGGCTTCTGCCGGTGCTGCTGGTGCTGGGGCTGACCGGCGAGCCGGGCCGCTTCCTGCGCGACCGCCGCTACCGGGTGCTGGCGGGAGCGGTGGTCGCCGGCGTCGCTTCCCTTCTGGCGGTGCGGCTGGCGTTGTACGGCTCCTGGCTCCCCAACACCTATTACGCCAAGCCCGCCCGATTGCTGCCGGCGCTGGCCTACGCCGGCGACCACCTCGGCAGCCGGTGGGGGCTCGGCCTGCTGCTCTGCGCCCTGCTGGGGGCATGGGCGGGCGACCGCCGCCGGCTCGGTTACCTCCTGGCCGGGATCTCCTGGGTGGCGGCGGCCATCCTGGAGGGGGGCGACTGGATGCCGCTGGGGCGCATGCTGCTGCCCGCCTTCGGCCTCTTCGCCCTCGCCGCCGCCGGCATGTTCGATCCCCCCCGGAGCGGCGCGCCGGCCTGGAGGCGGACGGCCGGCGCCGGAGTCCTGCTGGCGACGCTCCTGGCCGGCGCCGTGGCCACCCGCACCGCCACCGACACCGCCCGGCGCTCCTGGGACCGCGCCGTGCACTTCGAGGAGGTGCTGGCCGACTGGGTGCGGCGCAGCGGGTCGCGGTCGGTGGCCACCGTCGACATCGGCCGTTTCGGCTTTCTCGCCTCGGTTTCCATCGTCGACCTGGCCGGGCTCACCGACGCGGTTATCGGCCGGGCGCCCGGCGCCCACCTGGCCAAGCGCTTCGATCTCGACTACCTGTTTGTGAGGCGCCGCCCCGACCTGGTGGTGATCAAGGTGGCCTCCGAGCCGCGCCTTCTGCCCGGGGGCGGCGTCGCCCTGCAGACCCGCTCGGCGGTCGAGAACCGGGTCATGACCGACCCGCGCATGGCCCGCGACTACCGCTTCCTGGTCGCCTTCCTGCCGCCGCGGGTGTCCGCGGGAAGCGTCGGCAAGCTGGTCTTTGCCCGCACCGGGACGGTCGTCCCGGCGGGGCTGGTGCCCGGCTCCCGCATCATCCGCGTCGGCGGCCGCGGCGCTTCCTGAGCCCTCCCTACCCTTCCTGCACCCGGCCGTCGAGCAGGCGAACGGTGCGCTGCGAGTGGGCCGCCACCTGGGTGTCGTGGGTGACCATCAGGATGGTGCGGCCCGCCCGCCACAGACGGGAGAAGACGGTCATGATGTCGGCTCCCGAGGCGGAGTCGAGGTTGCCGGTCGGCTCGTCGGCCAGGATGATGGGCGGATCGTTGGCCAGGGCGCGGGCGATGGCCACCCGCTGCTGCTGGCCGCCGGACAGCTCGCCGGGGCGGTGCTCGCGCCACTCCGCCAGCCCCACCAGCTCCAGCAGGGACTGCACGCGCTCGCGCCGCTTCCGCGCCGACTTCCCGTTGAAGAGCATGGGCAGCTCGATGTTCTCCCAGGCGGAGGCGTAGGGGAGCAGGTTGAAGTTCTGGAAGACGAAGCCGATCTTGCGGTTGCGGATGCCCGCCAGCTGGTCGAAGTGGAGGCCGGCCACGCGCTCGCCGTCGAGCCGATAGTCGCCGGAGGTGGCGGTGTCCAGGCAGCCGATGATGTTCATCAGCGTCGACTTGCCCGACCCCGACGGGCCCATGATGGAGACGAACTCGCCCCGCTCCACCTTCATGTCGATGCCCTTCAGCGCCTCGAACTCGACGGCGCCGCTGTACACCTTGCGAACGGCTTGCATGTGGATCATGACGGGCTCCTATTCATAGCGCAGGGCGTCGATGGGGTTCTGGCGGGAGGCCCGCAGCGCCGGGAAGACGCCGGAGGCGAAGACCAGGGCGCCCATGATCAGCAGGAAAATCAGCAGGATGTCGGCGGAGAAGATCGGTCGGAGCAGGTAGGACTGGATGCCGAAGTCCTCGTAGCCGACCGGGACCAGGCGGACCAGCTGCACGACGTTGAAGGCCACCAGCACGCCGATGGCCGTCCCCTTGAAGAAGATCATCGCCGTCTCCAGGAAAAACTGCAGCACCACGTGGCGGCGCCGGATGCCCAGGGCCATCTTGATGCCGATCTCGCGCGTTCGCTCCTTCACCACCGCGTACATCAGGTTGGTCACGCCGACGGCGGCGATCAGCAGGGTCAGGCCGCCGATCAGGGTCAGGAAGATCTCGATGCCGGTGAAGATGCGTCGACCGGAGGCCATGTCCTCGACGGCGTTCCAGATGTTGAGGGCGTACTCGTCGTTCTCGGCGAACCGGTACTTGCGGCCCAGGATCTGCCTGATGCGCCGCTCCACCCCGGTTCCGTCGGCCTCGGTCGCCGGCTGCACGACGATGGTGTCGAGGTGCCGCTGCGAGTCGATCAGGGCGAAGGTGGAATAGGGGATGTAGATGGTCTCGTAGTCCATCCCCTGGTAGTTCGAGCTCTGCTGCTTCTTCTTCATCACCCCGACCACGGTGAAGGGCACGCGCTGGATGCGGATGGTCCGGCCCACCGGGTTCTCGTCCCCGAAGAGGTCGCGGGCCACGGTCCAGCCGAGGAACGCCACCCGGCGCGATCCGGCGACGTCGTCGTCGTCGATGAAGCGGCCGCCCGCCTCCGGGAACTGCGACCGCATGACTCCGAAGTCGGGATGGACGCCGTTGACGTTGCGGTTGATCTCCTTGCCGCCCTGGGAGACGGTGTGGGAGTTGGTGGTCTCGGGCGAGATGCGCCGGATCTCGGGGATCAGGCGCCGCAGGAGCTGCACGTCCTCGAAGTAGAGCATGATGCGCCGCCCCTTGGGCAGCCCCTGGTACTCCAGCGAGGTCTGGCCGCGGAAGACGATCACCAGGTTGTCGCCCAGTCCCTTGAAGCTGATCCGGGCGGCCTCGGTCAGGCCGCGGCCGAACGACATCAGCAGCAGGATGGAGAGCGTGCCCCAGAAGATGGCGAAGGTGATCAGGGCGGTCTTGCGCCGCCGCTTGCCGTACTCGGCCAGGAAATATCGCAGCAGGTGCGGGTTCATGGGGGCCTACTTGCGCAGGGCGACGATGGGATCGGTGTTCGCCGCCCGCCGCGCCGGGGTCAGCCCCGACACGGTGCCGATGACGACCAGGGCCAGCACCGCCGCCAGCGTCACCGGAAGGTTCATCTCGGGGACCCCGATGGAGTCGCGGATGGCCTCGACCGGCACCAGCGCCAGCACCAGCTTCGACAGCACGATGCCGATGAACCCTCCCAGCAGCACGATGCAGAACGCCTCGGCGAAGAACTGGCGCAGGATGGTGCCCCGCTTCGCGCCCACCGCCAGCTTGACGCCGATCTCGCGGGTGCGCTCCTCCACGACCACCTGCATGATCGAGGCCACGCCCACTCCGCCGACCATCAGGGTGAAGGCGCCGATGACGCCGAAGAAGATGTTGAAGGCCAGGAAGAAATCGTTGAACTGCTTCTCGAAGGCGGCGAAGTCCCAGGCCCCCAGCGCGTCCTTGTCCGCCGGGTCGAAGCGCAGCCGTTCGCCCAGGTGGCGGCGCAGGGACTCGATGAGCTGCGGCGAACGCCCCGCGTCAACCGGCTGCAGGATGAAGGTGCCGACGGTGCGCTCGCCGTAGAGGGCGCGGAAGGTGGTCCAGGGGATGAAGGCGCAGTGCACGTCGCGCTGCCCGTTGTAGTTGCTGTTCTGCTCCTTCTGGCCCATCACCCCGACGACCAGGAAGGGAACCCCCTCGATATGCACCCGCTGCCCCACCGGGTCCGCATCGGCGAACAGCTTCTCGGCGAGGGTCGAGCCGAGAAAGGCCACCCGCCGCCTCTGCTCCAGGTCGGTCGGGTCGAGAAAGCGGCCCTTCCGGGGAATGACGTTGCGCATCTCGCCGAACTCGACGTTGACCCCGCGCACGGTGTTGAACAGCTCCTCGCGGCCGAAGCGGATGCGCTTGGAGCGGGTGAATTCCGGCGAGACGCGGCGCAGCCCCGGCAGGTCGAGGCGGAGCGCCTCCACCTGCTCGGGAGTGATCTGGACGGCCCGCCCCTTCGGCAGCCCCGGCAGGGCCAGGGTGGTGGTGCCGGGAAACGCCAGCACGATGCCGTGGCCCATGCCGCGGAAGTTCTTCAGGTTTTGCTTCTGGATGCCGGTGCCGAAGGCCAGCAGCAGCACGATGGCCACCGTGCCCCACACCACCCCGGACAGGGTCAGCACCGTGCGCAGGAGCTGGCGCCGCAGGTCGCGGGCGAGGTTGCGCAAGAAAGCGGCGATCACTGGATTTCCCGCGGCGGCCGCTCGACCACCTGCGCGCCGGCCGTCAAACCGCGGCGCACTTCCATCACCAGGCCATCCGACAGGCCGGTCTCGATCTCGCAGCGCTCGACTTTCTCGCCCCGCTTCACTTCCACCCAGCGCTTGCCGTTCTCGAAGGTCACCAGCCGCTCCGGCACGGTCAGCACGTCGCGCGCCTCGCGGATCTTGACCATGGCGGTGGCCGAGTAGCCGGCGCGCAGGGTGACCCCTTCGGCCGGCAGCACCACGATCTCGACGTCGAACAGGGTGGCGTTGCCCTCCTTGCGCGCCTTGGGGTAGATGCGCTCCAGCCGGCCGCTGACCCGGGCCTGCGGCAGGGCGCCGATCTGGATCTCCACGGCCATCTGCGGCTGCAGCTTGCCGACATCGATCTCGTCGACCGTGCCCTTGAACAGGATGCGGCCCATGTCGGCCAGGGCGCACAGGTCGGTGCCCGGCTGGTAGTTGGTCAGCGGAACCACCGGGTCGCCCTCGAACACGCTCTGCGACAGCACCACGCCGTCGATCGGCGAGCGCACGACGGAGTCCACCTTCTGGCCGGCCACGGTGGCGTTGCCCTTCTGCAGAAGCTCGAACTTCTCGCTGCTCATGCGGTGGCGCAGGGCGGCCTCGCGGTACTGGCTCTCCACCCCCTCCATGACCGAGGCCGAAATCAGGTTGTCGCGGAACAGCTTGACGTTGCGCTCCCACTCCGAGCGCAGCTTCTGCATCGTCACCTCGGCCAGCTCCATCTGCCGCCGGCTCTCGGCGTAGTCGAGCGGCGTCGGGTTGGGCAGCACGGTCAGCAGCGGCTGGCCCCTCTTGACCCGGTCGCCGACGCGGAAGAGGACCTGGGAAACGATCCCCGGGATGGCGGACTTGACCCGCACCTCCTTCTCCGGTTCGATGGTGCCCACGGCCATGGCCTTCTCCACCACCGTGCCGCGGCTCGCCTCCACCAGCTTGAGCTCGTCCTTCTTGCCGTTGCCGCCGGCGAAGAGGAAGTAGAGGGCCGCGACGGCCAGCAGGGCGAACAGGCCGCGGATGACGTATTTGCGGTTCTTTTTCATGCACCACCTCTCTAGGGACAGGTAACGCCATGGAACGGGAAAAGGTTCCCGCCACCCCCGCGGTTTGCCGGCGGGCGGAAATGGGGTACAATGGGGGGCCATGAAGGAACCCGCGCTCGTGCTCTTCTCCGGGGGCATCGATTCGACCACCGCGCTCTGCTGGGCGCGGCGGCGATTCGCCCCGGTCGTCGCCCTGACCGTGGCCTACGGCCAGCGCCACCGCCTGGAAACCGACATGGCCGCCCGGGCCGCCCGCCACCTCGGGGTGGAGCTGGTTCGCCTGGAACTGCCCCTGGCCGGGTTCCTGGAATCGGCGCTGCTGGACGAGGAGCGGGCCATCCCCCAGTCGCTGGCCCAGGCCCGGCGGGAAAACGACGTCCCGGTCACCTACGTGCCGTTCCGCAACGGCATCTTCCTGGCCATGGCCGCCGCCTGGGCCGAGACGCGCGGCATCCGCCGCCTGGTCACCGGCTTCAACGCCGTCGACACCCCCGACTACCCGGACACCACCGCCCGCTTCACCCGGCGCATGCAGGCCGCCCTCAACGCCGGCACCTCGGCGGCCCTGGACGGGAGAAAATTCCGCATCCATGCGCCGCTGCTGCCCTTGCCCAAGGCGGAGATCATCCGCCTGGGGTTGAAGCTGGGCGCCGACTACAGCCACGCCGTCTCCTGCTACCGCGGCCTCGAGCGCCCCTGCGGCCGCTGCCCGGCCTGCGACATCCGCCTCCGTGCCTTCGCCGAGCTGGGCCTGGAAGACCCGCTGCTGGCGCGCCTGCGCCGGGAGGGCCCCTCATGAGCTGGGAGCTGATCGTCCGCCAGAAATTCTCCTCCGCCCACTTCCTGAAGCATTACCAGGGCAAGTGCGAGCACATGCACGGCCACACCTTCGAGCTGGAGGTGCGCCTGGCCGCCGGAACCCTCGACCGCTCGGGCATCGCCATCGACTTCACCGAGATCAAGCGCCACCTCCAGGAAATCGTGCCCGACCACCGGGTGCTGAACGAGGCCTTCGATTTTTCGCCCTCGGCCGAGAACCTGGCGCGCTGGTTCTATCACAAGATCCGCGAAACGTACCCCGTCACCCGGGTGATCGTATGGGAATCCGAGAATGCCGGCGCCGCCTACTCTGAGGATTAGGGAAATATTCTGGTCGGCGCAGGGCGAGGGGCTGCGCGCCGGGATCTCCACCATCTTCGTGCGTCTGGCGGGCTGCAGCCTGCGCTGCCCCTACTGCGACAGCCGCGACTCGTGGGCCGAGACCGGGCCCTCGCCGGTCGAAGAGATCCTGATGGTGGTGGAGCAACTGAAGCGCACCCGCCCCTATTCCCAGGTGGTCATCACCGGCGGGGAGCCGCTGGAGCAGGACCTGGCCCCGCTGGCCGAACGCCTGGCGGCCGGCAAGTACACCGTGGCCATCGAGACCAACGGCATGCGCTTCCAGAAGCTGCCGCCCTGCTGGTGGACCGTGGCTCCCAAGGACGTGGCCGGCTACCTGGTGCACCCCGAGCTGATCCCGCACATCAACGAGCTCAAGCTCATCGCCAACCAGAACCTGACCCCGGAGGTCATCCGCCGCCTGCGCATGCTCCCGGCCACCGTCCCCATCTTCCTGCAGCCGCAGGCCTCGGACCCCGACCGCTTCCGGCGCGCCTTCCGGCTCTACGAAACCTGCCAGAAGATGGGCCTGGCCAACATCCGCCTGGGCATGCAGATGCACCAGGCGTACCAGATCCCCTGAAGCCGGGGAGATCTTCCCTTCCGGCTCCCGTCGGCGGGGGAAGGTTTCCGGATCCGGTCAGTTCGCGGCCGGCACGGGGGCCCGGTTCCGGGAGCGGCCGCGGCCGCCGCGGCGGCGGCGTTTTTTCGGCGCCGGAGCGGAACCGCCGTCGGCAGCCGGGGAGGCCTGGGCCCCGCGCCGAGGGGCGGCGGAGCGCCGGTCGCGGCCGCCGCGACGGCGACGCCCCCTTTCCGCCACTCCCCCCTCCTCTTCCGGGGACGGGGCGGAAGGGTCATGGCGCGGCAGGCCCTCGATCTCCAGGGGGGCGATGGTGGTGCCGGCGAACTCCTGGATGCGGCGCAGGGCGCCCATCTCCCGCTCGCCGACGAAGGTGAAGGCCCGTCCCGTGCGGCCGGCGCGTGCCGTGCGGCCGATGCGGTGCACGTAGGCCTCGCCGTCGAAGGGCACCTCGTAGTTGAAAACCGCCTCCACGCCCTCCACGTCCAGGCCGCGGGCGGCCACGTCGGAGGCGATGAGCAGCTGCACTTCGCCGGTGCGGAACTGGTTGAGCACCTGCTCGCGCATCTCCTGGGCCATGTCGCCGTGCAGGGCGGCGGCGCGGCGGTGGCGCGAGCGCAGGCGGCCGGCCAGGGCGGCCACCTTGCGCTTGGAATTGCAGAAGACCAGGGCGCGGTGGGGCGCGTGGCGGCGCACCAGCTGCATCAGGACGTCCAGCCGGAGCCGCTCCGGCGCCTGTACGTAGGCTTGCTCCACGCCGTCGACCGTCAGCTCGTCGCGGCTCACCTGGATGGCCTGGGGCCGGCGCATGAACTTGCGCGCCAGTTCGCGCACTTCGGGCGGCATGGTGGCCGAGAAGAGCAGCGTCTGGCGATCGGCGGGGATGGCGGCGAGGATGTACTCGATGTCCTCGATGAAGCCCATGTCGAGCATGCGGTCGGCCTCGTCGAGCACGGCCATGCGCACCTGGCGCAGGTCCAGGGTGCCGCGGCGCATGTGGTCCATGACCCGGCCCGGGGTGCCGACGATCACCTGCACCCCCTGGCGCAGGCCGGCCAGCTGCCGCTCGATCGGCTGGCCGCCGTAGACCGGGAGGACCGACACCCCGGGCTTGTGGTAGGCCAGCAGGTGCATCTCGTCGGCCACCTGCACCGCCAGCTCGCGCGTCGGGCAGAGGACGACCGCTTGCACGTCGCTGCGGGCCGTGTCGAGACCCTGCAGCAGCGGCAGCGAGAAGGCGGCGGTCTTGCCGGTGCCGGTTTGCGCCTGGCCGATGAGGTCGAGGCCCTGCAGCGCCGGACCGATGGCGGCGGCCTGGATGGGGGTGGGGACGGTGAAACCCATGTCGGCGACGCCGAGCAGCAGCTCCGGCGCCAGCCCGAAATCCTGAAAACTCTTGATCTCCATAGAAACCATTTCCTTAGCGATCAGGGGGAATTGAACTGGAGCGGAAAAACGGAAACCTGGAATGCCCGGAACGAGGAGAAAACCTTTCCCGGAGGCGGGAATTCGCGATCGATCTTTCGCCAGCTTCCTGATTCAAGCCCTATTGTAGCACAACCCGGCAGCGCGGCACAAGCGGGGGCTAGGGTTTTCGGTCCACCGGCTCGGCATCGGGGAAGACGCCCACCTCGGAGCCGGTGTCGCGGCGCTCCAGGAAATGGCGCAAAAACGAGGAGCGCTCGGCGTTCATGCGCACGAAACGGGCGGCGATGGCATAGAGCAGGCCGGAGGCGAAGATTTCGGTCGGCCGGGCGAGGATCGAGTCGACCTGCGCCCGCAGGACCTCGATCTCGAAATCCTGCTGCCGGCCGTCCTGGAACAGGTGGATGTGGTAGGTGCGGCCGACCTCGGCCTGGAAACTGCTGTGGATGTTGATTCCGCTCCAGGAGAGGTCCTTCACCCTGAACTGGACCACGTTGTAGAGCTTGCCGCGGACGGCGCGGGATTCCAGATCGACCCGCTTTTCTTTCCTCTTCTCCTTTCCCTCGCTCATGGTCCCCCCGTCCGGGCCATTGTATCCGATGCTCCGGATGGATGCAATCCGGCGCGATGTGCCGAAATCTCTCCGCGATTGTCTCCATTTGAGGACACTTTGGTCTGGTTGAACTTGGCATCCGCCATGCAACATGGGGGGTGGAGGTGCAAGATGAAAAAAACGGCGATCCTGCTCATGGCTTCCTGGCTGCTCGCAGGCGCGGCGGCCCCCCTGGGCGCCGCCGGAGACGACTTCCGGCGGAGCGACCGAGAGTGGCGCAACGGCTACCGGGGTGATCGCGGGACCACCTACGGCCGCTTCGACAAGCGCTCGTCACGCTGGCTGCAGCGCGAGATCCGCCTGACGGAACGGCGCATCGTGCAACTCGAACGCCGGCTGCACAGGCTCCAGGTCCGCAGCCACGGACGCTACGGGACCGGTTACCGCGGCGGGTTATACAACCGCCATGGCCGCTACGACCGGGAGATCATGCAGCTGCGGCGGCAGCTGGAAGGGCTTCGGCAGCACCTGTTCCACCTGCATCGCTACCATCGTCACTGAAGGCCGTCAACCCGTGGGAGCGGCGGTCCGGGTCCGGGCCGCCGCTCTATCTTTCCCCGCGAACGGGGCGGCGTTCATCCCACCGGATGCACCCAGCCGCGGGCATCGGTCGCCAGCCCGTACTGGATGTCGGTCAGCCGGTCGTAGAGCTTCACGGTGAGCGGGCCGGGTTCGGCGCCCAGGTCATAATCCCGGCCGCGGTAGCCGATCTGGCCCACCGGCGTGATGACCGCGGCGGTGCCGGCGGCGAACACCTCGCTCACCCTGCGGGCGGCGATCCCCTCGGTCACCTCGTCGATGGACACCAGCCTCTCCTCCACCACCAGGTCGAGGTCGCGGGCCAGCTCGATGAGCGACTGGCGGGTGATGCCGTGCAGGATGGAGTCGGAGGTGGCCGGCGTGACCAGCTTGCCGTCGATGACGAAGAAGATGTTCATGGCCCCCATCTCCTCCACGTAGCGCAGCTCGCGGCCGTCGAGCCAGATCACCTGGGAGTAGCCCTTCTCCTTCGCCTGCTGCGTGGCCAGCAGCGAACCGGCGTAGTTGCCGCCGGTCTTGGCCTCTCCCGTGCCGCCGCGCGCCGCGCGGATGTAGTGGTCGGAGACCCAGACGCGGATCGGCTTGAAGCCCCCGGCGAAGTAGGGGCCCACCGGCGACAGGATGATGAAGAAAAGGTAGGCGTCCGAGGGCTTGACCCCGAGGGCGGCCTCGGTGCCGATCACCGCCGGCCGGATGTAGAGGGCCGAGCCCTTGACCGAGGGGATCCAGCGCCTCTCCAGGCGCAGCAGCTCGCACTGGGCCTGCACGTAGTCGTCCTCGGGGATCTCGGGCATGGACATGCGGCGCAGGGAGCGGTTCATGCGCCGGGCGTTGTCGCGCGGGCGAAAGAGCAGGATGCGGCCATCGGGGGCCAGGTAGGCTTTCTGGCCCTCGAACACCTCCTGCGAGTAGTGCAGCACGTTGGCCGCCGGATCGATGGCCAGCGGGCCGTAGGGCCGGATCTCGGCGTCGTGCCAGCCGCGCGCGCGGTGGTACTCCATGGCGAACATGTAGTCGGTGAAGTGGCGTCCGAAATGGAGTTGCAGGGGGTCGGAATACAGGGGTTTCAGCTTGCTTTTGGGCAGCAGCCTCTTCTTAATCTCCATCCTTGCCTCCTCGCCGGCGACGGGCCGCCCGGGGCCCGCCGCCCGGTCATGGTTTCGCGGTTTTGTCGAACATCCCGGCCAGGCGACGCTCGTGCGCCAGCAGCCACTCCTTGCGCCACATCCCCCCGCCGTAGCCGGTCAAGGCGCCGTCGGCGCCGACCACCCGGTGGCAGGGAACGACGATCGGCAGCGGGTTGCGGTGGTTCGCCTGGCCCACGGCGCGCCCCGCCCCAGGCCGCCCGAGCGAGCGGGCGATCTCTCCGTACGTGGCGGTGGCGGCGAAGGGAACGGCCCGCAGGGCCCGCCACACCCGCAGCTGGAAGGTCGTGCCGCGCAAGTCGAGCGACAGGTCGAAGAGAGCGTACCGGCCGGCGAAGTAGCCGGCCAACCGCTCCGCCCAGGCGTCCAGCAGCGGGTGGCCCGCATGGGAAGCTCCGCGGGTTTCGCAGAAGTCGATCCGCCGCAGGCCGGCCTCGCCGCCGCGCAGGCGCAGCCAGCCGATCGGCGTCTCCAGCCAGGAGTCGGCCCCGGAGTCTTCGCCGCCGATTCGTTTCATCGCCCCCCCTACTGCAGGCCGCGCTCCGCCAGTTCCTCCTCGTTGAGTCCGAGGAAGTGCCCCAGCTCGTGGTCGAGGGTCAAGGCGATCTCCTCGACCAGTTGGCGGCGGGTGCGGCAGTAGCGCTCCAGGTTTCGCTGGTAGATGAAGATGGTCGGCGGGTAGGTGACCACCGAGAAGGAGCCCATCTCGTTGATGCTCGGGCCGACGAACAGGCCGAGCACCCCGGGCGAGAGGGGGGCGCCGCCGTCAGCCGTCGCCAGCACGTCCGCCGTGGGCAAATCGGCGACCACCACCGCCACCTGGCGAAGGCGCCGGCGCAGGTCCTCGGGCATCTCGGCCACCGCCTCGTCGACGGCCTTCTCGAACTCCTCGCGGGCCATGCGCACCGGCGGCGGGTAGTTGCGCGGGTCGATCTCGGCGGCGCGCAGGTACATCATCTCCGCCTCGTCGCGGCGCAGCAGGTGTTCCAGGGTCTCCGCCAGCCCGTAGAGGCTGGGGGCCCAGTCGGGGTCTCCCTCCAGGGCGCGGCGGAATTCCTCCTCGGCGTCGGCGAAGCGCAGCAGGTCGAAGAGCGCCGAGGCGCGGTAGTAGCTCCAGGAGACGGCGTCCTCCACCTCGTCGCGGCAACGCTCCAGCTCCTCGAGGGCGATGCCCGGGTTGCCCTCCTCCAGGCGCACGGCGGCCAGCAGCAGGCGCACCTCGGGGTGACCGTCGCTCTCGTCCAGCAGCTTGGCGGCCTCCAGCCCGGCCGACTCCAGGTCGTCCTCGTCGTAGGCGTCCCAGGCGCGCTCCAGCCGGCGCTGCAGCGAGGGCGGCAGCACGCCCCCCTGTACCCGCGACGATTTCTTGGTCTTCCTGGCCATCGCCGCCATTGTAGGTTAACCCACCCAAAAGTCAAGTTGACTTCCCGGAGGGGCCGGCATATGAATGGGGTGCATAACTCGGAGGTGCCCATGAGATCGCTCGCTCTGGTCATGGTGGCCCTGTGGAGCACTTGTTCTCTTCTCCCGGCCGAGCCGCGCCGGCCGGTCTCCACCTACTCCATCGTCGCCTGGGACCGGGCCTCGGGGCAGATGGGGGTGGCCGTGCAGTCCCACTGGTTCTCGGTCGGATCGATCGTGATCTGGGGGGAGTCGGGCGTGGGGGTGGTGGCCACCCAGTCGTTCGTCGAGCCCGCCTACGGGCCGCTGGGGCTGGAGCTGATGCGCCGCGGAAAGAGCGCGGCCGAGGCGCTGCGCGGCCTGCTGGCCGCCGACGCCCACCCCGAGGTGCGGCAGGTGGCCATGGCCGATGCCCGGGGCGGGGTGGCGGCGCACACCGGCTCCTCGTGCATCGCCGCCGCCGGAAACGCGACCGGGGAGCACGTCTCCTGCCAGGCCAACATGATGGAGCGCGACACGGTCTGGAGGGCGATGAAGGCCGCCTACGAGCGAACCCCGGGCGAGCTGGCGCAACGGCTGCTGGCGGCGCTGGAAGCGGCCGAGGCCGAAAAGGGCGACATCCGCGGCCGGCAGTCGGCGGCCTTGCTGGTGGTGAAGATCGGCTCCAGCGGCGTGCCGTGGCGCGACCGTCTCTACGACCTGCGCGTCGAGGACCACCCGGAGCCGCTGCTCGAGCTGCGCCGCCTGGTCGACCTGGCGCGGGCCTACGACCAGATGAACCGCGGCGACGACCTGATGACCGAGAACAAGGTGGCGGAGGCCCTGCAGGCCTACAGCGCGGCCATGAAGATGCAGCCGGGCAACGCCGAGATGGTCTACTGGCCGGCGGTCACCCTGGCCTCGCTGGGCCGGGTGGAGGAGAGCCTGCCCCTCTTCCGCCGCGTGTTCGCCATGAACCGCAACTGGGCCGAGCTCACCCGCCGCCTGCCGGCGGCCGGCCAGCTTCCCGACGACCCGGTCCTGCTGCAGCGCATCCTGGAGCAGGCCCCGGCGGAGAAGCCGAAGGGCGGAAAGTAGCCGATCCCCGGTTCGCTACTCCGTGTAGGCGCGGATGGTGCGGGCCACCGCCGCCTCGCAGACCCGGCAGAGCGGGCGCAGGCCGCGGCTGAACATCAGGCAGTCGAGCATGGGGCGGTAGAGCCCCCGGGAGGCGTAGCCGGCCCCCTCGAAGGCGCCCACCTGGCCGTTGAAGCGGCTCCGGCGGAGGAAGGCGGTCACGTCCAGGCCGTTGCGGCGCGACATCTCCTCGCTCTCCGCCTGCAGGGCGTCGACCTCCGCCTGGGGGGCGCCGGCAAGCTTGCGGGCGGCGATCCGTTCGTTCATTTCCTGGCGCCTCTTCTGGTAGGCCAGGTCCATGCGCTCGAAGGCCGCCTTCTCCCAGGGCGTGGGCACCGCCGTCCTCTTCGTCACCAGTTCCTTCCACTTCAGGTTCCTGGGGTCGAGCAGGGCGGTGATGTTGGGCTCGAGCGGCTCGACGCCGGCCGGGTAGAACTCGTTGTAGGCCACCGCCGAGGTGTAGTACTCGTCCGCCAGGCCGGTGAACGAGTGGCCGAATTCGTGCATGCACAGGTACTCGAACCACTGGTTGCCGGAGGTGAAGGTGCAGTAGAGGTTGTAGATGCCGCCTCCCCCGTAGCGGGGCGAGTTGACCATGATCATCACCGCGTCGTAGGGGACCACGCCGGCCACGTCGCGCCAGGCCCGGTTGTCGGAGGTGAGCATGTAGCGCTCCGAACCGAAGGAGTCGAAGGAGGCGCCCAGGGCGGTGTTCCGGAAGGAGCCGTGGCCGGGCTCGTCGCAGCCGCTCTCGGCCGACGCCCGGAAGAGGCCGGTCAGGTTGAAGCGCCCCCGGAGCGTCTTGTAGGGCTCCTGGCCGAAGAAGGTCTCCGCCAGCCGGGCCAGATCCGAACGGAATTTCCCCTCTTCGGCGGCGGTGTAGCCCTCGGCCAGCACCACCAGGTCGACGTGGCCCGCCGGCGGTCCGCTGTGAACCTGCCCGATCACCACCACGTCGGGGGCCGGCTTCTCCCGCACCACGAACCGGTCGGCCGGGTCGACCTCGGCGGAGAAAAGAGGCTGCGGCCTGTTCTCGCGGTCGCGCAGCAGCACCTCCACACGAACCTTGCTCCTGGGGTACGGGAAGAGCAGCGACTCGGCGAAGGTTTTCTTCACCCCCTTCGTCCCCGGCTCGGTGGTCTTGTACTCTCCGAAATAGGAGTCGAAGCCCTTGCTGTAGATGAGCGTGCCGGAGGCCGCGTCGCGCACCCGCAGCAGGTAGCGCCCCCCCTCGAACGGAGCGAGGAGCCGGCGGGGATTGCCCGCCCACGCCCCCTCCTGGATGACCCGGTCGACGGTGAAGATCTCGTCGCCCGCCGCGCCGGCATGATAGACGTCCACGCGCATGGTGCGGTCGATGAAGTAGTTGCCGAACTCGATTTCTTCCCGGGCGAAAACCAGGAGCGGCGACAGGAGAGCGAGGGCCAGCAGCCGGGTGGAGTTCATGTTCGTTCCTCCGCGAGGGATCACCATAACACGGGGGCGCCGATGGAACAAGAGAGGTTCGGCGTGGTCCGGGGCCTCCGCGACCCGTGCGGGATCGACGGAATTCCCGTCGAGCCCCCTACCGAAGCGCGCCCGCCAGAAGCGCGTCGATCCGCCGGTTGGACTCCTGCAGCCGCTCCACGCCGATACGCCCGGCGCGCACCGCCGCCGCCACGCGGGACACGATCCGTCTCGCGGCGCCGGGCCGGTACTGCAGGTTGTTTCCGCAGGCGACGAGGTCGGCGCCGGCGGTGATCGCCAGTTCGGCCGCCTCCTCCACCCCATAGGTGTCGGCGATGGCGCGCATCTGCAGGTCGTCGCTCAGCACCACCCCGTCGAAGCCCAGGCGGCGGCGCAGCACGCCGCCGACTATCGCCGCCGAGAGCGAGGCGGGGTAGCAGGGGTCGAGGCCGGCGTGGAACACGTGGGCGCACATCACGGAGTCGGCCAGCCCGGCGCGGATCATTTCGTCGTAGGGCCGCAGCTCCTCCTCGCTCCAGGAGTCGGTCACGTCGGTGAAACCGCGGTGGGAGTCGGCCCGCGCGGAGCCGTGGCCGGGGAAGTGCTTCAGGCAGGTGCGCACCCCGCGGCGGCGGTGCTCCTCCACCCAGGCCGTTGCGTGGGCCGCCACGGTCCGCGGGTCGGCGCCGAAGGAGCGCCCCAGTTTCCCGATTACCGGATTGTCGGGATTGACCTCCAGGTCGACCACCGGGGCGAAATTGAGATTGAAGCCGCAACCGGCGAGAACCTCGGCGGTGCGTCCGGCCTCGGCGCGGGTGACCTCCGGATCTCCAGAAGCGGCCATTTCCCGGGCCGACGGGGCGGGCCTGGAGAAGCCGCGTTTCTCCTTCAGCCGGGCCACCGCCCCACCCTCCTGGTCCACGGCCACCAGCAGCGGCCAGGGACTCTGCCCGCACAGGAACGAGACCAGCCGCCTCACCTGCTCCGGCGAGCGGACGTTGCGCTCCGCCCCCCGCCGGCCGGCGTCGCGGTCGAAGAGGATCACCCCCCCCACCCGTCCCGCGCGGATGTCGGCGGCGATGGCCCGGCACCTTCCGGGCTCCGCGCCCCGGAAGCCCGCCAGCACCATGCGCCCGGCCAGCCGTTCGATGTCGTCCATCGGGTCATTGTACACGGCCGGGGCCGCATTCACAAACCACGCCTCCCGCCAGGGTGAGTTGACAGAGTCGACAAAGCGGCATATGTACAATGTTCGAAGAGAAGGAGCGCCATGAGCGAAGAGGCCGAGAAGAGAGAAATCGTCCGCCAGCTGGGGCTGGAGAACAGGGAAGACGTGGAGGAGCTGCTCCGCCGCGCCTACGAGGTGAAGCTGCGCCACGTCGGTCCGGTGGTTTACTTCCGGGGCCTGATCGAGTTCAGCAACGTCTGCACCAAGAACTGCCACTACTGCGGGATCCGCCGCGGCAACGCCCGGGTGAAGCGCTTCACCATGGACGCGCAGGAGATCCTGGAGGCCGCCCGCTGGGCCTTCGAGAACCACTACGGGTCGGTGGTGCTGCAGGCCGGGGAGCGCCAGGACCAGGCCCACGTCGCCTTCGTCGAGGAGCTGCTGCGGGGCATCAAGGAGCTGAGCGGCGGGAAGCTGGGCATCACCCTCTCCCTGGGCGAGCAGAGCGAGGAAACCTACCGCCGCTGGTACGCCGCCGGCGCCCACCGCTACCTGCTGCGCATCGAGACGTCGAACCCGAAGCTCTACCGAAGCCTGCACCCCGAAGACCACGACTTCGGAATCCGGCTGGAGTGCCTGCACGCCCTGCACCGCTGCGGCTACCAGGTGGGCACGGGAGTGATGATCGGCCTGCCCGGGCAGACCCTGGAGGACCTGGCCGAGGACGTCCTCTTCTTCCGCCGCCTGGACGTCGACATGATCGGCATGGGGCCCTTCATCCCCCACCGCGACACCCCCCTGGCGAAATGCCTGGGAGATTTCAAAGCCAAACAGGGCAAACAGCTGGAACTGGGGCTGAAGATGATCGCCGCCACCCGGATCGCCCTGAAGGACGTCAACATCGCCGCCGCCACCGCCCTGCAGGCCCTGCGCCCCAACGGCCGCGAGCTCGGCCTGCAGGCCGGCGCCAACATCATCATGCCGGTGATCACCGAGACCAAGTACCGCTCCGCCTACCAGCTCTACGACGGCAAGCCCTGCCTGGACGAGAACGCCTCCCAGTGCCGCTCCTGCCTGCAGCGGCGCATCGACCAGATCGGCGAAACGATCGGCTTCGACCAGTGGGGCGACTCGCCCCACTTCGGAGCCCGGAGGGAGGGCCGCTGACCGATGAGCCCGGCCGCTCCCGCCGCGGCCCGGACTGCGGTATAATACCGCTTGACCATGAACCCGGAAGAATTGCGGAGCGTGTCACCGGTGCTGCTGGCCCTGCTGGCCACCCTCTTCACCTGGGGAATGACCGCGCTGGGGGCGGCGCTGGTCTTCTTCTTCCGCTCGCTCCACCAGAAGGTGCTGAACGCCATGCTCGGCTTCGCCGCCGGGGTGATGATCGCTGCCTCCTACTGGTCGCTGCTGGCCCCGGCCATCGAGATGGCGGAGGCGCGCGGCGACGCCCCCTGGCTGCCCGCGGTGATCGGCTTCCTGGCCGGCGGGGCCTTCCTCTGGGTGGTCGATCGGCTGCTGCCGCACCTGCACCTGGGGCTGGAGACGGAGAACGCCGAGGGCATCCACACCCGGTGGCAGCGCAGCACCCTGCTGGTGCTGGCCATCACCCTGCACAACATCCCGGAGGGGCTGGCGGTGGGCGTGGCCTTCGGCTCGCTGGCCAACTCCTGGACGCCGGCGGCGCTGGGCGGCGCCGTGGCGCTGGCCTTCGGCATCGGCCTGCAGAACTTCCCCGAGGGGGCGGCGGTCTCCATCCCGCTGCGGCGCGAGGGAATGTCGCGCCGGCGCGCCTTCTGGCAGGGACAACTGTCGGGGCTGGTCGAGCCCGTGGCCGGGGTGATCGGCGCGCTGTCGGTGACCCTGGTCCGGCCGCTGCTGCCCTACGCCCTCTCCTTCGCCGCCGGGGCCATGATCTACGTGGTGGTGGAGGAGCTCATCCCCGAGGCGCAGAGCGGACACGAGACCGACATGTCGACCATCGGCGCCATGCTCGGTTTCGCCGTCATGATGTTCCTCGACGTGTCGCTGGGCTAGGAGGGAACGACCGTGACCAAACGTCTTCTTGGATTGGCGCTGCTGGCGGCGCTCGCCGGCCTTCTGGAGGCCCAGGCGCTGGACGAGGTGCTGGCGTCCTACTACCAGGCCAACGGGGGGCTGGAAAAACTCCGGGCCATGCAGACCCTCAAGCTGAGCGGGCGGATGACGCTGCCCGCGACCGGGGTGGAGATGGCCGTGACCATGTGCTGGAAGGCCCCGGCGGCGATGCGCAGCGAGTCGCGCTTCCAGGACCGAGTGATCGTGCAGGCCTGCGACGGCCAGACCGCCTGGTGGATCATGCCCTTCCTGGGGATCCACCAGGCCCAGCCCATGCCCGCCGACCAGGCCGTTGAGATCCTCGCCCAGGCCGACATCGCCGACCCGCTGGTGGTCTACCGCGAGCGGGGGCACGCGCTCGAGCTGCTGGGCCGGGAAGCCGTCGGAGACGCGGCGGCCTTCGCGCTTCGGCTGCGTCGCCTCGACGGGCGCGAAGCCCTCATCTACATCGACGCCGCCTCCGGGCTGGAGCTGAAGACGACCACCCGGGACCGGCGGGGGGGCGACGCGCTGCAGGAGATCGGGTACGGCGACTACCGGTCGGTGCAGGAGGTGCAGCGGCCGTTCCTCATCGAGTCCCGGAGCGGCGGCCGGCTGGTGTCGCGGCTGCTCGTCTCCAGCTGGGAGATCAACCCGCCGCTTTCCGACGATCTCTTCCGCCTGCCGGTGCCGCCGGCGAAACGGCCCTGACCACCCCTTGCCCCCGCCGGGCCCGGGGGCTATAATCCGGTTTCCGGGCCGCCCCGCTTCCGGAAAGCCGTCGGCCCGCTTCCCGTGGAGGTGCACATGAGACGAATGCCGAGATGGCTGCCGCTGCTGCTCCTGCTGGCTTCGCGGCTCCCGGCGCAAGACGACCCGCGACAGGCCCTGCAGCGCGCGGGCGAGGCCAAAGACCACCCGGGCGCCGGCTACCTCGCCGCCTGGGACCGCAGCGAGGTCCGGGTCGAGGAATCGGGGCTTTCGCACGTCGAGAAGGACGTGCTCTACAAGGTGCTGACCGAGGCCGGCGCGGCCGAGCTGAAGGCGCTGACCTTCGGATACGACCCGCTCTCCGCCTGGGTCGAGGTGCGCGAGCTGACCGTGCTGCGCGCCGGCGGCGCCGCCGAGAGCGTTCCCTTGACGGCGGTGCGCGACTACCCCGCCCCGGCCCGCGCCATCTACTGGGGGGCGCGCGAGATCGTCGCCCCGGTCGGCCGGCTCGAGCCGGGTGACGGCGTGCGGGTGCGCACCTACCAGAAGGGCTTCACCTACGCCCTGCTGGCGGACCCGGAGCCCGGCGACGAGCGCTACATCCCGCCGATGCGCGGCCACTTCTACGACATCGTCCCCTTCTGGTCCTCTTTCCCGGTCAAGGTGAAGAGCTACCGCGTGCGCCTGCCCGCCTCCAAGCGGCTGCAGTTCGAGTTCTACCACGGCGAGGCGCGCCACTGGGCGCACAGCGAGGGGGAACAGAACGTCTACTTCTGGGAGAAGACCGACATCCGGCCGCTGGCCCCCGAACCCGACATGGTCGACCCGTCCGACGTGGCCCCCAAGCTGCTGCTCTCCACTTCCCCCGACTGGCAGACCAAGTCGCGCTGGTTCTACAAGGTGAACGAAGACTACCCGTCGTTCGCCTTCGACCCGGAGATCAAAGCCAAGACCGAAGAGATCATCCGCGGCGCCCGCGACGACTGGGAGCGGATCTCGCGCCTCACCCACTGGGTCGCCGAGGAGATCCGCTACTCCGGCATCTCCATGGGCCCGGGCGAGGGCTTCACCCTGCACAAGGGCACCATGACCTTCGCCGACCGATGCGGCGTCTGCAAGGACAAGGCCGGCATGCTGGTCACCATGCTGCGCGCCGCCGGCTTCGAGTCCTACCCGGCCATGACCATGGCCGGCTCGCGCATCGACCGCATCCCCGCCGACCAGTTCAACCACAGCGTCACCGTCGTCAAGCTGGCCGACGGCTACCACCTGCTCGACCCCACCTGGGTACCCGGGGTGCGCGAGCTCTGGTCGTCGGCCGAGCAGCAGCAGGAGTACCTGATGGGCCTGCCCGAGGGCGCCGACCTTCAGTCGACGCCGCTGTCGCCGCCCGAGAAGCACTACCTCCGCTACACGCTGCGCTCCGAGCTCGACGCCGCCGGCACGCTGCGCGGCACGGCCCGGATCGAGGCCGAGGGCCAGACCGACTCCGGTTTGCGCCGCACCCTGACCCGTTCCCCGCGGCCGCGCTGGGCGGTGGACCTGGAGCGCGAGATCCGGCGCCTGCACCCGGCGCTGGTGGTGCGCGACCTGCGCTTCTCCGATCCCAACGACCTGTCCGCTCCCATGCGCGTCGAGTTCCGCTACGAGATCCCCGGCTGGCTGACCGGCGACGGTCCGCTGGTCGCCCTGAAGCCGCTGGCGGCCAACCCGCCGCTGGCTTCGCTGCTCTCCTTCAACCGCATGAATCCCGGGCTGGAGGCGCGCACCTATCCCTTCCGCACCCGCTGCTCGCAGCGGGTCGAGCTGCAGGAGACGCTGCAGCTCCCGGCCGCCTGGAAGTGGCTCAACCCGCCCGGGCTGAAGCCGGTGAGCGGCGGCGGCGCCGACTACGCCGGCGCGGCCGATCTCCGGGGCCGCACCCTGACGGTGCGCCACCAGCTGTCCATGAAAAAGCGCATCTACCAGCCCGGCGACTGGCCGAGCGTGCGCGACGCCGTGCGCGAGTGGCGGAAGCTGGCCGACAAGGCGATGATCCTGGACCGCGGAGGTGAAAAATGAAACGGGCCGTCCTGCTGCTCCTGCTGCTGGCGCCGCTGGCGCTGCTCGCCTCCGGCGAACCCGACGCCGTCTTCACGCGCATCGACGTCGCCTACACCGTAAACGGCGACGGCTCCTGGGCCATGGAGTACCACCACCGGGTGCGCCTGCAGTCGTACATGGCCTTCAACCGCGCCCTGGGCGAGAGCTTCATCGTCTACAACCCCGATTTCCAGAAACTGGAGATCCTGAAGTCGGAGACCACCATGGCCGGCGGCAAGAAAGTGGCCTCGCCGGCCAACGCCTTCAACGAGGTGCTGCCCTTCGCCGCCCACGGCTTTCCCGCGTTCTCCCATCTGCGCGAAATGGTGGTCACCCACGTCGGCCTGGAGCGCGGCGCCGAGATCGAGTTCGCCTACCGGCTCAGCACCCAAGCCGGCTTCCTGCCCTTCTTCAGCGCCCGTGAAATTCTGGGCCGGCCCTTCCCGGTGGAGGCTCTCTCGGTCACGGTGGCCGGCCCCCTGGCGGGCACGGTCCGCTACGCCGAGATCGGCGCGGAGCGGCTCCGCAAACCCGCCCCGGCGCCGGGCGAAAAAGCCTCCCTGTCCTTCGCCTACCGGGACCTGCCGGCGCTGGTCAACGAGGGCTTCGGCCGCGAAGGCGATGGGCCGCAGCTGGTCCTCTCCGCCGCGCCGGACTGGGCCCGCGCCCTGCCCTGCCCGGCGGGAGACGCGCCGCTGCCTGAATCGCTTCAGAAAAGAGCCGACGCCGCGGCCCGGGCCAACCCCGGCCTGCCGGAGAAGCTGGCCGCCCTGCACAAGCTGGTGGCCTCCGCCATCGCCAACTGCCGGCTGGGCGTCGAGCAGACCGGCTGGCGGGTGCGCACGCCAGCCGAGATCTGGAATTCCAACTACGCCACGCCGCTGGAGAAGAGAGCGCTGCTCGCGCGCCTGCTGAAGCGGGCCGGCATCGCCGCCGAGCCGCTGGGGGTGGCCCATGGCCTCCTTTTCGCCGACGACGTGCCGGCGCCGCAGCAGCTCGGTTCCTTCCTGCTGCGGGTGCGGGAGGGCGGCCACTCGTGGTACCTGCCGCCCGACAACGCCCAGGCCGAATTCGCTCCCTGCCCCTATCCCGGCCGCAAGGCCTGGAACTTCGCCGGCAAGGAGATCGAGACCCTGCCGGCTGAATCCGGCGCCATCGAGATCGGCGGCCAGCTGGAGCTGCAGGGGGCGCAGGCCAAGGGAACGCTCACCGTGCTCCTGGCCGGCATTTTCCAGAGGCCCCGCCTCGCGGCCGAGAATCCCAAGGGGGTGCTGGCCCAGGCCCTGGGCCGGGTCTTCCCGGCCGTGGAGGTCACCTCCGTCCGCGTGCTCGAGCTGACCCCCGCCCGGCTGCGCGCCGAGGTGGCGATGCAAACCGCCTGGCCCCAGGAGCCGGCCGAGGGCGTGCGCCTGCTCCCCGCCCTGCGCGTCCCGCCGCTGTCCGAGGAGATGGTCTCGGCCCCCGACCGACAGACCCCGCTCCACCTGGAGGGCCCGTTCCATTTCGCCCTCCGCCTGCAGATCACCCCCGAAAAAGGCTGGCGCCCCGCTTTCCAGGCCACCGCCATCGCGGGGGAGAATTCCCTGGGGAAGTCGGTGCGCCGCGTCACCGCCGGAGCCGACGGCTCCCGGGTGGCCGAGCTCGGCCTCGACATCCCGGTGAACCCGGTGTCCGCCGCCCAGTACCCGCTGCTGCAGGAACTGGCCCGGCCGCTGCTCTCTCCGGACACCTGGCTGATCTTCCAGAAGCAGTAGCCCCGGTGCAGGGGACGGCTTGAAACCGTCCCCTGCACCGTCTCCCCGACCGGAAGAATTCGCCGCCGCCTGTTGCCGAGACCCCGGGACATGGTCTATAATGGCCCATCGCAAAGGAGTTCCCATGTCCGAAAACCAGGATTTCGTCAAGGAGATAACCAAGAAGTCGGTCGACTTCTCGCAGTGGTACGTGGACATCGTGCGCAAGGCCGAGCTGGCCGACTACTCGCCCATCAAGGGCTGCATGGTCATCCGCCCCTACGGCTACGAGATGTGGGAGCTGATCCGCGACCGCCTCGACGCCATGTTCAAGGAGACCGGCCACCGCAACGCCTACTTCCCGCTCTTCATCCCCGAGAGCTTCCTGAAGAAGGAGGCCGAGCACGTCGAGGGCTTCGCCCCCGAGGTGGCCTGGGTGACCGCCGGCGGCGACGAGCCGCTGGAGGAGCGCCTGGCCATCCGCCCCACCTCGGAGGCGATCATCTGCTCCATGTACTCCAAGTGGGTCAAATCCTGGCGCGACCTGCCGCTGCTCTACAACCAGTGGGCCAACGTGGTGCGCTGGGAGAAGGTGACCCGCCTCTTCCTGCGCACCACCGAGTTCCTGTGGCAGGAAGGCCACACCGTGCACGCCACCGCCGAGGAGGCGGAGGCGGAGACGCTGCAGATGCTGGCCATCTACCGGAAACTGGCCGAAGAGGTGCTGGCCATCCCGGTGGTCACGGGACGCAAGAGCGAGAAGGAGAAGTTCGCCGGCGCCCTGCGCACCTACACCATCGAGATGCTGATGCCCGACGGCAAGGCGCTGCAGGGAGGCACCTCGCACAACCTGGGGCAGAACTTCGCCAAGGCCTTCAACATCCGCTACGAGAGCCGCGAACAGAAGCTGGAGTACGCCTGGCAGACCTCGTGGGGGGCCACCACCCGCCTCGTCGGCGCGGTGATCATGACCCACGGGGACGACTCCGGCCTGGTGCTGCCGCCGGCCATCGCCCCCACCCAGGTGGTGGTCGTGCCGATCTCGGCCGGCAACTGGAAGGAGACGGTGCTGCCCAAGGCGCAGGCGCTCGCCGCCGAGCTGAAGGCCGCCGGCCTGCGCGTCTTCCTCGACGACTCCGACACGGCCACCCCGGGATGGAAATTCTCGGAATGGGAGATGCGCGGCGTGCCGCTGCGCCTGGAGATCGGCCCCAAGGACATCGACAAGGGGCAGGCGGTGCTGGTGTCGCGCCTCGGCCGCAAGAAGCACTTCGTGCCCTGGGGCGAGCTGGCCGCCACGGCCCGCCGCCTGCTCGACGAGATCCAGGCCGAGCTGCTGGCCCGCGCCCGCCGTTTCCGCGACGAGAACACCCGCGAGGCCGCCGACCCAACCGGCCTGGCGGCCATCATCGAGAAGGAGCGCGGCTTCGTGCGCGCCGCCTGGTGCGGCTCGCCCGACTGCGAGGCGCGAGTCAAGGCCGACACCTCGGCCACCATCCGGGTGATCCTGGCCGACCACGATCCGGCCCGCGGCGCCTGCGCCGTGTGCGGCCAGCCGGCCCGCCACACGGTGCTCTTCGCCCGCGCCTACTGAGCATGGACGTCTGGGCCGAGCGGCGCCGCTGGATGGTCTCCCGCCAGCTGCGCACGCGCGGCCTGGGCAACGAGCGCGTGCTGGCCGCCATGGAGCGGGTGCCGCGCGAGCGCTTCGTGCCGGCCGACCTGGCCGAGCGCGCCTGCGAGGACGGACCGCTGCCGATCGGCTGCGGCCAGACCATCTCCCAGCCCTACATCGTCGCCTACATGACCGAGAAGCTCGAGTTGGACGGCGGCGAGCGGGTGCTGGAGATCGGCACCGGCTCGGGCTACCAGGCGGCGGTGCTGGCCGAACTCGCCACCGAGGTCTGCACGGTGGAGATCGTCTCCGCCCTGAGCCGCCGCGCCGCCGCCACCCTGGCCGGCCTCGGCTACCGCAACATCCGCTACCGCGAGGGGCGCGGCCAGGAGGGCTGGCCGGAGCGCGCCCCGTTCGACCGCATCGTGCTTACCGCCGCCCCGTCCCGTTTTCCCGACGGGCTCTTCGAGCAGCTGCGCGACGGCGGCATGGCGCTGGCCCCGGTGGGCGATTTCAGCCAGTCCCTGGTCCGCTTCCGCAAGCGGGGCGGCCGGGTGACGGCCGAAGAGCTCATCGCCGTGATTTTCGTTCCACTGGTGGACGCATGAACCGCACATCCCTTCTTTCCCTCCTGGTCGCCGCCGCCTTCCTGCCCGCCGCCTCGTCCGCGCCGCGCTTCACCGCGGTGTCGCTCAAGGGGCGCGTGTTCACCGCCGAGCTGGCCGCCACGCCGGAGCAGCACGCCCGCGGCCTGATGTTCCGCAGGGCGATCCGCGACGACTACGCCATGCTCTTCGTCTTCGCCGAGGAGGAGTACCGCTCCTTCTGGATGAAGAACACCCTCATTCCCCTCGACATCATCTACATCGACTCGGCCCGCCGCGTCGTCTCCATCGCCGTGGCGGTCCCCTGCAGGAATGACCCCTGCCCCACCTACGAGTCGGAAGGCCCGGCGCGCTACGTGCTGGAGATCCGCGGCGGCCTGGCCAGCGAGCTGAAGCTGGCGCCGGGCGACGCGGTCGATTTCGTGCTGCCCGGGCGATCAGCGTCCGCAGCGGCCGGCGGGCCGAACGCCGCCGGCACCCGGATCGGGAGCGGTCCGCCGGGGGTCCCGGCCATCGGCCGCGGCACGCCCGCAGTTCCGGTTCGATCGCAGGAACGCGTCTCGAACCGCTGCCTCCCCGCCGCGGTTGAGGAATAACCGATGATCTATCACGTGGTTTACTTCTCCGCCACCGGCAACACCGAGCGGGCGGTAGCCATCCTCGTCGACGAGCTGCGCGGCCGCGGCCACCGGGTAGAGACGGTGCGACTGAATCGCGACACGGAACCGCTGGCCGGGGCCCCGGACCGGCTGCTGGTCGCCTTCCCCACCGTATCCTGGGTGCCCCCGGTGCTGGTGCAGCGCTTCGTGCGCAGGCTGCCATCGGGGAAGCGGGCGGACGGGAGCCGCACCCGGGCCGCAGTCTTCACCGCCGACGGCGGGGGCTGCCTGCAGGCCCCGGCGCAGATGCGTCGCATGCTGGAGCGCCGGGGCTATGAAGTCTTCCTGTCCGGGCGCGGCTCCTATCCCGACAACTGGCTGCAGTTCGTGCCCGGCCCGGGGGAGGAGCGGAAGAAAAAGATGATCGCCGCCGGGGAGGAGATGACCCGCGACTTCGCGCGTAGGCTCATCGCCGAGGAGCCGTTCCGCTACCGGGTGGCCTTCGTCCACCAGGCCTGGTCGCGGCTGGTCGGAAGCCTTTTCTCCCTTTTCGGCAGGCGCTTCATGGGCAAGATGTTCTTCGCCGACGGCGACTGCTCCTCGTGCCGCCTCTGCGCGAAAAGCTGCCCGGTCGGAGCGATCGTGATGGCCGACCGCAAGCGGGCGAAGCCGTTCTGGAAGGCGAACTGCGAGTCGTGCAACCGCTGCATCAACATCTGCCCGGAGCAGGCCATCGTCTCCTCCAGCGCCCGCATCGTCGTGCTGGTCGCCGCCATCGGCGGCGCGGTCGTTCTCAGCCTCCGGCTCTACCGGGCGTGGCTGCAGCCCTGGCTGGCGCAGGCGGTGCCCGACCACTTATTCGGGCTCGCGAACGCCCTGCTGGTGACCGGCGTGGTCGTGGCGGCCCACTTCCTGGCCATCGGCCCGCTCGACCGCTTCCTGCTGCGCTACGTGCAGCGCATCCCCGGTTTGGACCGGCTCTTCGCCTTTGGGTTCAACAAGAATTTTCGGCGCTACACCATGACCGGGTTCAAGCCGCCGAAAGAGGAGCTTCGGTAAACGGAAGGCGGGAGCGAGAAATTTTTTCACCCTGAGCCCGCGGTGTACCCCTGACCGAGGTGGCCCGTCAGAGGTAGGGGCGATTCATGAATCGCCCCTACGGTCGGCAAACGCGCCTGTAGGGGCGTATGGCGATTCCCCCTACGGTCGGCCCTGTCCCCTTTTCACCCCCTGGTGAATGCCACGACCTGACATCCCGTCCCCGCCTCTTGACATCGGCGGAATCGATGGTACAATGTTACTATTAGTAGAAACAGAATGGACAGGATCCACGAAATTTCCGAAGCCCTGGCCGCCAGCGACGACGCCGCGCTCATCTCCCGCTTCCTGCGCGCGCTGCTCACCCCCGCCGAGCTGGCCGAGGTTTCGTCGCGCTGGGAGCTGGTCAAGCGCCTGGAGGAGGGCCGCAGCCAGCGCCGGGTGGCGTCCGAGCTGGGGCTCTCCCTGTGCAAGATCACCCGCGGCTCCCGCGAATTGAAGCGCCGGGGTTCCGCCTTCGCCGCCATGCTGGCCGTGCACCGGGGCCACCCCTCCGCCGATGGAACCAAACGGCGCTGATCGGGGCGGTCTCACCCGCCCCAGCCGGCTGACCCTGATCCGCATCCGCGAGGCCTTCCCCTGCTGGAACTGGTGGGCGGTGCCCGCCGCCTGACCCCCACCCCACCCCCGCCGTCCCGTTTCCCTGGAAGCGCCCTGCGCCGCGCGCCGGCGCGGGGAGAGGAGCGCACGAAGCAAGGAGAAAAACGTGTCCACGAAACCGATCCGAGTCCGCCTGAACGACCCGGCGATGCCCCGCCACTGGTACAACCTGGCCGCCGACCTGCCCGTCCTGCCCCCCCTCGGCCCCGACGGCCGGCCGATCACGCCGGAGCAGCTGGCGCCCGTGTTTCCGATGAACCTGATCGAGCAGGAGGTGAGCCGCGAGCGCTGGATTCCCATCCCCGACCCGGTGCGCGACCTGCTGGCGCGCTGGAGGCCGACGCCGCTGCAGCGCGCCGCCGCGCTGGAGCGGGCGCTCGACACCCCGGCGCGAATCTACTTCAAAAACGAGAGCGTCTCGCCGGCCGGCTCGCACAAGCCCAACACGGCGGTGGCCCAGGCCTACTACAACCACGCCGCCGGCGTGCGCCGCCTGGTCACCGAGACCGGCGCCGGCCAGTGGGGCAGCGCCCTGGCCTTCGGCTGCTCCCAGTTCGGGCTGGAGTGCAAGGTCTACATGGTGCGCGTCTCCTACGACCAGAAACCCTATCGCCGGGTGATGATGGAGACCTGGGGCGCCACCTGCGTGCCCAGTCCGAGCGGCCAGACCCGCTCGGGGCGGGCGGTGCTGGATCGGGACCCGGAGTCGCCGGGTTCGCTCGGCATCGCCATCTCCGAGGCGGTGGAGGAGACGGTGGGCGACGGCAGCAACCGCACCCGCTACGCGCTGGGCTCGGTGCTCAACCACGTCATGCTGCACCAGACGGTGATCGGCCTGGAGGCCAAGAAGCAGATGCGGCAGAGGGGCGAAAACTGGGTCGACACGGTCGTGGCCTGCGTGGGCGGCGGCTCCAACTTCGCCGGCCTCAGTTTCCCGTTCCTGGCCGACAAGATCGCCGGCGCGGACATCGACATCGTCCCGGTGGAACCGACCGCCTGTCCGACGCTGACGCGGGCGCCCTTCGTCTACGACCACGGCGACACGGCGCGGCTGACTCCGCTGCTGGCGATGCACTCCCTGGGCCACGGTTTCGTGCCGCCGGCCATCCACGCCGGCGGGCTGCGCTACCACGGCATGGCGCCCCTGGTGTCGGAGGCGGCCCGGCAGGGGCTGCTGAGGCCGGTGGCGGTGGGCCAGCTGGAGTGCTACGAAGCGGCGCTGCTCTTCGCCCGCCACGAGGGACTGATCGTCGCCCCCGAGACCGGGCACGCGGTGGCGGCGGTGGTCCGGGAGGCGCGCCGGGCCCGGGAGGAGGGCCGCGCCAAGGTCATCCTGTTCAACCTGAGCGGCCACGGGCTGCTCGACCTGGGGGGGTATGCCAGCTACCTGGCCGGGCAGCTGCGCGACCAGCCGCTGGCCGACGCCGAGCTGCAGCGCTCTCTGGCCAGCCTGGAGGGGCTGCCCCGGGCGGCGGTCTGACGGCAACCGGGCGGGGGCGGGCTCCGGCCCGCCCCTCTCGCTTATTGACTAAAAAAAACGGCGGGTGCTATAATGGGCCAATGATAATCGAATGCCCGCAATGCAAGGCCAAGTACCAGATCGCCGATGATCGGGTCAAGGGCAAGAAGAAACTGAAGTGCTCGCGCTGCCAGACCGTTTTTGAAATCGCCGAATCCAAGGAAGACTCCGCCTCCAAGAAGGACACCGCCAAGATCATCCAGCAGCGGGTGGAAGACTCGCTCTGGATCAACGAAAACCTCAAGCTCCCCGACGACAAGAAGATTTCCATCGCCGTGATCAAGGGCGCCCGGGCCGGCTTCATCTACCACCTGAACAAGCCGTACGTGCTCATCGGCCGCGGCAAGGTCGACCTGATCATCCCCGACAAGGAGGTGTCGCGCAAGCACCTGGCCATCGAGGTGCGCAACGACAAGATCTTCCTGCGCGACCTGGGCTCCACCAACGGCACGTTCATCAACGAAGAGAAGGTGTCGATCACCGAAATCACCGACCAGACCGAATTCAAGCTCGGCCAGACCACCCTGATGCTGATCACGACCACCGAAGCCTTCGAAAAATAGCGCGTGTTGCGCACTCTCCGCCTTCTCCTGAATTTCGCGCTGGGCGCCCTGCTGGTCGACTATTTCGCCGTGGTGCTGATCGTGCTGCTCAACCCCGCGGTCGCCCCGGGCGATGCCGGTCTCCTGCGCATGGGGCTGCAACTGCTGCCCTTCTACGGCTCCCTGGGGCTGCTGCTCATGGCCCTGGTCTATCTCCTGACCCAGTTCTTCGCCGCCCGGCGGTTCGCCATCGGCCTGCTGGCCCCGCCCACTCCGCTCTACTTCGCCGGGCTGGCCGCCGCCCTGGCCACCGCCGCCCTCTACGCCAACCACCGCCACTACCGGCTGTTCCTGGCGCCGGACGCCAACCGCCGCTACCTGCTGGTGCTGGCGCTGGTGGCCGCGCTGCTGCTGTCCTGCCTCGTGATGATCGCCCTGCGCCGGCGGCGACGACGCTGGCCCGCGCCCCTGGTCGCGCTGTTGCTGGTGGCTGCCGTGGGCGGCTCCTGGCTTCTGCTGCGGCGGCCGCTGCCTCCCGCCGCGACCCCGGCGGCCGTCAGTTCGTCCCCCCTCCTCAACACGCCGCGCAAGCTCCGTATCGTGCTGATGGACGGCCTGTCGCTCGAATTCCTGCTCACGCTGTCCCTCGACCAGAAGCTGCCCAACTTCAGCTGGATCCGCGACAACGGGGTGATGGCCCGAATCCGGGGCTTCCGCCCGGGCTACGACCTGGCCCTGCTCAACACCCTGCTCAGCGGCCAGCCGCCCTCCGCCTTCGCCCGCCACGCCGCCACCTTGTTCCGCGTTCCGGGGCTGGACCTCGAATTTGACATCCCGCCGCGCCACATCTTCCTTCGCAACGCCTCCCGCACCGGCAGCGCCTACTTCTACCCGGACCGCCGCGCGGCTCACGTCGACCGCCTGCGCGAGCTGTACGCCGCCGGCGGGCTGGAAACCCGGACCCTGCTGACCACCGAAACCGCCCCGCTGTTCTCGCGCCGGCAGCTGCAGGTCAACAACACCTTCATCCAGCTGTTCGCCGACGTGCTCAAGAAGCCGGACGACAAGCTGCGGGCCCTGGAGCGGGCCTTCTTCTACGACGATTTCCTGCGGCGCCAGATCCCCGACATGCGAAGCGGCGCGAGCCGCTACTCGCTGGTGCGCCTGAACGGCCTGGACAAGGTCACCCGCAGCTTCTACCACTTCGCCCGCCCCGACATGTTCGGACGCATCCCCCCGGAGCAGATCGCGCAGTACGGCTGGGTGCTGGAGCGCTACTACCAGTACTACGACGCCATCGTCGGCGGTCTGATCGCCGCCATGGGCGACGATGAGCTCCTGGTGCTGCTGGCCTTGAACGAGCCCGAGCCGCTGCCCCTGTGGCGGCGCATCCTCGTCAACTACCTGGAGGACGAGGAGGTCTACGTCTACAAGCCGACCCAGCCGGTCGGCCTGGCCTTGATGTACGAGAAGTCCGCCCTGCGCAAGGGCCTCTTCCTGGAATCGGCCTCCCTCTACGACCTGTTCCCCACCCTGGTCTACTATGCCGGTTTCCCGCTGACCAAGAACCTCACCGGGGACGTGCTGCGCGACATCTTCAGCGACGCGTTCGCCGCCCAGAATCCGGTCTACTTCTGAGTCCCGCTCCCGCGGCGCCCTCCGCTCCGGCCCCGGAACCGGGCCGCTTCAGTTCACCTGGATCTTCTGCCGCACCATTCCCAGCGCGAAATGCCAGCCGCTGAAAGTCGAGACGGAGAAGGCCACGATCTTGCCCTCGCCCTCGAACTCGTAGCTCACCGCCCCCTCCCACTTGGTCAGGATCTCCCTGACCGCGGCGGCCAGCGTCTGGCTGCGCAGCTTGGCCGGCTCCTCGAGCAGCCACTTGGTGCTGCTGTGCAGGGCGGTCTCGCCCTTGTCGTTGAGGGCGTAGAAGACCATGTCGTCGGGCAGCGAGATCTGCCGCGCCAGCAGCCCGCTCAGCGACTCCAGGAAGACGGTGGCGCCGATGGCGCCGATCACCTTGCCGTCGGCGCGCACCGGAACGGCCAGGATCGCCCCCTTCTTGCCGGTGGAGCGCGACACCACCAGGTCGCCGATGACCTCCCGCCCGGCCATCAGGGCGGGGAAATAGGGCCGGTCCCTGACGTTCAGGCCGGTCAGCCCCCGGTCGGTGTTGAAATAGGCGCCGTCCGGCTGGATGAACAGGCAGACCATGGCCACCGGGTTCTTCTGCAACTGGACCAGCTGGCTTCGCATCCGCTGCCAGTCGCCCGAGCGCACGTCGGCGCCGGCCGCGGCCACCCGCAGCGAGTTCATGATCCCGCCCATGTGGGTGTCCGCCAGGGCGATCAGCGAGCTCAGCCCCATCTGCAGGTCGATGTCGGGGAGCTTGATCTCCTCCTTGACCAGGTCCTGGGCCGGCAGGGAACCCGCCCCGGCCAGCCCGAGCAGCAGCCATCCGATCCGCCACGCGTTTTTCATGCCCACCCCCTATGCGCTGCCTTAACTTTCCACCCCCGGAATCAAAAAGTCAATCGCCGGCCCCGGCCGCATCCATTGCAAACCGGCCCCGACTGCGGTATGATAGGGATGCACGGCTCTCCCGCGATTCCCGCCCGGGGCGACCAGCCCCGGACAACCGGTGTCCGGATGACCGGGCGGCATCCGCACAGCAACGAAATCGGACGCGCGGGCGTCATATACGGGTGATGGCCGGAGGTGGTCATGAAACGGCTTTCATTGTACCTGGTTTGCGCCGTCCTGCTCCTGGCGTTTCCGCTGGCGGCAAAGACCAAGCTCATCCTGACCGTGGACGGCAACTATCTCCAGGTCGCCAAGAACAACTACACGGAGCAGGCGGGTCAGGGCAAGCTGTTCGCGGAGGGCAAGATCGCCGTCACCTTCTTCCAGAACATGTACGTCTGGGCCGGGTACGGTTCGCTGCCGCTGCGCGATTCGGTCACCGAGTGGAGCGGCAAAGGCGCCTTCGAAAAGGACATCTGGGTGGACCGCACCGTGACCAAGCGCGTCGCCTCCGCGGGCATCGGCTATTTTGTCGGCTACCTGCGCCAGAGCCAGTTCGCCGTCAAGCTCGAGCTGGGCGTCTGCCGCATCGCCAACACCATCGACGGCTCGCTGCTCGACATCGACACCCGCGAGTTCATCCGCAGCCGCAGCGAGAAGCAGACCGGCACCGGATACCGATTCAGCCTGGGCGGGACCTACGGGCTGTTCCGCAACCTGTTCGCCGGCGTGACCGTCGGCGTCCTCTACGCGGGCAAATCGCTGGATTCGGTGCGCAGCAACCTGGGCGGCCTGCAGATGGCCGTCGGCCTCGGCCTCCGCTTCTGAGCGGGAGAACCAACCATGAAGAAAAGAATCGCACTGTGGATGCTGGCCGCCGCGCTGGCGGGCGGGCTGTTCCAGTCCGCCTGCAAGAAATCGGACGACACCGGAGAGGCCACCCTGGTGGTGAGCGTGTCGGCGGGCGCCTCCGGCACCCCGGCGTCCGGCTCCTATACGCACCAGGTGGGCGACACGGTCACCTACAGTTACCTGCTGGTGGACGGCTACAGCGACCTGACCGTGCTGTACGACGGCACCGCGGTCGGAGCCTCCGGCACCCTCACCATGACCGCCGGCTCGCACACCCTGCAGGCCTACGCCACCGGCGCCAACACCTACACCCTGGCGGTGACCACCTCCACCGGGGTGACCGGCACCCCCGCCTCGGGCACCACCACCCACGTGGCAGGTGACAAGGTCGACTACAGCTACGCCCTGGAGGAGGGCTACATCAACCTGGTCGTCACCCTCGACGGCCAGGCGGCCCCGGCCTCCGGCACCATCACCTTCCCCGAGAGCCATTCGCTCGTCGTCCTCGCCGAGAGGCAGTACGACGTGCTGGGCACCTGGACGCTGAGCGAAAGCTACACCGACGGCTCCTCGTGGGAAGGCCCGGCCACCTTCAGCGGCAGCGTCAGCAGCGGCACCGTCGTCGACAGCCAGGGCGGCAGCGGCACCTTCACCTGCACCGCCTCGGTGATCAACTTCACCATCGAGCACCCCGAGGTCACCTACACCTATACCGGCTCCTTCAGCGGCGACACCGCCGCCTCCGGCACCTGCAAGCGGATCAAGAAGTCGGACACCGCGTCCTACTACACCGGCACCTGGACGCTGAGCAAGGCCGACGGCGCAAGCGCGCGGCTGGCGGGCGGGCGCGGGAAGAACGGGTAGCCTTCCCCCGCGGCGGCCGCCGGAAACGGTGCCCCGGGCCGGGTCCTACTTCTTGCGGACGGTCTTCTTGGCGGCCACCTTTTTGGGCGCGGCCTTCTTCACGGGCTGGGCTTTCTTCTTGGCTTTGGAGGCGAGTTCAGCCTTGCTGGTGCGCTTCATGTCCAAGGCGTGGGCGCGGGCGTAGTCCTGGATGTCCTTGAACCGCCCCTTGCTGTCCCGCACCGCGTAGAGCTTCTTCCCCTTCGTGCTGCGCATCACCGTTCGCTTCACCGGCATGGTTCCTCCCTGCCTCTTCTCATCGGCCCGCCGATCCCCGGGCCTCTCTGCCATCTTGGCACCCCACGAAAAAAAAATCAAGCGCACTCCGCCGGCACGATCGAGGCCCGGTGGCGGCGTGAGCACCCGGGCGCAGGCGCGCGCCCCCGGCAACCCTTGTGCGCCCGGGCCGATTTCCATATAATGAGAGGCGCACAAGGAGCCGGAGATGAAAATACTGGTGGTCGGATCGGGCGGGCGCGAGCACGCGCTGGTGTGGAAGATGTCCCAGTCCAAGCGGGTGCAGCGCATCTTCGTCGCCCCCGGGAACCCGGGCATGCGCGACCTGGCCGAGGTGATGGAGATCAAGGCCACCAACATCATCGAGCTGGCCGACTTCGCCAAGGAGGAGGGCATCGACCTGACCGTGGTCGGGCCCGAGCAGCCCCTGGCGCTGGGCATCGTGGACGAGTTCCAGAGCCGCAACCTGAAGATCTTCGGCCCCTCGCAGAAGGCGGCCCAGATCGAGAGCTCCAAGTCCTTCGCCCGCGACTTCATGCGCAAGAACAACATCCCCTCGCCCAACTTCGAGATCTTCAACTCGGCGCTGGACGCCCTGACCTACTTCCAGAAGGCCAGCTTCCCGCTGGTGGTCAAGGCCGACGGGCTGGCCGCGGGCAAGGGCGTCTACATCTGCAAGAACAAGGCCGAGGCCGAAGAGGGCGTCCGCGAGATCATGCTCGAGGGCCGTTTCGGCAAGTCGGGCGAGAAGGTGGTCGTCGAGGAGTTCCTGACCGGACACGAGATGTCGTTCATGGTGGTCTGCGACGGCAAGCGGGCCCTGCCGCTGGCCACGGCCATGGACTACAAGAAGGCCCAGGACGGCGACAAGGGCCCCAACACCGGCGGCATGGGCGCCATCTCGCCCTCGCCCCAGATCAGCCGCGAGCTCTTCAACGAGATCATGAAGAACATCATCCGCCCCACCATCGAGGGGCTGCGCTTCGAGAACAAGGAGTTCAAGGGCCTGCTCTACGCCGGGCTGATGATCACCCCCGCCGGGCCGCGCGTGCTGGAGTTCAACTGCCGGTTCGGCGATCCCGAGACCCAGGTGGTCATGCTGCGCCTGCGCAGCGACCTGGTGGACATCCTGGAAGGCGCGGCCGACGAGAACCTGTTCGACATCCAGCCGGAGTGGGACGAGCGCAGCGCCGGCTGCGTGGTGCTGGCGGCCAAGGGCTACCCGCTGCGCATCGACACCGGCAAGCGCATCCAGGGGCTGGAGCGGGCCAAGTCCCTGGGCGTCGAGGTATTCCACGCCGGCACCGCCCAGGATGGCGACGCGCTGGTGACGGCCGGCGGGCGCGTGCTCAACGTCTGCGCCCTGGGCGCCGACCTGAAGGAGGCCATGGGCCGCATCTACGACGGCATCTCCTTCATCACCTTCGACGATATGGCCTTCCGCCGCGACATCGGCTGGAGCCGCAAGTGAGCCCGCTGATCGGCATCCTCCTGGGCAGCGACTCGGACGCCCCCGCCTTCCACCGGGCGCTCGAGCTGCTGGGCCAGTTCGCCATCCCCTTCGACCTGCAGGTCAGCTCGGCCCACCGCACGCCGCAGCGCACCCTGGACCTCGTGCGCGACTGGGAAGCCCGCGGCGTGCGCGTGATCATCGCCGCCGCCGGGGGCGCCGCCCACCTGCCCGGCGTGGTGGCCGGGCACACCACCCTGCCGGTGCTGGGCGTGCCGATGGAGTCGACCCTGCAGGGGCTGGACTCGCTGCTGGCCATCGCCCAGATGCCGGGCGGCATCCCGGTGGCCACCTTCGGCATCGGCGCCGCCGGGGCGACCAACGCCGCGCTGTTCGCGGCCGCGCTGCTGGCCGGCAACGACGAGCGCATCCACCGGGCGCTGGGCGAGTTCCGCCGGCGCCAGGCCGAGGGCGTGGCCGACAAGAGCCGACAGCTGCGCGCCAAGCTCGGTCTGGGATGAAGTTTTTCGTCGACTACTTCGGCTGCCGCAGCAACCAGGCCGAGGTGCAGGAGTGGATCGTCGAGCTGGAGAAGTCCGGCTACGAGCTGACCACCCGACTGGACGAGGCCGGCTTCGCCATCCTCAACACCTGCAGCGTCACGGAGCGGGCCGAGAAGGAGGTGCTGCGGCACATCGCCCGGGCCTATCGCCACAGCCAGACGCCCTGGCTGATCGCCGGCTGCACGGTGAACCGCGACCGAGACGAGCTGGCGCGCCGATACGGCGACTATTTTTTTTTCGACAACCGGGAGAAGCAGGGGTTGGTCGAGGCGGTGCACCGGCTCTTCCCGCTGGCCACCAACATCGTGCGCCACTCCTCCTTCAAGTCGCGGGTGTTCCTCAAGGTCCAGGACGGCTGCAACTTCCGCTGCGCCTTCTGCATCGTGCCGCAGCTGCGCGGCCCGGCCCGTTCGCTGCCCGAGGCCGAGGTGCTGCGCCGTGCGCGCTATTTCGCCACCCTCGGGTACCGCGAGGTGGTGCTCACCGGCATCAACCTGTCGGCCTACGGGTACGACCTGTTTCCGCGCCGCTCGCTGCTGGAGCTGGCCGCCGCCATCTGCCGCATCCGCGACCTGGCCATCGTGCGCCTCAGCTCGCTGGACCCGCGCTTCGTGCGCTACCACTTCGTCAAGGAGCTGCACGCCCTGGGCAAGATCGCCGACTCCTTCCACTTCTCCCTGCAGAGCGGCAGCGACCCGGTGCTGCAGCGCATGAAGCGCGGCGGCTCCTGCGCCGACTTCCGCCGCGTGCTGGGCACCGTGCGCAAGTTCTTCCCCGACGCCAACATCGGCTCCGACATCCTGGTCGGCTTCCCCGGGGAAAGCGAGAAGGAGTTCCGGGAGACGCTCGACTTCGTCGCCGGCAGCGGGCTGAACTACGTGCACATCTTCCCGTTCTCGCCCCGGCCGGGCACGCGGGCGGCGCTGCTCGAGCCGCTGCCGGCCGAGATCGTGCGCCGGCGGGTGCAGGAGCTCAAGGAGCTCAACCACCTGCTGCGCACCGAGTACCGCGAGCGCTTCCGCGACCGGGTGCTGGACGGCGTGCTCGTCGAGGAGAAGCCGGGGTACGCCCTGGTCCTCACCCGCAACTACCTCAACGTGCGCGTGGAGCCGCTGAGCGGCTTCCGCAAGAAGAAGCTGAAGGTGCGCATCGGCCGCATCCTCAACGAGAACATCTGCGAGGGCCAGGTTGTGCAGAAATAGGCTGGCCGCCGCCCTGTTGGGCTCGCTGCTGCTGCTGCAGCTGGGAGGGCGGCCGGTTGGCGCCGCCAGCCCGGACGAGGAGGCCGCCGCCCGGCGCCGGCGGCTGCTGGTGCGCTCCCTGCTGCTGCCCGGGCTCGGCCAGCTCGGCGAGAAGCGCTACCTGGCGGCGGCGCTCTTTGCCGGCGCCGAGATCGCCTGCCTGGCCGGCGCGCTGCGTCACAACCATCTGGGCAACACCTACTACTGGCGCTACCGCCAGGCGGGCGACGAGGCTTCCGCCGTGCTCAACCGCCGGCTGACCGAGCGCCACGACCGGAGCCGAAACCAGTTCCTGGCGGCGGCCGTTGCGGTCTGGGCGCTCAACCTGGTCGATGCCCTGGCCCTGGCGCGGCGCCGCTACGGCGAGACCGGCGGCGTACGCCCCTCCCTCCGCATTTCCCATGAGACCATCGCCCTGGGGATCGATTTTCCTGTGTCTCGGTAGCCTGCTGGCCATCGCCTGCCAGGAGCGCCACTTCAGCAACCCGCTGGACCCCGACGCCGACCAGCAGCGCTACGAGCTGGCGGCCACGCTCAGCCTGGCCGGCATCGTGCCGGTAGACCTGGCCTTCTCCGGCGACGCGTTGTGGGCCTGCGATGTCAGCGGGAGGGTCGTCGCCTGCAACTACAATTCCGGCCAGCCGGTCCGGGAGCTGGCCACCGACGCGGCGGCCGAAGGCGTCGCCTACGACGGCGGCAACCTGTGGCTGACCCTGCGCGGGGCCACCACGCTGCGCTGGATCGGCATGATCACCGGCACCGTGCTCCGGGACGTGCGCCTCACCCACGGCGACCTCGGCGGCCTGGACTGGGCGAACGACCGCCTGTACGTGGCCGACCGCCTGACCAACAGCGTGCTGGTGCTGGACGACGAGACCGGGGCCGTCGAGCGCATGGTGCCCCACCCCGGCGTCTCTCTGGACGGCGTGGCCTTCGACGGCCAGGACATCTGGACCGTCGACGGCGTGCAGGCGATGCTCTACCGCATCGATCCCGCCGGCGGCAACGTGCTCGCCTACCCGGCTCCCGACCGCACCCCGTCCGGCCTCTGCGCCGCCGCCGGCTTCATCTGGCTGGCCGACCGCTCGGGGCGGGTGTTCAAGCTGCGCTTCCCCTGATGGCCGACCGCCCTCTCCCCCGCTGCGCCGCCCCGCTGCTGCTGGGGATGCTGCTCTGCCTCTCCCTCCCCGCCGCCGCCCCGCGCCGCCTGGAGATCCAGGCCGACTACCTGATCTTCAGCTACGACCACAACTACCTGTACGGCCGCGGCGGCGCCCGCCTCGTCGCCGCCGGCACCCGCGTGGCCGCCGACGAGGTGCACGTCGACGTGACGGCGCGGCGGATCGCCTTCGGCGGCGGCTGCCGCCTGGAATCCGGCGGCCAGAGCCGCGAGGCCGACGTGGCCGAACTCGACCTGGCCGGCAACCGCTGGACCCTGCTGCGCTTCGGTCCGACGGTGACGCGCGAGACGCTCGCCGCCTCGCCCGGCGGCGACGCGCCCGCCGCATCCCCCCCCTTTCCCTACCGCGCGCTGGCGGAGCTGCGGGAGTCGCTGCTCTACTACCTCGTCGGGCGCCTGGTCATCCGGGACGACATGCGCGTCGTGGGCCGCGACGTGACCATGTTCGTCGAGGGCCTGCAGTCGCTGTCGTTCCGCTCCTTCGTGCTGGCCGGCGGGGACGCGACGGGAGAGCGCGGCCTGGCCCTCGACCGGCTCTGGTTCACCGCCGCCCAGGGCATCGAGGCCGACGGCCATGTGGGCCACGAGCGGACGCTGGGCCGGGCGGCGTGGACGTCGCGCGCCGCCGCCAAGCTCCGGTACGACATCCTGCGCCGCAACCGGCCCGACCGTCCGTTGCGCATCACCCTCGACGGCCACACCCGCCTGGCCCTCGCCGGCCGGACCGAGCTCGAACTGCACGGCAGCCACGTCTCCCACAACCTCTCCGGAGTCGGCCTCTCGCTCAGCCGCGACTGGGCGCCGGG
>CAYZNT010000001.1:226128-277065 GCA_964479735.1 uncultured Clostridia bacterium
AGGCGGCGGCGAGAGCCGCATCCAGGACATGGCCGTGGGCCTGGCCTACACCGCCGGCCTGTTCGACCTGCGCGGCGACACCTCCTTCCACCGCGACCTGATCAACGGGCAGCGCCAGGTGGATCCGCGCCTGCAGCTGCGCCTCACCCCGCTTCGACTGTACGGCGGCCTGCTGCAACTCCGGCTCCTCTCGGTGCTGCAGTACAGCCGGCTGAGCCGGCCCGGATTCCTCCAGGAGCAGTACAAGGCGAACCTCGCCACCGCCCTGGAGAGCCAGCCGCTGCCGCTGGCCCGCCGCACCGACCTCTCCTTCGCCCTGCAGGCGGAGCAGTTCTTCGACAACACGCCGGCCGGGGACGTCACCTCGATGGGCAGCGTGGTGCGCCTCCGCCAGGCCCTGCTCGGCATCATGGACTTCGACCTCTCCTACCGCTACCACACCCGGCGGCAGAGCCGCCGCTGGTTTCTCACCGGCAGCGCCTCGCAGGAATGGACGGCCAAGCTGGGCCTGGCGGAGAAGGTGAGACGGCTGAGCGGCTGGGCGTCTCTGAGCGGCGACCCGGTCACCGGCCAGCTGACCATCGCCTACACCGACCTGACCCTGCGGCTGATCGGATCCTGGTACCTGCAGGTTCAGTACAACTACGACTTTCTGCTGGGCAACCGCAGCGCCAACGTCTTCCTCAGCCGCCGCGCCGGGCGCGTCATCGTGCGCGCCTCGTACCGTTCCCTGTCCCGCCAGTTCATCGTCGAGGTGCTGCCGGGCGGCTGAGCGGTCACCCCAGTTGCCGCGCGGTCTCGCGCACCCGCCGCCAGGCCCGCTGCACGTGGTCGCGACCGACCCCCGTCTGGCCGACGACCAGCCGCAGGGTCAGTCGGCCGTTGAGCCGGGTATGGCTCAGGAAGAGGCGGCCGGAGGCGTTGAGCTGCTCCAGCAGGCGGCCGTTGAGGCGCTCCAGCTCGTCCTCGCCGGCGGCAGCCGGGCGGTAGCGGAAGCAGACCGTGGCCAGCGGCACCGGCGCCAGCAGCTCGAAGTCGGGATGGCAGGAGATGGCGTCAGCCAGCTCCGCGGCCCAGCCGATGTGGTTTCGCACCAGCGCCTGCAGCCCCTCCACCCCGAAGGAGCGGATGACGAACCAGAGTTTCAGGGCGCGGAACCGCCGCCCCAGCGGGATTCCCCAGTCGCGGTAGTTGTGGACTCGGCTCTTCTCCCCGGTCTTGAGGTACTCCGGCAGGATTTCGAAGGTGCGCACCAGGGCGCCGGGGTCGCGCACGAAGTAGGCCGAGCAGTCGAAGTGGGTGAACATCCACTTGTGCGGATTGAAGACGAAAGAGTCCGCCGCCTCCACGCCCTCGATCATCCAGCGCCGCTCGGGCAGCAGCAGGGCGGTGCCGGCATAGGCCGCGTCCACGTGCAGCCACAGGCCCTGGCGGCGGCAAATGGCGCCGATGGCCGGCAGGGGGTCGATCGCGGTGGAGCCGGTGGTGCCGACGGCCGCCACCACCGCCAGGGGCTCGAAGCCGCCGCGGCGGTCCTCCTGCACCCGCCGCTCGAGCTCCCCGGGCACCATGGCGAAGCGGTCGTCGACCGCCACCTTGCGCAGCTGCTCGGCGCCGAAGCCGGCGATCTTGACTCCCTTTTCCACCGACGAGTGGGCTTCGGCGGAGCAATAGACGGTGAAGCGCCGGTTGGCCAGCCCCCGGCGGTTGACGGCATAGTCGCTCGCCCGTTCCCGCGCGGTGAGCAGGGCGCAGAGGGTGGCGCTCGAGGCGCTGTCCTGGATGACGCCGCTGGTTCCGGGCGGCAGCCCGATCATGCCGGCCAGCCACTCCAGCACGCGCTGCTCGAGCTCGGTCGCGGCCGGCGACGTCTGCCAGCTCATGCACTGCGCCCCCAGGGCGGCGGTCAGCATTTCGGCCAGCAGCGAGGGGAAGGAGCCATTGGCCGGGAAGTAGGCGAAGAAGGAGGGATGCTGCCAGTGGGTGATGCCGGGCAGGATCAGGCGTTCAAAATCGGCGAGTATGTTCTCCATGGGCTCGCCGCTGGCGGGGGGCGCCGCGGGCAGTTGGTCCAGCAGGCCGCCGGGCGGCTGCGGCGACCTCACCGGCAGCGATTCGATGCGCCCGTAGTAATCGGCGATCCAGTCGACCACGTCGTGGCCGTGGCGGCGGAACTCCTCGCGATCCATGGTCACCTCCAGGGGGGGCGCACCGGCGCGGGCTTCCGGCGGGCCCCCCGCCCCGCCCATTCTAGCCCAGCGCGGGTGCGGAGTCCATGCCGGCCGCCCCCGTTTACATTGTTGTGTTGTTGAGTTTTTAAATCGTATAATCCCACTATATCCAATATTATAGGCATTTACGACCTTCATATCCCCTCCTTTTCCACATCCATTGTTGAATTTCCATATTGCATCCGCCGCCCCGGCGGCGTATCATGGGGGGGTGAAAAAGAGCCGCAGCGACGCCGCCCCCCGCTGGGACGACGTGCAGGAGTTCAGCCAATCCGCCCGCCGGCCCGACGCCCCCTACTTCGCCATCTACGCCTCCAAGTACATGCTGCTCAGTGCCTCCTTCGTGCGCAAGTACCTGCGCGACAACCTGGCCGGAAAGCACGCCCGCCTGTTCTACTCCCGCAGCAACCGGGCCCTGCTGGTCCAGTTCTCCGACCGCGCGGGAGAGCACACGGTGAGGCTCAACCAGCACCACGCCAACCTGACCCTGCACATCGCCCGCATCAGCCGATCCTTCAACCTGGACGCCGCCGCCCTCACCGGGAAGTATGTCCCCGAACTCGTCCAGGTGCCGGGGCGCGGACCGTGCTGGTGCATTTACCTGGACCGGCGCATCCGCTGACACTTGACATTCCAAAAAAAATCGGCTACACTGGGTCCGCAGTTGCAAGAACGGAGACAGTTGAAATCCCGCGTCTGGCAAGGCGATAGCAAGGATTCAGGTTTTCCGGTTCAAGGCAACAATTCAGCCACAAGAGGTACGCACATGGCCAAAGGTAAGGTCAAATGGTTCAACGCCCAGAAGGGCTACGGCTTCATCACCAGTGACGACGGCAAGGACTACTTCGTCCACTTCTCCGAGATCCAGTCCTCCGGCTTCAAGACCCTCGACGAGGGCCAGGAAGTCGAGTTCGAAATCAAGCAGGGCCCCAAGGGCGAGCAGGCCAGCAAGGTCAACAAGATCTGAGCCGCGCGAGCGGCTTCCCGTTCCGGACTCATCCGCAGGGGTGAGTCCGGTCATTTTTTTCCGGCCGCGCTTGCCATGGATTCCCCCTTTCCGTAGAATGGCGGAAGGAAAACGGGAGGGACACCATGGCCGTTTACGTGCAGATGACCCGGATGACGCCCGAAGTCTCCGCCGACCTGAAGCGCCGCGAAACCATCGGCAAGGAGTGGAAGAAGAAAGTGGACCACCTCTGCCCCGACGTCCGCTGGATCGCTCACTACGCGCTGCTCGGCCCCTACGACTTCATGGACATCTACGAGGCCGGCAACGACGAGACCGCCGCCGCCGTCTCCCTGATCACACGCGCCAACGGGGCGCTGTCCGTCGAGACCTGGCCGGCCATCCTCTGGCCGCGCTTCATCGAGTTGACCCGGGAAGTGGGGGTGTGAAACGGCGCTGACGACGGAAGCCCCGCGCCGGCGGCGGCGCCGCTGGCCCTGGCTGCTGCTGGCCGTCATGACCGGCGCCGCCGCCCTGCTGCTCTCGGTTTGGCTGGGGCTGCCCGACGTGGCGCCGCTGCGATCCGGCTACCCATCCGAAACGCGGCTGATGCGGTACCGCCTCGAGCAGGCCCGCCATCTCGGCCGGCCGGCGCGGCGGCATTGGCGCCGCGTGCCGCTGCGGCTCATCTCGCGCAGCCTCATCCAGGCGGTGCTGATCAGCGAGGACGACCGCTTCTTCGAGCACGAGGGGTTCGACTGGACGCAGCTGCGCGAGGCGGTGGAGACCCACATCGGCCCGAAGCGGACGCGCCGGGGCGGTTCGACCATCACCCAGCAGTTGGCCAAGAACCTCTACCTGACGCCACGCCGGAGCATCGCCCGCAAGCTCCGCGAGGCGGCCATCGCCTGGCAGCTGGAGCGGCACCTGACCAAGGCGCGCATCCTCGAGCTCTACCTGAACGTCATCGAGTGGGGGGAGGGCGTCTACGGCGCCGAGGCGGCGGCCCGCCACTACTTCCGCCTGCCGGCCTCCACCCTTGACGTCGCCCAGGCGATCCGCCTGGCCTCGGTGCTGCCCAACCCCGTCCGCTTCCGCGTCGCCGCCAACGACAGCCGGCGCATGAACCGCAAGCGGCGGATCATCGCCCTGCGCATGCACCGGCGGGGCTGGATCAGCGACGAGCAGTACCGGCAGGCGCTGGCCGGGTTCCGCCTCGCCGGCTGACGCCCGGCCGCGCCGCGCTCAGCCCGCGGCCGGCGGCTCCGCCCGGCGGTCCTCCGGGTAGAGGTCGAACCACGCCTGCGGCTCTTCCTTCAGCCAGCGGTCGAACCAGGCGACGATGGTCTTCATCCAGCGCACCCGCTTCTCATAATCGAGGATGAAGTGCCGCTGGCCGGGGAATGTGACCAGCGCCACCTCCTTGCCCAGCAGCTTCAGGGCGGCGTACATCTGGTAGCTCTCCCCGGGCGGCACGTTGTTGTCTTCCTCCCCGTGCAGCAGCAGCAGCGGCCGGCTGATGCGCTCGGCCATGAACAGCGGCGAGTGGCCGACGTAGAGGTCCTTGCGGTTCCAGGGAAAGCTCGCGGCCGAGGCCACGCCGCTGTAGCGGGTGCCCCAGTCGCCCGCGCCCCAGTAGGAGGAAAGGGCGCTGATGCCGGCGTGCGACACGAAGGCCGCGAACCGCTCCCCGCGGGTGGCCAGGTACTGGGTCAGGAAGCCGCCATAGGAGGCTCCCATGGCGCCGAGGCGCCGCGGATCGATGAACGGGTGGGCGCGCAGCAGCTCCTCCACCCCGGCCAGGATCTCCTCCGAGGTGAGCTCTCCCCAGTCGTTGACGTGGGCGGCCGACACCTCCTGCCCGAAGCCGACGGCCCCGCTCGGCTGCGGCACCCAGACCAGGTATCCGTTGGCCGCGTACCAGTCCTTCGGGTAGCGCCCGCCGAACTCGCGGGTCACCGGCGTGGTCCCGCCGTAGTAGTAGACGATGCACGGCCAGGTCCGTTTCGGGTCGAAATCGGGCGGGTAGTAGAGCGTTCCGGGGATCTGCCGGCCGCGCGGCGAGCGGAAGCCCCACGACTCGGCCCGGCCCAGGCGAACCGCGGACAGCCGCTCGCGGTTGAAATCGGCCAGAAGCGAGACGCCCCCTCCCAATCCCATCCGGAAGAGCCGGTGCGGCCGGGCCGCGCCCGAGCCCCAGAAGACGGCCGGGCCGCGACGCCCCCAGGAGACCTCGGCCACGCTGTCCACGCCGGTCTCCAGGCGGGTGAAGGTGCCGGTCCGGGGGTCACAGCGGTAGAGGCGCACCGACTCCGCCTCGGTGACGCGCAGGTAGACCTGCCCGTCGTCCAGCCAGACCGCCTCCTCGATCGAGGGCGCGAAGCGGCGGCTGATGGCCTCCGCCTTCCCGCTGGCGACGTGGTAGACGTAGGCCTGGACGTCGAAGTCGTTGGCCTCCACCCCGTCGGGCAGGTTGCGCCCCAGGCCGTCGAAGGCCGACGCCCCGCCCAGCAGCAGCAGCCGGCGCGAGTCGGGCGCCCAGGACAGCGACTGGATCCAAAAACTCTCCAGCAGCCGGCGGCGGGTGAAGGTCCTCAGGTCGACGATGTCCCAGACGTGTTTCTCGTACGGGCGCTGCCGCTCGTCCGGCACGACCTTGCCCAGGATGACCGCCCGGCCGTCGGGGGAGATGGCCGCCGTCTCGAAGTTGTCTTCGCGGCTGCTCAGCGGCCAGCGCGCCCCGGAGGCCGGCACGAACAGGGTCAGCTCCGTGCGCGTGGCGGGCGTCAAGGCGCGGTGCGGGACGTCGGGGATGAAACGGTAGTGGCGCTCCCCGCTCACCTCCGGCAGGGAGCGGGCGTAGATCAGGAGGCGGTTGTCGCGGGACCACCAGCAACCGGCGAAATCCTTGATGCCGGCCAGCAGCCGGCGCTCGGAAAAATCGGCCAAATTGCACACATAGATCGACGTCAGGTCCCGCTCGCGGCGGCTGAAGGAGAAGCGGCGGGAGTCCTTCAGCCAGCAGAAATGGCCCACCTCGCCCTCGCCGACGTTCTTGGTGGAAAACAGCCGCCGCCCGTCGGCGCACTGCATGATGTCCATCCAGGAGCGCTCCGCGCTTCCCGGTTCCGGGCGCTGGGAGAGGAAGACGGCCACCAGGTTGCCGTCGGGCGACACCTGCAGCCCGGTCACCGCGGCGGCGCACAGCACGTCGTCGATGGCCAGCCGGCGCTCGGGGGAGTGGGATACGGCGATCGCCGCGCCGGCGACGCCCGGCTCCGGCCGCAGCTGGGCCCGGACATCGCCGCTCGCGGCGCCGGCCGCCAGGGCTCCCTTGACCAGCAGCAGGTGCTTTCCGGACTCCAGTTTCAGGGCGCCGCGCCACGGCGCACCGGATCCGGCCACGGCCTGGCCATCGAGCCAGACGGTGACGGAAAAGGGGCTGGAAATCTCCAGTTCGCCGCCCAGGAAGCGCCCCGTCTCCAGGTAGGCGGCCAACCAGACCACGCCGGCGGGTTGCCCGTTCCAGGGGCCGGGTTGACCGGATCGCCAGGCGATATCGCGGCCGTCGCCCCACTCCAGCCGCCGCCCCTCCCGAGGCTGCGCGGAGACGGGGTCGAGGAACTCGTAATCGAGGATGCTCTTGGCGTCGGGCCAGGTGCCGAGCGGCACCGGCACCGGGCCCAGCACCAGCCAGTCGTCGACGACCACCGGCTGGGCATCGCTGGCCGGCAGGCCCAGAACGAGAAGCGGGAGAGCAACGGCGAGGAACAGGAGTCGGCCCATCTTGACCTCCGGGGGACAGGGATCCCCCTCATTATACTCGCCCGGACTACGCCCGCCAAGGGCCGGCCCTCGGCCATTGGTGAGGGGCGGTTGCTTCTGCTATAATGGCGGAGATGACCTTCGCATGGCCCCGGGCTTTCTGGCTGCTGCTGCTGCTCCTGCCGCTGGCAGCGCTGCTGCTCCACCACCACCGCCGCAAGCGCCGGCTCCTGGAAGGCTTCCTGTCCGCCTCCGCCGCCCGTGCCCAGGTGGTGCGCAGCGGGCGCGAGATCGGCCTGTTCAAGGGCCTGCTGCTGCTGGCGTCGGTGGCCCTGCTGGTGGCCGCCCTGGCCAGGCCCCAGTGGGGCGACATCCTGGAACCGAGCGACGTGCGCGGGCTGGAGATCGTGTTCCTGCTCGACACCTCCCGTTCCATGCTGGCCGAGGACCTCGCCCCCAACCGCCTGCAGGTGGCCAAGGAACTGGTAAGCACCGTCGCCGGGCGCCTGCAGAGCGACCGCATCGCCCTGGTCTCGTTCGCCGCCCGCGCCACCCTGCAGTGCCCGCTCACCGCCGACTTCGAAGCCTTTGACCTGCTCCTCCAGGCCGTTGCCATCGCCCCCCCGGGAGAGCAGGGCACCGATTTCCAGCCGGCCCTGGCCCTGGTCGGCAAGAGTTTCCGCCGCGCCACCGCCGGCCAGCGGCTGGCGGTGCTGATCAGCGACGGCGAGGACCTGGAAAACCGCTGGCCCGACGAGATCAAGAAGCTGCGGAAACTGGGAGTGACTCTGTTCACCGTCGGCGTCGGCGCCGCCGCCGGCGCGCCCATCCCGCTGCGCGACGACACGGGGCGCATCGTCGACTGGAAAAAGGACGCCGCCGGCCAGATGGTTCGCTCCCGCCTGGACGAAGCGACGCTGGCCCGCATCGCCGCCGCCGGCGGCGGCCGCTACGTGCGACTCACCGACCGCACCGGCATCGAGGCGTTCACCCGCCTGCTGCAGGACCACGAGCGCGGCGTGCTGGCCCGGAAGGTCAGGCCGCGGCGCATCGAGCGTTTCTCCTACCCCTTGGGACTGGCCCTGCTGCTGCTGGGGGTCGAGGCGGCGCTGAGCGAGCGCCGGGTGACATGGAAGCGCGCCGCCTGATCCTGTTCCTCGCCCCGCTGTTGCTGGCCTGGCACTGGTACGAGCCGGCGGCCCGCCGCAACGGACGGGGCCTGGATGCCTACCGGCGCAGAGACTTCCAGCGGGCGCTGCAGCTGTTCCTCGAGGCCAAGGGCCTGCGGCCGGAGGCGCCGGCGCTGCGCTTCAACACCGCCGCCGCCCTCTACCAGCTGAAGAAATACCGGGAGGCGCTCGACGAGTTCGGCCGCATCGACCCCCGGAAGGCGGGCACGGTGTCGGCCGCCGACCTGGCCTACAACCAGGGCAACGGCCACTACCGCCAGAAGCAGTACGACCAGGCCGTGGCGGCCTACACCCGATGCCTGCAGGCCCGTCCCGACGACCTGGACGCCAAGAAGAACCTCGAACTGGCCCTGCGGCAGCGGCAGCAGCAACAGCAGCAACCGCAGAACCCGCCGCCTCAGAAGCTCGAACAGAAGCCCGACTACAAGCCCCTGCTGCAGTTCCTCAACCAGAACGAACGCCAGCAGATGGAAAAGCGCAAGCGCCGCAGCGAGCCGGCGGCCAACCCGCGCGACTGGTGACCATGCGTCGCCTGACCGGGCTGCTGCTGGGGCTGCTTTGGCTGGGGGTCGCCCTGCCGGCCGCCGAAGTCGAGGTGCAGGCATCGGTCAACGCCGACCGCATCGGGATCGAGGACACGCTGGTCTACACCCTGACCTTCCGCGGCATCAACGACCCCGTGCCGCCCGACCTCGACCGCCTGGCCGACTTCCAGCTGCTGCAGACCTCGCGCTCCTCCGAGTTCCGCTTCAGCAACGGCGTCTCCTCGTACCTGACCCACATCGAGTACTATCTCAAGCCGCGCCGCGAGGGCACGCTCGGCCTGCCGCCCGTGCAGTACCGCCACGAGGGGCGCGACTACCAGACCCAGCCCCTCACCGTGACGGTGGTCAAGGGCCGGCTGGGATCGCCGGCCCCGGCCCACAAGCAGCCGCTGAACCCCTTCGCGGGGACTGCCTTCGACACCTCTGCCGGCCGCGACGAGGCCCCGGTCGACGTCCGCCTGCTGGCCGACCTCGGCAAGAGCCGCGCCTGGGTCGGCGAGGGGGTTCCCTTCCGGGTGCGGCTGTTCACCCGCAACCGCGTCGACTCGATCCACATGCTCTCGGCCGGGACGATGGCCGGTTTCTGGCAGGAGTGGCTGCCGCTGCCCGCCTCCATCAGCGGCAGCACCGAGTACCGCAACGGAGCCCCCTTCCAGGTTTTCGAGGTGCGCCGGGCGGTCCTCTTTCCCAACCAGGCCGGCACCCTGGAAATCCCGCCGCTGCAGTTCGAGGTCAGCCTGGCCGACGATCCGTGGTCGATGATGACGGGGACGAAGCGGGTGCGGCGAGCCACTCCGGCCCTCCGCCTGCAGGCCGTCGCTCCGCCGGCCGCCGCCGCCGGCCTGCCGGTGGGCCGTTATACCATGGACGTCCAGGCTGAGCGCACCCGGGTGGACGTCAACGACCTGCTCACCCTGCGCCTGACCCTCCGCGGCAGCGGCAACTTCAAGACGCTAGCCCCGCCGCCGCTGCCCCCCGGACGCGCCTACCGGGTGCACCCGCCGCGGACCTCGGTGCAGACCGACATGGGCTCGGGACAGCCGACCGGCTCCCTGAGCGTGGAGTATCCGGTCGCCTTCCAGGCCACGGGCCCGGTGACGTTGCCCGGGGTGGAGTTCGCCTTCTTCGACACCCAGACGGCCACGGTGGCCACCCTGCGCTCCGACCCCGTCACCGTCACCGTCACCGGCCGCCTGCGCGAAGGCGGCATCGCCGTCGCCGGCCCCGGCCGCATCCTGCAGGTGGGCGAGGACATCGCCTACATCCGCGAGGGCCGCGTGCGCGATCCGTACGACTTCTGGCACCGCCAGGCCTGGTTCTGGCTCCTGCTGCTGCTGCCCGTCGCCGCCTCCCTGGCTCTCACCGGCAAGCAGCTGCTGTGGGACCGCCACCTGGCCGGCAGCCGCCTGCTCCGGGGCAAGCGCGTCCTGGCCGACACCCTGGGCCGCCTGCGCCGGGCGCGCGACATCGGCGCCGTCGGCCCCATCCTGGAATCCTACGTGCAGCGCAAGAGCGGCCTCGGCCTGGCCGAGATCAGCCGAAGCGCCATCGACGACTACTTCCGCCGCCGCGACGTTCCGCCCCAGGACGCGGCGGTCTTCTGCCGCTTCCGCGACCTCTCCGAGCAGGCCCGCTTCGCCGGCCTGGGGCGGCCGGCCGCCAACTGGAAGAACGAGTTGCAGGCGCTGCTGGCCGCCGTGCGGCGCATCGACCGCCACCTCCCATGACCCATCGACCGCTCCCGCTCCTCCTCCTGCTCCTGGCCGCTCTCGGGGCCGCCCTGCCGGGCAAGCCCCCCCCGCCGCAGGCCGAATTCGACGAGGCCAACCGCCTCTACGCCGCAGGCCGCTACGAGCCGGCCCTGGCCCTGTACGAACGGGTCGCCGCCACCACCCGCGACTGGAAGGTTTACTTCAACGCCGGCAACTGCCTGTTCAAGCTGGGGCGCCACCTGGACGCCAAGATCCACTACTTGCGGGCGCGCCGGCTCGCCCCCGGCGAGGGCGTCATCGACGGCAACCTGGCCCTCGTCAATCGCCGGTTCCGCGACTCCATCCCCGCCGCCCGGCCCGACTTCCCGGCGCGCCTGGCCGCCTGGCTGGCGGCGGCGCTGCCGCCCAACGCCGTGAACCTGCTGCTGCTGGCGCTCGTCTGGCTGGCCTGCCTCTGCCTGCTGCTCCTGCTGAGGAAGCGGCCGTTCCAGCGGCGCTGGCTCTACGGCCTGGCTGCCGCCCTGCTGCTGCTGGCGGTGCTGGCCGGCTGGCAGGTCCTCCGCCTGAAGACGCTTGGCCATCCGGGACAAGCCGTGGTTTGCGCCGAGAAGGCCGAATTGCGCAGCGGTCCCGGCGCGGACCAGACCATCTTCTTCCAGGTCCATGCCGGGCTGGAGGTGCAGGTCCTGGAGCGGCACGACGGCTGGCTCTACGTCTCCGCCTCGCCCCAGGTGGCGGGCTGGATCGAGCGCGCCAGCCTGCAGCTGCTGTGAGCGCCGCCGGCCTCTACCTGCACGTCCCATTCTGCCGGCGCCGCTGCTTCTACTGCCATTTCGTCCACGAGTCGTGGGACAGAGAGCGCTACCGCCGCTACCTCGACGCCCTGGCGGGCGAAGCGGCCCTGCGCGGCCGCGGCCGCCGCGTGGACAGCGTGTTTTTTGGAGGCGGTTCGCCGTCGCTGCTCGGGGAAGCCGACCTGGCCCGGGTGGACGCCATCCTGCGGGCCCGTTTCCGGATCGCCGCCGGCAGCGAAGTCACCCTCGAGGCCAACCCGGAGGACGTCAGCCGGGCGCGGCTCGACGCCTGGCGCCGCCTGGGCGTCAACCGCCTCAGCCTGGGCGTCCAGTCTTTCGCCGCCGCCGACCTGCGCTGGCTGGGCCGCCGGCACGGCGTGCGCGGGGCGGAGAGGGCCGTGGACCTCGCCGCCGCCGCCGGGTTTGACAACCTCAGCCTGGATTTCATCATCGGCCTGCCCTCCCAAAGCCGGCAGAGCGTGGCCGCCGGCCTGACCGCGGCCGCCCGCCTCGGTGCCGTCCACGTCTCGGTCTACCTGATGGAGGGCGTGCGCCGCAGCGAGCGGCGCGACCCGGCCCTCTACCACCACGCCCGGTCCGTGCTGGCCGGCTTGGGCTTCCGCCACTACGAGGTGTCCAATTTCGCCCGCCCGGGCCGCGAGAGCCGTCACAACCTCAAGTATTGGACGTCGCAGCCGTACATCGGCCTCGGGCCGTCGGCCGCCGGGTTCGACGGCCGACGCGACCGGCAGAACCTGGAGAAGCTGGACGACTGGTGCGCGGCCATCGAACGCGGCCGCCTGCCGGAACGCGCCCGCCACGCCTGGGCGCCGGCGCTGCGCCGGCTGGTCACCGGCCTGCGGCTGCTCGACGGCGTGCCGCGCCGCGCCGCCGCGCCCTACCCGGACGCGCTGGCGTCGCTGATGGAGGATGGACTGCTGCGGGAGCAGGGCGGCCGGGTGGCGGTGGTGCCGGAGAGGATCCTGCTGCTGAACGAGGCCCTGACCCGCTTCATGCCCTGAGGCGGGCCACCGGTCAACGGTCGCGCTCGACGCCGAGCACCGGGGCGGCCAGCGGGTTGAGCTGCACGGCGTCCCCGGGCCGCCATTCCGGCAGGTCGAACGACTGCTCGCGGCCCGTCACCACCAGCGTCCGCCGCAGCGGCCCGCCGGGCCGGTTCACCTGCAGCTCGAGAGGAAAGACGAAATCGCCCTCCGCCTGGGAGAGCCGCAGCCGGGCCGTCTCCCCCTCCGTCTCCAGCTTCCAGGAGATCCGCGGCAGCGCCCGGGTCTGCAGCCAGCCGTTCAGGAAACGCTCGACCAGCTCCCGCTGCGGCCCGGCGCTCAGCACCCGGGTGAACTGGCCGCTGGAGACGTTCTGGTGGCGGAAATCGGCCAGGGCCTGGCGCAGGCGGGCGAACAGGGCGTCGTGGCCGATGAGGTCGCCCAGCATCTGCAGCACCAGCGCAGACTTGGTGTAGACCACGCTCTGGTAGGCGTCGTAGTCGCCGGAGAGGTTGGCGATGCGCTGGCCGTAGAGAATCGGCCCGGCGTCGGAGTGGCGCAGCACCCAGCGGCGCAGGCGGTCGAGCACGTCGCGGAACTTGTCCGGCGGCAGGTTGTCCCGCCAGTAGGCGAGCGTCGAGAACGTGGCCAGCCCCTCGGTCACCCAGGCGTCGCGGTAGGTGCGCCAGGAGAGCTGCCCGCCCCACCACTGGTGGGCCAGCTCGTGCAGCAGCGAGTCGCTGACCACATCGGTCATCACCACCGGCGAGTCGCGCTGCACCCGGCGCGAGGTGGTCTCGGTCCAGCTGCTGCGCTGGTCGACCAGGTTGAAGACGACGAACCCCTCGAAGCTCAAGCCGCCGAAGTCGCGCCAGCGGCGGAAGAGGATGTTCAGCTCGCCGCCCGGCAGGGGGCCGTAGCGCGACACCAGGAAATCGCAGAAACGGCGGATCCGCTCGCGCGGCATGGATTTCTCGAAAAAGCGGCCGGAGGTGGAAAAGAGGTGGACGGGCATCTGGCCGGGCACGTCGCCGGCGGGCGCGAATTCGCCGCAGACCACATCCACCCCCTTGGAGCCGGGGCTCTCGAATCGGAAGACGGAGCGGTTGCCCATGCGGCGGACGTCGACCAGCTTCCCGGGAGCCAGGCAGGCGAACGAATCGGGCACCGAGACGGTGACGCGGCTGGGATAGAAGGACAGCCCCGGGTTGGGCATGAAGTGGGCGTCCCGCTTCAAAAAGCAGAGCGAATCCTCGCGGCGCAGCCGGGAATCGGGCCCGCGCTCTCCGGCCTGCTCGGGGGCGAAGCGCCCGGCGTAGTAGATGTTCACCTTGCGGATGTCCGTCCCGGTCAGGTACAGCGAGTCGCCTCCGCGCAGGAACGCCACCGGTTCGCCATCCTCGCCGCTGCACTCGCGCACCTGCAGGCCGGGGGCCAGGCTGAGCGTCTTGATGGAGGAGGGCTCGCGGAAGCGGATCTGGGTGGTGGCCGACAGCAGTCCGCTGCCGGGGTTGAAATAGAAGTTGGCGGTCAGCCGCTCGAGTTCCTCGGAAGCCTGCAGGGAGAGTTTCGGGCGCTGGATGGCGTTGTAGTGGAGGACGAAGCGGTTGCTGGGCAGCAGCACCAGCGACGTGTCCGGGGCCAGGGTGCGGTTGAAGACGTACTTGTAGTGGGAACGGCGGTCGTTCCGGAAAAGAAGCAGGTTCAGGTCGCGGGCCAGCGGGTAGAGCCAGGTCTCGCCAAACCCCGCCGCCTCCAGGCCGAACTCCTGGCGGAACGCCTGCAGCAGGGAGTCCCCCTCTCCCGGGGGAGGAGTCGGCCCCAGCTGCGGCGGGGGCAGCCCGGCCAGGAACGATTCGTCGCTGAGGGCCAGCAGCAGCGCCTGCCCCTGGAAGTGGAAGGAGTCCTGGCGATACTGGCCTCGCAGCGTCGCCTGCTCCTCCGCGTCGGCGGGGGACACCTGGAGGCGCCAGGAGCCGGAAAACAGGAACAGGCCCCGCTGGGGAAGCGCCTGGTAGAGGTCTCCCTGGGCGAGTTCCACCCGGGCGTCGCCCAGCTCCAGCCGCAGACCGGAGACGGCGTGCCGGGCCCACGACGCCACGAAGCCCATGCCGGTGACGATCGGCGACAGGCGCAGCTCCGTCAGCCGTCCGGCGGCGGCCTTCAGCGACAGCGTGCCCATCTCGGCCCGGTCGGCGAAGCGCGCGAAGTAGGTGTAGCGGTTGCTGCCGGCGGGCTGCAACGAGACCGCCTGGGCCTGGGCAAAGCGCTCCTGCAGGACGCTGCCGCTGCCGTCGGCGAACAGCTCGCGGCTCTCTGCCCAGCGCTTCTCCCCAACCAGGCGCAGCAACCGGTCATCGGCGCCCAGCAGCCCCGCCACCGCCGCCAACATCAGAAAACAGGCGCGGATTGTCTTCATTGCGACTATTGTATCGTTTTGCCGGGGAAATGCAAATATGCTATAATTGGTTTTCATGAAACCGTTAGCCCAGCTCGCGACCGCCGTCTGGTTGTGTACCGTTGTTCTTCCCGCAGACACCCCCGCCCTGCTCAAGGTCAGGGACCTGCCATCGCAGTACCAGCGCTGGCTCACCGAGGAGGTCGTCTACATCATCACCGCGGTCGAGAAGAAGGTCTTTCTCTCCCTGCAGAACGACCGCGAGCGCGACATGTTCGTCAACGCCTTCTGGCGCCAGCGCGACCCCAACCCCAACACGGAGGAGAACGAGTTCAAGACGGAGCACTACCGGCGCATCGAGTACGCCAACCACTGGTTCGGCAAGAGTTCGCCGGCCCCGGGCTGGCGCTCCGACCAGGGCCGGATCTACATCCTGCTGGGCGAGCCGCAGCAGATCCAGCGGCTGGAGAACGACACCGAGGTGAAGCCGACCATCATCTGGTCCTACCAGGGCAAGCCCGGCAGCGGCCTGCCGGCGGGTTTCAACGTGGTCTTTTTCAAGCGAGACGCCATCAGCGAATACGAGCTCTATACGCCGGTCAAGTTCGGCCCCCACGAGCTGATCGTCGACTACAAGGGCGACCCCATGGACTACGAGTCCGCCTACCACTACCTGATGAACGTCGAGCCGCAGATCGCCGCCGTCTCCCTCTCGCTGATCGAGGGCGACCGCTCGGCGACGCCGTCGCTGGCCTCGGAGCTGCTGGTCCGCAACCAGATCCCGCAGCTGCCGGAGAAGATCTTCAAGTCGGAGTACGCCGAAAAGCTGCTGAAGTACAAGGAAATCATCGAGGTGGACTACACCACCACCTACATCGAGTCCGAGGCCAGCCTGTACGTCCTTCGCTCGGCCGACGGCATCGACTTCGTCCACTACCTGATCGAGCCGAAGAAACTGACGATGGAGCACTCGGGCAGCAAGTACTACACCACCCTGGAGATCTACGGCTCGGTGGTCGCGGCCGACAACACCATCGTGCACCAGTTCCAGCGCACGCTGCCGATCGAGATGGACCCGGCGCGCATGGCCAGCATCAGCGGCAAGCTGTTCAGCTTCCAGGACATGTTCCCCCTGATCCCCGGCCGCTACCGCTGCAACATCCTGCTCAAGAACCGCATCTCGAAGGAATTCACGTCGCTGGAGCGGGAGATCGAGGTGCCGGCCAGGGACAAGCCGTACCTGACCGTGCCGGTGCTGGCTCACCGCGCCAGCCGCGCTCCCTCCTACGCCGGCATGTACAAGCCGTTTCTGACCGGCGACACCCAGCTGCTGCCCTCGCCCCGGAACGACTTCGTCTCCGGCGACACGCTCACCTTCTTCTGCCAGGCGCTCAACCTGCCCCAGGCCACCGCCGCGGACGCCATCGTGCAATTCACCCTCACCCGCCGCGACCAGCCGGTGCTGACCCGCGAGAAGCCCCTTCGCGATTACCCCGGGCCGCTGCGCATCGTCGAGGAATTTCCGCTCCAGGGGCTCGGCCCCGCCTACTATCGCCTGCACGTCGCCGTGCTGGGGGCGGGCCGCGTGCCCCTGCTGGCCGACGACGCGGAGTTCTACATCACCCCCCTGGCCGCCCTGCCCCGCCCCTGGACCGCCTCGCTGCCCATCGCCGCCGGAGACGGCCCGCTGGTCCTGAACGCCATCGGCAACGAGTACCGGGCCGTCAAGCAGTTCGAGGCGGCCGAGCGCCACCTGGCCGATGCGGTGGCCCGGGACCCCCAGTCGGTCCGATTCACGAGCGACCTCTGCCTCCTGCTGCTGCAGCGCAACCAGCCCGGGCGCGTCGCCGAGATCGTCGCGCCGCTGGTGCGGGAGGGGCAGAAACCCGAACTGCAGGCGCTGCTGGGCCAGGCCTTCCAGAAACTGGGCAACCGCGAGGGGGCCATCGCCGCCTACGGCGAGTACGTCAAGCATTTCGGCGCCAGCCTGCAGATCCTCAACACCCTGGGCGACCTGCTGGCCTCGAGCGGCCGCCGCGAGGAAGCTGTTGCGATCTACCGCAAGTCGCTGGAAGTGAACCGGGAGCAGCCGGCGGTGAAGGCCAAGCTGGCCGCCCTCGGCGGGGAGGCAAAATGAAGCACCTTCTGGCCCTGGCCGCCGCCGCGGCCCTGCTGCTCGGCGCATGCCGGGTGAAGGGCGCCGAGGATCTCGCCCCCGGCGAGAAGGATTTCCTGTCGGTCGTGCGCTACATCATCACCAAGCAGGAGCGGAAGCAGTTCCTGGCCCTGACCCCGGCCGAGCGCCCGGCCTTCATCGCCCGCTTCTGGAAGGAGCGCGACCCCAATCCCGAGACCGAAAACAACGAGTACCGGGACGAGTACTACGCCCGCATCGACCAGGCCAACCGGCTCTTCCTCGAAGGCTCCCGGGGCAGCGGCTGGCTGACCGACCGCGGCCGGGTCTACATCCTGCTGGGGCCGCCCGAGCGGCGCGACATCTACCCCACCGGGTACAGCTTCTACGAGCCTCCGGTCGAGGTCTGGTACTACGGCTCCTTTCCGATCATCTTCGTCGACTCCTACCGCGAAGGCGCCTACCGCCTCGACCCGGGCAGCGCCCGGCACCTGAGCATGATCAACGTCGCCCAGATGTCGCTCAAGCCCGGAGGCATCCTCAAGGCCGAGGGCGCCCTCGACTTCCGCGTGGCCATCGTTACGACGAAGGAAGGATCCCGGGAGCTGCAGCTGCTGGTTCCCTACCGCCTGCTGAAACTGGCCGACGGAGCCGACGGAACCCGGCAGGCGCCCCTGAAGGTGACGCTGGAGATACGCCCCCTGGGCAAGGACAAGGCCCCGGTGGTGAACGAGCAGCGCGAATTCCTGGTGGCGGTCACCCCGGCCATGCTCGACACGCTGCCGGAGGAATTCGCCGCCCGCTGGCCGCTGCAGCTGGCGCCGGGCTCCTACACCGCGGTCGCGGTCATCGACAACACCGTCGACAACTCGCGGGCGGCAAAAAAGATTAACTTCAGCCTGTGATGCCGGGTTTTACGGGTCGAGGACCATACACGGGAACGACGACAACGAACGGTCGGACATGGAGGCATTGGATATGAACAAACAGACATCGTGGCGGGTTCTGGCCGGGCTGGCGCTGCTGGCCGCGGCCCTGGTCGCCCCTCTCGACGCCCAGGCCGGGCGCGGCCGGGGCCGGTTGAACGGGGTCGTGGTGGACGAGTCCGGGATCCCCGTGGCCGGGATCGTGGTGCGCCTGGAATTCGAGAAGGGCGGCCTGAAGGACGAGACCACCACCAACGCCAAGGGAGAATGGAGCTTCATGGGCCTGGGCACGGGCGGCGCCACCCTGACCGCCGACCGCGAGGGCTACATCCCGGCCATGTCCCAGCTGCGCGTGTCCCAGCTCGACCGCAACCCGCCGGTCAAGCTGGTGCTGCGCGTCGATCCCGAGAAGCGGGCGCGCATCAAGGACGAAGCGTCCCTGCAGGAGCTCGACCGGGGCACGCTGCTCTACAACGAGCGCAAGTTCGACGAGGCGTTGCAGGTGTTTCAGAAATTCCTTGCGGACAATCCCTCCGTGTTCCAGATCCATTTCAATATCGGCGACTGCCTGCGCGAAATGAACGAGTACGACAAGGCCGCCGCCGAGTACAACCTGGCGCTCACCGCCGCCCGGGAGAAGGCCGACATCGTGATGCAGGCCAAGGCCCTGGCCTCGCTGGGCACGCTCTTCCTTCGCCAGGACAAGTTCAAGGAAGCTCAGGATTTCTTCAAGCAGTCCATCGACCTGAACCCGAAGGACGAGATCCTGGCCTACAACGTGGCCGAGATCTGCTTCGGCAACAACAAGACCGACGAGGCCCTGCAGTACTACGGGCTGGCCGCCCGAATCAAGCCCCAGTGGGGGGACCCGCACGTCAAGCTCGGCTACGTCTGGCTGAACAAGGGCGACATCGCCAAGGCCGTCGAATCCTTCAACGAGTTCCTGCGGCTCGACCCGCAGTCGGACCAGGCGCCGGCCATCCAGGCCCTGGTCGACTCGCTGAAAAAAGCCAAATAGCCACGAGGTGATTTCATGAAGCGAACCGCACTTTCGATCGTCGTCGCCGTCCTCGCCGCCTCCCTGCTCTGCGCCGCCAGCAAGAAGGAAGAGATGCTGATGAACGCCCTGCAGGACCCCAATCCGCAGAGCAAGCTGGACAAGCTGGAAGCCTACAACGCCCAGTACGGAGCCAAGGAGGACACCCTCACCAAGCTCCTCTACGTCAACCTGGTCAAGACCTCGCTGCAGGTGAAGCAGTTCGACAAGGTCATCCAGTACGGCGAAAAGGCGCTGACGCTGAAGGGCGTCGTGCCCACCGACTCGTTCGCCCTCGACGTGAACAACAACATGTGGAAGGCCTTCTTCGCCCTGAAGGAGATGCAGAAGGCCTTCGACAAGGCGCAGACGGTGATCGACATCGCCAGGACCAGCGTCGACCCCTCCGCCCGGGCGACCTACATCGCCCCGGCCCTGAACCTCCAGGTCGCGGTGATCGACAGCCGTTCGGAAACCGACCCGGCCGTCAAGCGCGAGGCGCTGCAGAAGGCCGTGGAAGCCCTGCGGCTGGACACCGGCAACAGCCAGTACCTGGTCAACGTGGTCGTGCTCGGCGACAAGCTGGTCAAGCTGGGCGACAGCGACGGGGCCATCATGGCCTTCGACAGCGCGATGCAGGTGAAGCCGCAGATCGAGCTGGCCAGCCGGCTGGCCGTGCTGTGGGAGAAGAAGGGCGACAAGGAAAAGGCCGTCTCCTACCTGAAGGCCGCCTATTCGCTGCGCAACAACGCCCGCACCGCCTACTACATCGCCGCCCTGGTGCAGAAGAACAACGTCGACGAGGCCATGAACTACCTGGCCGAGGCGTTCCTGATCAACGACCAGGACTTCTCGGTCAAGGCGGTCAAGTTCCTGCGCCACCTCTTCTTCAACGTCAAGAACACGCCGCTCGACCCGAAGACGCCGACTGCCGAGCTGAAGGCCCAGGCCGAGCAGCTCGACCTCCAGTTCACGGCCATCCTGGACGCCGCCCGCAACCGGCTCGGCCTGGAAGAAGAGAAGTACCGGGCCATCATGGACGCGAACCACGACCTGCTGCAGGGCCTGACAACGGAGACCACCCCGCCGGCCGACTCCAGCCAGCCGCCGGCTGCCGGTTGAGGTTCCTCCGCCCTGCCCCCGCCCCGCCTCCCGCGGGGCGGGGAGCCCCGTCGCTCCCGCTGCCCGGTCCTGGCGCAATGACGTGATCCCATGAGCCGAAAGAAGCGTTCCAGCCCCCGCCGTTCCGTTCCGCCTGCCGGCGCTCCCCCCGGGCCCGCCGCGACCCGTCCGGGCGGCCCTGCGCCGCGCCGCCCTCCCCGGGTTCTCCTTTTGATCGGGCTGTTGCTGCCGGCCCTCGCCGTCTCGTTCCTGCTGCTGCGTTCGCGCCGGCCGGCCGTCCGCCGCGACCCCGACCTGCGGGTGCTGCTGATCACCCTGGACACCACCCGGGCCGACCGGCTGGGCTGCTACGGATACGCCGACGGCCGCACGCCGGCCCTCGACGCCCTGGCCGCCGCCGGCACGCGCTTCAGCCGCGCGGTCACCCCGGTGCCGCTGACCACCCCGGCGCACAGCTCGATCCTGACCGGCACCTACCCGACCGTCCACGGCGTGCACAACAACGGCGGCTACCGCCTTCCCGAGGCGATGCCCACCCTGGCCACCGTCCTGCACCAGCGCGGCTACCGCTGCGCCGCCTTCGTCTCCTCCTTCACCGTCGACTCGCGCTTCGGTTTCGACCGGGGCTTCGAGCTCTACGACGACCGCTTCGCCGCCGATTCTCCGTTCAAGGGCCAGAACGCCGAGCGTCGCGCCGGCGAAACCGAGGCCGCGCTCGCTCCCTGGCTGGAGCGCCACGCCCGGGAGCGCTTCTTCGTCTGGGTCCACTTCTACGACCCGCACCTGCCCTACGACCCACCCGAGCCGTGGCGCTCCCAATTCGCCGGCCAACCCTACGATGGAGAGGTGGCCTACATGGACGAGGCCGTCGGCGCCGTCCTGTCCCGGCTGCGCCGCCTGGGGGTGCTCGACGACACCCTGGTCGTGGCCTGCGGAGACCACGGCGAGGCCTTCGGGGAACACGGCGAGCGCGGCCACGGCATCTTCCTCTACGAACCGACGCTGCGCGTGCCGCTGCTGATGAGCGCCCCGGGGCGGCTGCCGGCCGGGCGGGCGGTGACCAGCCGCGCCCGCCTGGTCGACGTCATGCCCACCATCCTCGACCTGCTGTCCATCCCGGCGCCGGCCGGTCTCCAGGGCCGCAGCCTGCTGCCGGTCATCCGCGGCGAGGAGACGGGCGACCGCGACGCCTACCTGGAGACCTTCTACCCGCGCGAGAACTTCGGCTGGTCGGAGTATACCGGCCTGCTGCGGGCGGACTGGAAGTACCTGCAGGCGCCGCAGCCGGAATTGTACGACCTGGCCGCCGACCCCGGCGAGGAGCGCAACCTGTACCTGCCCCGCAACCGGCAGGCCCGCGAGCTGCGCCGGGAGCTGCAGTCGCTCATCCTGCACGGCGCCCCGACCCGGCGCGCGGAGCTGAGCCCCGAGGAGCGCAGCCGCCTGACCTCGCTCGGCTACCTCTCCTTCGCCCCCGACCGGCAGGCGCCCGGCACCGCCCTGCCGGACGCCAAGGCGTGCCGGGAGGAGCTGCAGCTGATCCAGGACGCCCAGGGAGACGAGGATCGCGGAGACTTCGCCTCCGCCCGCTCCCGCTACCAGCGACTGCTGGCCCTGCGCCCCGGCGCCTCGGCCTCCTACATCAGCCTGGCCCTGGCCATGGCCCGCCTCAACGATTTTCCCGGTGCCATCGCCGTTCTGCAGCAGGGGCTGGGGCGGCTGCCCGGGTCGGAACCGCTGCTGACCCGCCTCGGTCACACCCTGCTGGCCGCCGGCCGCAACGCCGAGGCGCTGGCGACGATGAGCGAGGTGCTGGCCCGAAACGCCGCCTCCTTCGACGCCCGGCTGGTGACGGCCCTGCTGCTGGGCGAGCGCGGCGACGAAGCCGCCGCCGCCCACTTCCGCGCCGCGCTGGCCATCGAGCCCGAGAACCGCTTCGCCTCCCTGCGCTTCGCCGCCTTCCTGGGCGGAAGGGAGCGCTGGGGCGAGGCGGCCGGGGAGCTCGAGCGCCTGCTGAGGGCCTTTCCCGGCGACGCCGAGGCGCTGCAGAAGCTGGGCGTGGCCTACGGCATGGCGGGTGATTTCCCCCGCGCCGTCGCCCGGCTCGAGGAGGCCGCCCGCCTGGAGCCGGCGCCGCTGCTCTGGCTCAACCTGGCCCTCGCCTACCGCGGCCAGGGCGACCGGGTCAACGCCGCCCGCTGCCTGCGCCGGTTCCTGGAGGCCCCGAGCGGCGATCCCCAGACCATCGAGCAGGCCCGCCGCGAGCTGCGGGAGCTGGAACGCATCCCCCGCTGACCCCCCCGTTCCCGGCCAAAAAAAAACCCCGCCCCCCGGAGGGGGCGGGGTCTTCTCGTTGCAGTTTCTTCCGCTTAGCCCGTGATCAGAAGGAGAACTTGAAGCCGAGGCGGGCGGTCAGCGGGCCGTAGAAGGCCGTCTTCATCCGATAGCGCGGATCCTTCTCGTACTCGTAGTCGTCGATGTCCCAGGAACCCATCCGCTGGTCGTCGGTCAACTCGATCGCGGTCTGGTTGTAGATCTGGTAGATGCGCTGGGCGGTCTTGACGTCGAACAGGTTGTCGACGTTCAGGTTGACGTTCAGGTTGTTCTTGCCGATCTTGAAGTTGTACTCGAGGTAGAGGTTGGCGAACCAGAGGAAGGGGGCGCGGCCGAGGTTGTTGCGGTTGAAGGGCAGGTAGCCCTGCACGTCCATGGTGTACTCGGTGGAGGTGGGCACGCCGCTCATGGCGTTGAGGATGACGCCCGTGGTCAGGCCGAAGGGGAAGACGTAGGAGCCGTAGACCTTGAAGTAGTGGGTGCGGTCGGAGGGCAGCGGGCCGTCGATCGGGTTCAGTTCCTTGTCATACGCCAGGTACCAGAGGTCGTAGTAGCGCTCGACGTTGGGCGAGGCGCGGCCGTACTCGTCGCCGGAGGCCAGGCCGGAGTAGTTGCCGGTCAGGCGGCTCCAGGTGTAGGAGATGCCGCCCATCCAGTTGTTGGAGAAGCGCTTGTCGAGGGCGAGGTTGAGGCCCAGGTAGTCGCGCTTGGCCTTGGGAACGTCGGGGGCGCCGGCCGGGATCAGGCCCAGGGCCTTGGCTTCTTCCCACTTCTCGTTGATGAAGTCGCCGCCCGGGTTGGCGGTGAAGTAGGACTCGCCTTCCTCGGTCAGCACGCCGATATCTTCGATGGTCCAGGTCAGTTTCTTGTTGACGAGCCGGGCGGAGAAGGCCAGGTCGTCACGCAGTTTCTGCTCGACGCCGAAAGAGATTTCGCGGTTGCCCATCGGCTTCAAGTCGGGCTGGGTGGAGTCGAACGAGGGGACGCGGAAGTCGTAGACCTTCAGCAGGGTGCCCGGGAAGTTGCCGTTGACGCCGATCTGGTCGAAGCGGTAGTCGTCGAGGGTGTAGAAGGCGCTCTTCCACTTGAAGCCGCCGTAGGAGCCGGACGCCATGTACAGCTTCATGACGTCGTAGAACCAGCCCATGGAGCCGAACACCTTCAGCGAGGAGTCGCCCTTGACGTCCCAGACGAAGCCCAGGCGCGGGGCCATCTTCGAGCTGAACGGGAAATCGATCGGCTTCAGGTCCTTGAAATCGGGGTTGTCGGAGTAGGAGGGGATGTACTCGTGCTCGGCGCGCAGGCCGAGGTTCAGGGTGAGGCGGTTGGCGATCGTCCAGGAGTCCTGGACGTAGAAGCTGTAGCGGTTGCTGTAGGCCGTGTAGACGGAACCGTAGGGACCGGCGGCTCCGCCGCCGCGCACGCCGTAGTAGCCGTACTTGCCGCTGCCGTAGTTGGTGCCGTAGAGGATGCAGTCGCGGCCCCAGCCGATCTGCACGATCGGGTAGACGGCGCCCTGGTCGACGTCTTCACCCTGGCGCACCCACTGGCCGCCGAGTTTCCACTGGTGCTCGCCGCCCAGGTTGAGGAAGTAGGTGAGGTCGGCGTTGACCCCGTACTTCTCGTTCTTGTTCATCACGTTCGCGGTCGGGTAGGCCGCCATGTTGCGCCAGCCGGCCGGGTGCTGGTACTCCGGCGGCACGTCGAGCAGGCCGATGTTGGTGGTGGAGATGTAGCTCTGCTCGGTGCGGAACCGGTAGTAGATGCCGGTCGGCAGGACCAGCGGGTTCTTGGTGTTGGAGGTCCAGTAGCCGCCGCGGATCGACAGCAGGGCGTTGTTGCCCAGGGTCACGTCGGCCGTGCCGGACACGGAGAGGTTGGGATAGCTGTAGCCGTACTCGTCATAGGAGACGGCCGGGGCGGAGTTGCCGTAGGCGTAGTCCAGGTCGCCCTTGTACTTGCTGTACTGGTTGTTGATGGAGGCGCTGAGGCGCAGGTTCTTGAAGGGCTGCGAGGTCAGCTTGGCCTGCCAGTTCCAGTTCTCGGTGTGGGTCTTCCAGGTCTTGGCGGTGGTCGTGCCGTAGTAGGTCACGTCGCGCTCGTTGGTGTAGTAGACCGGCAGGAAGGTGCCGAAGAACCAGAGCTTGTCCTTGATGACGTAGCCGCCGAGGTTGAGGCCGCCCTCGAAGCGGTGGTCGTTGTCGACGCCGTAGTAGACTTTGTAGGGCTGGTAGATGGCCTCCGACGTGTCGTCGGGCTTGAGCATCAGGATGTCGCGGTAGCTGGAGCGCAGCGGGGCGCCGCTGTAGAAGCCGAGCACTTCGCCGTGGAACTCGTTGCCGCCGGAGCGGGTGACGACGTTGATGACGCCGCCCAGCGAGCCGCCGAACTCGGCCTGGTAGCCGGAGGTCTTGACCTGGACTTCGTCGACGAAGTCGAAGGCCGCGCCCTGTCCGCGGGCGCCGGAGACGATGTTGGTGACGTCGGTGCCGTCGATGTAGTACATGTTCTCGAGGCCCGAGGCGCCGTCCACCGAGGTGCCGGCCACCAGCGGCTCATTGGAGACGCCGGGGATGGCGGTGATCAGCGAGTCGAAGTTGCGGCCCTTGGGCAGGGTCTGGAACACTTCCTTGGTGAGGGTCATGCCCCGGGCCGTGCTCTTGACGTCGATCAGGGGCGCGGCGCCCTTGACGACAATGGCCTCTTCGATCTTGCCCAGCTTCATCGAGACGTTGACCGTGATGGTCTGCTCGAGGGCCAGGACGACGTTGTCGCGCACCAGCGTCTGGAAGCCATCCAGGATGTAGGACAGCTTGTAGGCGCCGGGGGCGAGGTTGAGGAGACGGTAGACGCCGTTCTCATTGGACACCGTGGATGCCTTGCCGATCAGTTTCGCACTGGTGGCTTCGACGGCCACGCCGGGCAGCGGGTTGCCGTCGGCGTCGGTCACGGTGCCGATGATGCGGGCGTTGGTCTGCTGGGAAACCAGCAGGGTGCTGACCAGGGCCAGGCCCAGGACCAGCAACAGCGCTTTCTTCAACATGTGGTAACCTCCTAGGAACGTTGGTTGGTTGAACCCCGGGAGCGACGGCTCCCGGCAAACGGTGGTGAACGGCGGGATGGCTCGGGGTGGGGCACCTCCTCGGGGAAAAAAGTGGATGGTGGAAATCCGTTGCGGGAACACGCAACGGCGCATGAAACGGATTCTCGATAGAATCCCATCTGGGAAAAACGAAGCATATTCGCTGCCATCTTTGCGGCCACCCGCCAACCGGGAAAAGCGCCGTCAATGCTGATTCGACGCCGGGGCTCCACCCGGGCGGACGCCCGGGAATTCAACTTTTTGAACTGTCGTTCGGGATATTGAACGCCCGGCTACCGGACGCCCAGGTCGTGGCCGTCGAAGTAGGGGGGCCGGGCGATGCCGAAGGCGGCCAGCACGGTCGGGGCGATGTCGGCCAGGGACGGCTCCCGGGCTTCGACGCGCCGGTTGCAGAAGAAAATGCCCGGCACCTGGTCGCGGCTGAAGCCGTGGTCGCCGCTCCACATGCGCGTGTTCTCGGTGACGGTTTCGGAACCGACCTCGTCGACCGCCGACTCCCAGGAGACGCGGTAGCCGGCGCGGTAGCCGACCACGATGTCCGGGGCGTTCTCGACGTAGGGGCCGCGGTACAGCTCCTCGCGCAGGAAAGCCGTCTGGACCGGAGCCACCCCGTTGCGGGGGTCCTTGGCCCGCAGCAGGCGGTCGCGGATCTCGCCTTTCAGCTTCTCCGCCGCGGTTCCCGGCTCGACGATTCCCTCGCGCTCGCGCCCCCGGAGGTTGAGGTAGAGCCCGTTCAGCCCCTGGCCGTAGGCGCGGGTGCGCGACCAGTCGACATCGGCGTACCACTTGCCGGAAACGGAGCAGCCCGGCCGCAACGCCAGGTAGCCCTCGCGATGCAGCCAGGCGTTGAGGTGGAAGCTGGAGTGGAAGGCGTTGAAGCCGTGGTCGGAGACGACCAGCAGCAGGTCGTCGCGGTGCAGCCGGGGCAGCAGGCGGTTCAGCAGGTGGTCCATGCGCCGGTAGGAGTCCAGCACCGCCCCGGTCACCTTCGGGTCGCGGGAGGGCCGCGGCGACGGCGAGGTCTCGCCCGGCAGGTACTTCCAGAACATGTGCTGCATGCGGTCCGTGGCCTCGAACACCTGCACCACCAGGCCATGCCGCACCCGGGCCAGGGTGTCGAAGAATACCCGCTCCCGCTCCTCGTGCGCCTGCCAGGTCTGGGCCACGAACTGCTCCTCGCCGAGCACGCGTTCGTTGACCGCCCAGGTGTCCTCGGCCATGCCCAGGGTGGCGAAGGGGCCGAATTTCTTGGCCAGGTAGACCGACAGGATCCTGGGGTGCGACAGCGGCATGGCGGGACGGGCCGGGTCGAGATGGATGGGCGACAGGTAGAGTTGCAGCGGCTCGGTGCCGGTCAGCACCCACTGGGATATGCCGTGCACCGAAACCAGGCCGGCGCGGAAGCGCAGCGGCACCCAGGGCGAGAGCCGCCCCCGCTCCAGGGCGACGGTCTGGCCGGACACGAGCAGCTCGGCCCGCCCCTCTCCCGCCAGGCGCAGGCGGAAGGGCACGGTGAGGAGCCGCCCGTCGCGGCGGAAGGGGTGCGGCGGCCCCTGGATGGAGCCGGCATACTCGTTCTCGCCCACCGGGTCCAGTTTCGCCGCCACCCCGTCGGCAGCCGCCGAGATGGCCGCCTCCTGCGCGCCGTAGGCGGTGAAGGAGCCCTGGGAGCCGCGCAGGTCGGGGGTGCCGAGGCCGGCCAGCATGGCGCCGTAGAACTTTTCCGGGGGAAAGGTGTAGGGCACCCGAAGCACGGCGGCGAAAATGCCGCGCCCGGCCACCAGCTTCCAGAAGCTCTGGCCCTTGCGCTTCAGCTCGATCAGCGGCGAGCTCAAGGGGACCTGCCACCCGCCCAGGCGCAACCAGCGCCGCGGCGGAATGATCTCCGAACCGGAGAGCACCGGCATGTAGGTGCGGCGGTCGGAGGCCAGGAAATCGAAAATGTTGTGCTTTCCCGGGTTGGCGCCGGTGGCGAAGGTGGACCAGGCCACCGGCGAGATGGGCGGCTCGGTGCTCCACAGCGGCAGGAAGCAGCCGTCGCGGGCCAGCCGGTCGAAACCCGGGAACTTCTCGCCCTCCTTTTGAAACCGGCGCATGAGCTGGTAGTCCATGCCGTCGAAGCCCACCACCACCACCCGCTTGAAGCGAGCGTGACGCAGCGTGCGCCAGCGCCTGGCCAGGCGCACCAGGGCGCGCAGGGGGAAGGTGAGCAGGTTGAACAGGGCCAGGAAGAAGGCGGCGAAGACGAAGAGGAACGAGCCGACGAAGGCGAAACCGGCCCCCGGGCCGACATAGGCGGGGAGCGGGACGGTGAACAGAACCAGGGCGGTGAGCCGCAAGGCAAGGGTTCTTTTGCGCATCGGGAGCGATTGTAGCACGAAACGGGTGAAAACGGCAGTTCCCCTACCCCGGTGAGTCAAGCCGGAAGTGGCGGTCCGGGGGGGGCTGTGGTAGAATTCGGCCCGGACCCATGAAGAGATGGCCATCGCTCCTGCTGCTGCCCCTGCCCCTGCTCACCGCCGCCCTCGCCTGGCGGCTGGAGCGGGCCAAGGGCCCCTACTGGCTCAGCGCCAACCTGGACCCGGCCTACGTCTACCTGCTCAACGGCGGCAACCTGGCGGCGCTGCGGCTGGTGGGCCACGTCGACCATCCCGGCACCCCCCTGCAGGCGCTGGCGGCGCTGACCATTCGCGGCCTGCACGCCCTGTCGGCGGAGGGCGATTCGAGCTGGCGCGATGACCTGCTGCGCCGGCCCGAGCGCTACGGCCACGCCCTCTTCCTGGTGCTGCTGCTGCTGAACGTCATGGCCCAGGTCGCCCTGGGCCTGGCGGCGGCCACCGCCTTCGGGCACGTCGGCTGGGGGTGGTGGCTGCAGATGGCGCCGCTGGCCTCGCCGCTGCTGATGAACGCCGGCTTGACCCGGCTGACCCCCGAACCGCTGCTGCTGCTGGCTTCCACCCTCATGGCCACGCTGCTGGTCTGGGCGGCCGCCCCGGGCAGCCACGCCCTGCCGCCCCGGCTCCTGCTGATGCTGGCGCTGGTCTGCGGTTTCGGCATCGCCTGCAAGGTGACCTTCGCGCCGCTCCTGCTGGTGCCGCTCCTGGCCGGCGCCGGATGGCGCGACCGCCTTCGCAGCCTGGCCGGGGCCGCCGCCGCATTCGTCTTCTTCACCCTGCCGATCCTGCCCCTGTACCCCGACATGCTGAAATGGATGGCGCGGCTCTTCCTGCACGTCGGCCACTACGGCTCGGGGCGTACCGGGGTGATCTCCTGGCCGCGCGCCGGGAACAACCTGGCCCAGTCGCTGCAGGGGCAGTCTTTCTTCCTGGTGGCCCTGCTGCTGGGCGCCCTGGCCTGGCTGGCGGGCGCCCTCCTGCGGCGCCGCCAAGACGCCACCGCCCGCCTGCGCGGACGGCTGCTGGGGGCGCTCCTGGCGGCCCAGCTGGCCTCCCTGCTCATGGTGGCGAAGCACGCCGGCGGCCACTACCTGCTGCCGGCGCTCTCCCTGAGCGGGATCACCCTGCTGCTGGCCGTGGCCCAGTTTGGAACCACCGGGGCGGCCAGGCGGCGAGGCGGCCGGGTCCAGCTGCTGGCACTCGCCCTGGTGGCGGTTGCCGTGGCCGTCCCGGTCCAGGCCGGCCGTGAATTCCGGCGCGCCTACCGCCCCTCCGGCCGCGGCGCCGAGCGGGCGCTGGCGCAGCACCACCAGCTCGAGGCGCGGTACCGGGGCTACGCGAAGGTCTACGCCTATCCCAGCTCCGCCCCGGCCTACGCGCTGAAGTTCGGCAACGACCTGGCGCGTGGACGCTACTCGGCCGAGCTCGCCCGGCTCTTTCCCGACACCTACTTCTTCGACATCTGGCGGCAGCGTTTCGGCGGCTTCGCTCCGGGGCGCGACCTGACCATCGACGACATCCGGGCCCGGTCCGGAGGCCGGGTGGTGTTCCAGCTGCCGCGCGGCCTGCGCATCCCGGGCCTGCCGCTGCTGGCCGACGCCGTGCTGAACCGGCCGGACGGGGTGTTCGTCCTGGGCGACAACGCCCCCCCGCCGCCGGTGCCGGCCGCTCATTGACAGGGGCCGGCGGATTGTCTATAGTGGGCCGCGGAAGGACACCATGGTCCCCGACTCCGTGGACGCGAAGGAACTCGACGAATTGCTGGCCTCCTTCGGCTGGAGTGACCGCATCCGCACCACCTTCAGCCGCCTGCTGGCCAGCATCGACGAGGCCGCCTACCGCCACCCGCTGGCCGAGATCCCCCTGATCAAGCGCCGGCTGACGGTCCTCTTCGGCAAGATGAACCTGCGCGAGCCGGTGTCGCGCGACCTGCTCGAGGCCTTCTCTCGGGAATTCCAGGCGGCGGCCGAGCGGCTTCTGAAGCTGAGCCAGGACCCGCGCCTGTTCGAGCGCACGGTCGAGGTGGAGAGCATGGTGCGGCTGCGCTTCCACGACATCCAGCAGGAGCGCCGCGAATCGCTTCGTTTTCCGGTGGCCCTGCCGGCGCGGCTCCTGGTGCAGACCACGATCACCCCCGCCACCCTGGTCAACGTCTCGCTGACGGGGGTGCAGTTCACCGTGCAGCAGCCGCTGCAGAACCACATCCGCTATCCCTTCAACTTCGAGTCCTCCTTCCTCTGCTCCGCCCACGTCACCCCGGTGCACCAGCTGCGGCTGAGCGGCAGCGGCGTGGACAAGGTGCGGGTCGGCGCCCGCATCGACCCGCCGCTGGGCTGGAGCGAGATCCGCCGCACGCTGGTCTTCCTCTACCAGCGGGAATGACCCCCCATTTAAGTTAAGACGTTAACTTTTCATGTTGCTTTCCGCCGCGAATGGAGTATAATGGCCCCTACGGCCCATTCCGGAGAGGAAACCAATGAAAGTCCTGGTCATCAACAGTGGCAGTTCGTCGATCAAGTTCCAGCTGCTCGACATGGCCGCCGGCGCGGTCCTGGCCAAGGGGCTGCTCGAGCGCATCGGCCTGGCCGACGCGGTGCTGAACTACGTCCACGGCGGGCACAAGGAGACGCTGCCGGCCGACATCCGCACCCACGACGAGGGGATCCAGCTGATCGTGGGCATGCTCACCGACTCGCGGCACGGCGTCATCCACGACACGTCCGAGATCTACGCCGTCGGCCACCGCGTGGTGCACGCCGGCGAGAAGTTCAACGGCACGGTGCGCATCAGCGACGAAGTGCTGGCCGCCCTGCGCGCCTGCATCCCCCTGGCGCCGCTCCACAACCCGCCCAACATCGTCGGCATCGAGGCCACCCGCAAGATCCTGCCGCACACCCCGATGTGCGGCACCTTCGATACCGCCTTCCACCAGACCATGCCGGAGCGGGCCTACATCTACCCCATCCCCTACAAGTACTATCGCCAGTACGCCGTCCGCCGCTACGGCTTCCACGGCACATCCCATTTCTACGTGGCCAAGCACGGGGCCCGGGCCATGAACCGCGAACTCGGCGAGCTCAAGATCATCACCTGCCATCTGGGCAACGGCTCGTCCATCACCGCCATTGACCACGGCCGCTCGGTGGACACCACCATGGGATTCACCCCGCTGGAAGGGCTGGCCATGGGCACCCGCTGCGGCGACATCGACCCGGCCATCCCCCTGTTCCTGCAGCGCAACGAGGGCCTGACCGCGGAGCAGGCAGACGCCCTGCTCAACCGCCAGAGCGGCGTACTGGGCATTTCCGAGGCGTCGTCGGACATGCGCGACATCAACCGCCTGGCCGACCAGGGCCACCACCAGGCGCGGCTGGCCCTGGAGATTTTCGCCTACCGCATCCGCAAGACCATCGGCGCCTACATAGCGGCGATGAACGGCTGCGACCTGGTGATCTTCACCGCCGGCATCGGCGAGCGGGGCGTGGTGGAGCGGCAGATGGCCCTGGAGCACATGGAGTTCCTGGGCATCCAGCTCGACCCGGAGGCCAACCGCGCGGCCTTCGGCACATTCGGCGTCATCTCCGCCCCCGGGTCGCGGGTCACGGTCATGGTCGTGCCCACCAACGAAGAGCTGGAAATCGCCGAGCAGACGGTCCAGACGCTGCAGAACGGCTGACGCCCCCCGGCCGCCGCCCCGGTCAACTTCCGCTCAGTGGACGGCCGTGCTCCAGGTCTGGCCCCAGTCGATGACCTGCTTGTGGAGGTTGGCGCCGCTCTTGTAGACCACCACCTCGATGGCGCTGGACGTGAACGGGGTGGCGCCGGAGTAGGCCGCGTCGAACCAGACGTTGTCCGCGAACCCGTGCTGGCCCTTGGGAACGTTGCTGGCCGGACGGTAGGAGAAGTGGGTGTTCTGGTGCGCCTGGTCGGGAATGTAGGCCGAGATGTGCACCGGGCCCGGGTAGCTGGGGTCGATGAAGTACTGGACCTGGAATTTCACGTACTCCGGCCGGGTGACGACGCGCTTGATTCCCTGCACCGCGAAGCGCGTCCAGGTCTGCCCCCAATTCAGCACCGCCGAACCGAGCTGGCTGTCGGCGTCATAGATGCAGACTTCGATGGTCGAGGTGCGGAGCGGCTCGGAGCCGACGTAGGCCACGTCGACGGTGACGTTGTCGGCGAACCCGTGCTGTCCCTTGGGCACCCCGTTCGGGATCCGCCCGGCAGGGACGAAACCGAATCGCGAGCTCATGTGGGCCCGGTCGGGGATGTAGGCCCCGATGAAGCAGGCCTTGGGGTAGGTGGGCGAGATGTAGTACTGCACCTGGAAGACGACCTTGCACGGGGTCGTGACGATGCGCTTGATGCCCTGCACCTCGAACCGGTACAGTCCCTTGAGGAGCGCCTTGTGGACGGACGGCGCCACGATCTCCTGGGCGGACAGGCCGGCCGTCAGGACGACGAGCAGCACCATGGCGAGACCGAATGCGGTTCTTTTCATGCGGCAACCTCCCGGAAACGGCGAAACCTCTGCCGCCCCCGCATCGCATATACAGCCCGCGGCGGAAAATCTCATTCCCGCCCGAATTGCCCGCCCCTTTCTTCCCTGTTATAATGCAGCCACCATGTCGCGCTGCCGGTTCTTCCTCCTCCTCCTGCTGCTGCTGCTCGGCCGCCACGCGTTCGCCCCGTCCAGCCGCCTGCCGGCGGTTCTGGCGCAGACGACGCCGGGGACCCAGGACATCGCCAGCGAGGACCTGTTCGCCCCCTTCACTCCCCAGGAGATGGTCCACGGACGGGCCCTGCACCGCTCCCTGCCGCCGCTGACGCCCCGCGAGGTCGTCGTCTGGTCGTTCCGCACGGCCCGCCCCGGCCCCTTTCAATGATCCGCCGCTACCCCTGGCACGCGCTGTTCGCGCTCTTCATACTCGTCTGCCTGGCCAACATCTTCCAGAAGCTCCGCTGGAGCGGCTCCTCCGACCGCATCACCTGGGAGGCCTCGGAGAAGGGCCTGGTCTGCACCTCCGCCCCGCGTGAATGCCCCGTTCACGTGGGCGACGTGCTGGTGGCCATCAACAAGTACCTGGTGCACGACCGCATCGACCAGAGACGGGTCATCGAAGGCCGCAGCTACTGCCTCTACGAGGTGGAGCGGCAGGGGCGGCTGAAGAACGTCGGCGTCGACATCGCCCGCATCTACACGCCCTTCTCCTACTACATCATGGTCTTCGTAGGCATCGTCATCATCCTGCTCACCCTGGGCGTGCTCAACATCACCGTGCGGAAGTCACCCGATTTCCGCCCGCCGCCGGTCTTCTACTGGCTGGCCCTCACCTTCTCCGGCTTCATGATCTTTTCCCCGACCGGGGCCTACCCCCTGTCCGACTTCCTGTACCTGGCCCTGGACCGGGCGAGCTTCCTCTTCTTCCCGGCCGTGCTGCTGCAGTACACCCTGCAGCAGCCGTTCGTGCCCCCGCCGTTGCGCCACGTCAACCGGCGCTTCAAGCTGGTGCTGATCTACCTGGCGCCCACCCTGGTCGGCCTGCTCCATCTCTACTTCATCGCCTCCGGCCTGGCCAACCCCTCTGGCACCAACCTGCTGGCCACCCTGGGCCACTTCAACCTCCTCTCCCAGCGGCTGTTCGCCGTCTACCTGCCGCTGGCCGGCGCCGCGCTGGTCTACAGCCAGCTGACCCTCATCCTGAAGCGCCGCGAGCGGCGCTACCTGCTCACCCTGGCCGGCAGCGTCACCGGTCTGGCGGCGCTGCTGGTGCTCGACCTGCTGCCGTCGCTGCGCGCCGGGCGCCTGGCCCTGGTCGGCTCGCTGGGGCAGATGCTGACCCTGTTCCTGCCGCTCAGCCTGGTCTACCTGCTGTCCCACCGCCGCTACCAGGACATCGAGACCATCATCCGCAAGACCCTCTCGATCTCTTCGGTGTTCATCTTCATCTTCGGCATCTACCTCTTCCTCGGCCTGAGCATCGAGCAGAACAAGCTGCTCGGCATCTTCTGGTCGCTGGCCGCCATCCTCCTGGCCGGGCTCCTGTTCAAGCCCATCGAGACGACCATCCAGAAGTACTTCGAACAGATCTTCTACCGCGAGACCTACCGCTTCAAGCGCAAGCTGCGCGAGCTGGAGCGCTCCATCTCCGCCCAGCGCGACCTGATGTCGCTGGCCCGCAACGCCCTGCCGCTGATCCAGGAGGGCTTTCAGCTGGAGCAGGCCGGCTTGATCATCCACGAACGCGGCCAGACCTACCGCGCCCTGCCGGAGAACCGGCGCCTGGCCTTGTCGGCGGCATTCCGCGCCGCGCTGCGCGACCGCGACTACCTGCTGCTCCTGTCCGACCAGGAGTTCCACGCCAAGTTCCCGCGCGACCACGAGGCGCTGCAACCGTGGGGCTACTGCCAGTTTCTTCCGCTCACATCGGGCGACCGGCTGATCGGCCTGCTGGCCATGGGGCGCAAGAGCGACCGGGGCGTTCTCACCGTCGAGGATTGGGACCTGCTGGCCTCCATCACCCACTCGCTGGCGCTGGCGGTGGAGAACGCCCACCTCTACACCCAGCTGGAGGAACAGTTGCGCGAGCTGCACCTGCTCAAGGAGTTCAACGAGAACGTCATCGAGAACGTCGACCTGGGCATCATGGTCGTCTCGCCGGCCGGCAAGATCCGCTCCTGGAACCGATTCATGGCCCAGCGCTTCGGGATCCCCCCCGAAAAGGCCATCCACCGGTCCGTGGCCGCCGTCCTCGGCGAGCCCGTCGGCCAGCGGCTGGCCGGCTCCGGCGAGGCCACCGCCACGTTCCGGAACGTCGCCGCCCACCCCCAGGAGCCGGACGCGGTGTTCGACATCTACGTCTCGCCGCTCCGCGCCCGGCACGCGGCCGAGAACGACCACATCGCCGTGTTCGAGGACGTCAGCGAGAAGACCCATATCCAGAACCAGCTGATCACCTCGGAAAAGATGGCCTCGCTCGGGCTGCTGTCGGCCGGCATCGCCCACGAGATCAACACCCCGCTGACCGGCATCTCGTCCTACTGCCAGTTCCTGCTCGACAACGAGGAGCGGGGCGAGAGCCGCGCCATGATCGCGCGAGTCCAGGACCAGGTCCAGCGGGCCAACAAGATCGTGCGCTCGCTGCTCGACTTCTCGCGCCAAAAGGGCGAGCAGCCGGCCGAGGTGGACATGTCCGCGGTCATCGACGACGCCATCGCCCTGGTCGAGCACCGGCTGAAGCGCAAGGGCGTGGTCGTCCACCGCGAGCTGCAGGCGGGGATCGCCTTCCACGGGTACCCGTCGCGGCTGCAGCAATTGTTCATCAACCTGCTGCTCAACGCCTGCGACGCCGTGGCCGACGGCGGCGCCGGGCGCATCTCCATCCAGAGCCGGGCCGACGGCAACGTGCTGACCGTCCGCTTCAAGGACAACGGGGCCGGCATTCCCGACGAGCTGCGCGAAAAGATCTTCGACCCCTTCTTCACCACCAAGGCCGCCGGCCAGGGGACCGGGCTCGGCCTCTCCATCGTCTACAACATCGTCAAGGAGCACTTCGGGGCCATCGAGGTCAACAGCCGGGTCGGCAAGGGCACGACCTTCACCATCACCTTCCCGCTGGACAGCCCGTTGAGGAGAATGAAGTTATGAGAGCCACGGTCATCCACCTGGTCGACGACGAGAGCATCATCCACGACATCTTCAAGCGCATTTTCCGCGAGCCCGACTACGAGCTCATCATTTCCGAAAATAAATCCCAGGCGAAGGCCAACCACTACCCCGACGTGGACGTGGTGATCATGGACCAGATGATTCCCGGCACCTCGGGCATCGAGATCTTCCGCGAGCTCAAGAAGGACGACCCCGACATCCGGGTCATCTTCCTGACCGCCTACGGCACCATCGAGTCGGCCATCGAGGCCATTCGCTGCGGGGCCATCGACTACCTGGAGAAACCGTTCGACAATGCCGAGCTGAAGCACAAGATCGAGCGCGCGGTGCGGGAGAAGCGCCTCGTCCGCGAGAACACCACCCTGCACAAGGCCCTGAACGAGGCCTATTCCTTTCCCCACATCATCGGCCAGAGCCCCTTGCTGCGCAAGGCCCTGGACATCGTCGAGAGCGTCGCCGACTCCACCTCCACCGTCCTCATCACCGGCGAGAGCGGCACCGGCAAGGAGCTGGTGGCCAAGGCCACCCACCTCCGCTCCAACCGGCGCGACCGGCCCTTCTATCCCTTCAACTCGAGCAACATTCCGGCCCCCCTCTTCGAGAGCCTGTTGTTCGGCTACAAGAAGGGAGCCTTCACCGGCGCCACCAGCGACCGCAAGGGCATCTTCGAGGAGGCGGACGGCGGCAGCATCTTCTTCGACGAGATCGCCAACCTCACCTTCGAGACCCAGGCCAAGGTGTTGCGCGTCATCCAGGAGAAGGAGATCCAGCCTCTCGGCGGCAACCGCATCATCAAGACCGACGTCCGCATCATCGCCGCCACCAACGTCGACCTGCTCGAAAAGGTCCGCCGCGGCGATTTCCGCGACGACCTTTACTACCGCCTCAACATCATCAACATCCACCTGCCCCCGTTGCGCGAGCGCAAGGAGGACATCCCGATGCTGGCCGCCGCCTTCAACCGCCGCTTCAGCGAGGCGAACGCACGCCCGGTGCGCGCGCTCGACGAGAAGTTCCTCAAGCTGCTGATGGAGTACAACTGGCCGGGCAACATTCGCGAGCTCGAGAACGCGGTGCTGCGGACGGTGTTGCTTTCGCAGGGCGACTCGCTACAGCCCGCGCACCTGCCCCCCGAGGTGCTGGACTCGCGCCGCTCCCCGCTTCCGTGCGGTTCGTTCAACGATCAGGTCGACGCTTTCAAACGCCAGCTGATCATCGAGACGCTGGATCGACACGGGTGGGTGCAGAAACGGGCGGCCGAGGAGCTCCGGCTCAAGCCGTCCACCCTGACCGAACAGATCAAGCGATTGGGGATACGCAAATGAAAGAGATCGGATTGCAGAAGTATTTGCAGGCATGCGGCTACGCCAGCCGGCGCACCATCCGGCGCATGATCCACGACGGCGAGATCGAGGTCAACCGCCAGGTCGTGCGCGACCCCAACCTGCGGGTGCGGCCCGGCCAGGACGCCATCACCGGCCGCGGCAAGCCGCTTCGGCTCAAACCGGCCGAGCGGCTCACCGTCATCCTCAACAAGCCCGAGGGAGTCGTGACGACCCTGTCCGACCCCCAGGGGCGCCCGACGGTCCGCGACCTGACCCGGGGCATCCGGGAGCGGCTCTTCCCGGTCGGTCGTCTCGACTACCACTCCCAGGGCCTGATCCTGCTGACCAACGACGGCGACCTGGCCAACTTCATCCTGGCCGCCCGCAACCGCGTGCCCAAGGTCTACCAGGTCAAGATCAAGGGCGAACTGTCCGAAGCCACCCAGAAAAGGCTGGAGCGCGGAATCGTGCTGGAAGGCGAGCGCCTCTCTCCCTTCGTGATCCGCCCCCTGGGCATTACCGGCCACGGGCACTCCTGGCTGCAGGTGACCATCCACGAGGGGAAGAAGCACATCATCCGCAAGGCGTTCCTCTATTCCGGGCACCCGGTCGAGAAACTGCGCCGCGTGGCCATCGGCTCCATCCGCCTGGGTAAGCTGAAGAGCGGCCAATGGCGCGAATTGCGCCCGGCCGAGCTCGCCGCCTTCCGGCGCGAGTACGACTACTCCGGCAAGGCGGGGCGACCGGCCCCGCGACGCTGATTGTTTTTTTTTTCCGCATCCGGTACAATCGGTGCGGTTTGGACCCGTGGGCCGCGCCGGGCGGGCACCGAATCGAACGGCCATGGTCAAGAACAGAGAGAGCGCTCCGGTCAGCCCCGCCGGTTCATCGCCGGGACTCAGCGGCGCGGAGTTCCAGGCCTTGTACAAGCTGCAGCCGCTGGTGCCGTTGCCCCCCCAGCTGGCCGTGCTCTCCCACGCCTGCCTGGAAAGCGGAGACTACCTGGTCATCTTCGCCCAGGCTCCGCACCTGCTCTTCCAGGTCACGGCCCGCGGCGTTTTCATGCACGAGGCGGCGCAGGAAGACTACCCCGAGCTCACTTTCCACCGCGGTTCTCCATTCGCCTCTCTGCCTCGCCCCCCGGCGCCCAAGCCGCCGGAGACGGACAGCACGCTCATCGGCGAGGCCGTGACCGACGTGGCCAGACCGTCGCCGGTCGGCGACCTGCTGCGTCCCGGGGCCATGGTCCCCGAGCACCTGCGACCCTTCTGCGCGCAGCGCACGGTATGGCGAATCGTTCTGGATGGCGTCCAGTATTTCGCCGACGAGCGCTTCTGCATATTCGCCCGCGTGGGCGAGGTCCCCGACCCCATCGCCCAGAAGGCCCGCCTCTGGCACCCCCGCGAGGGCGACGAGATCCCCCGCGAGCTCTTCGACGGCGATCCCGAGCCGACGGAGTCCGGCATGTGGCGCATCCGCGTGCGCGGCGACACCGACAACCTGTACATCACCGACGAGTCTTTCCGCCTGCTGTACAGCGTGCGCCGGCGCGCATATCAGAACCTGCCCCCCCACGACGGCGACGTGCTGACCCTGGCCCCCCACGAATCCCTCGAGCCCCCGGCGCCACCCCGGGAACCGGCGGCCGAACGGGACGTCACGCCGCTGACTCCCCTGCTCGCCCGCCCGTCGGAGGCTGGCCGGGTCCAGTCGGGCCACGCCGCCCCCCCGCCCTGGATGGGTGCCGAGGAGCCCCCGCCGCCGGTTTCGCCTCCCCCCGAGCCGCCCCCGGCCCCCGAGCTGCCGCCGGCCCTGCTGGTCTTCGAACTCATGCGCCTGGTGCGCGGCGACCGCGAGGACAGCGGGTTGCTCGCCCGTCACGGCATCACCGCCTCCTTCTTCCGCGACACCATCCTGCAGCCCGGCCGCAAGCAGCTCTTCGCCCGGGCCCTGGCCGGTGACATCGACGCGGATCTGCTGGGGGACAAGCGGCCGCCCACCACCGACGAGAAGATGGTGCTGCGGCGCCAGGCCGGCCCGACCCTGCTCAAGGCGGTCCTGCTGCACAACCTCTACATCAACTCGGTCAAGTCCCAGCGCGGCGACGACCTGCCGGAGGACCGGGGAAAGCGCATGCGCGGCTTCATCGCCGATCTCATCTGCTGGCAGCAGCGACCGGAGCCGGCCGCCCCCCGCGGCGACCGCGAGCCCCTGCTGCGCCATTTCCAACGCCTCAGCATGCTCTCCCACTTCGAGCCCAAGAAGATGATGATCGAACGGGTCTACATGCAGATCGAGGCGGATCCAGACTACCGGGGCCTGGCGCGGGACAAGGCGCCGCTGCTCGACCTGAAGACGATGCTGATCTACAAGCTGTACTCCCTCACCAACATTTCCGACCGGGGCAACGGGGTGGAAATGATCCTGCTGGTGCGGGAGATCATGGGCTACCCGAAAACCGGGTAGCCGGGGGCAAACCGGTCTCTTCCCGGCCGGGGAATCCTATCGGGCCCGCGTTCAGCCGCCCCAAGCCGACCGGCGTCGCCGCTCTGGCGGGAGGAGCCCGGCCGGCGCGCAGGAAACGGGCGGCTTCCTAGCGGGCGATCTTGAACGTCCCCTCCATCTGGTCGATCTCGACGTTCTGGTAGTAGGAGAAACCGGTTCCGGCCGGAATCAGCCGGCCCATGGTGACGTTCTCCTTGATGCCCAGCAGGTTGTCCTCGCGGGAGGCGATGGCCGCCTCGGTAAGCACCCGGGTGGTCTCCTGGAAGGCGGCCGCCGACAGGAAGGACTCGGTGGCCAGGGCGGCGCGAGAGATGGGCAGCAGGGCCGGCTTGGCCTTGGCCGGCTGGCCGCCTTCGGCCAGCACGCGCGCGTTCTCGGCCTCGAACTTCCACTTCTCGATGATCTGGTCGGGGATGAACTGGGTGTCGCCGACCTCCTCGATGCGCCGCCACTTGATCATCTGGCGGATGATGATCTCGATGTGCTTGTCGTTGATCTCGACGCCCTGCAGGCGGTAGACGTCCTGGATCTCCTTGAGCAGGTACTCGGCCAGCTTCTGCTCGCCGAGAACGGTCAGGATGTCGACCGGGTTCAGCGGCCCGTCCATCAGCGGCGTGCCGGCGGTGATCTTGTCGCCGTCGTCGACCACGATGTGGGCCCCGCGCGGGATGCTGTGCTCGTCGGGCTTGATGTTCTTGTCCAGCGGGCGGATGGTGATCTTGCGCGATCCCTTGAGCAGCTTGCCGTACTCCACGATGCCGTCGATCTGGGCCATCTTGGCCGGGCTCTTCGGCTTGCGCGCCTCGAACAGCTCGGTCACCCGGGGCAGGCCGCCGGTGATGTCCTTGGTCTTGGCGAACTCCGACGGGATCTTGCTCAGCACGTCTCCGGCCTTCACCTCGTCGCCGTCCTTGACCGTGATGTGGGCGTTGACCGGCAGGTGGTACTTGCGCTTGATCTTGTTGCTCTGCTGGTCGCGGATGGCGATGTGGGGCTGCAGCACTTCGCGCTGCTTCTCGTTCTTGATGTCGATGACGATGGGCGTGATCTTTCCCGTCGCCTCGTCTCGGGCGTTGATGAAGGAGACGTTCTCCTCCAGGTCCTTCAGGTCGACGATGCCGTCCTCGTTGGACAGCAGGGAGTTGGCGAAGGGGTCCCACTCGAACAGCATGTCGCCCTTCTTCACCGCCTGGCTCTCCCGGACGCTGATCTTCGAGCCGTAGGGAACCTGGTACTGGGCCTTCTCGCGCCGCGCCGAGTCCAGCACCTGGATGGAACCGGTTCGGTTCATGGCGATGGTGTCGCCGTTCTTGTTGAGGATCGTGTTCAGCTGGTTGAAGCGGACGATGCCCTCGTAGCCGGACTGCAGGTGGCTTTGCTCGCCCTCCATGCCCTTGAGGATGCCGCCGATGTGGAAGGTGCGCATGGTCAGCTGGGTGCCCGGCTCGCCGATGGACTGGGCGGCGACGATGCCGACCGCCTCCCCGAGCTCGATCAGCTTGCCCGTCGACAGGTTGCGGCCGTAGCACTTGCGGCACAGCCCGCCGTGGGTCTCGCAGGTCAGCGCCGAGCGGATGCGCATCCGCAGGATGCCCGAGTCGACGATCTCGCGGCCCTTGTACTCGTCGATCTCCTCGCCGGCCCGGACGATCATCCGGTCCGGCTCGTCGGGCGAGTAGATGTCGGCCATGGAGATGCGGCCGACGATGCGGTCGATCAGCGGCTCGATTTCCTTGCCGTTCTCGATGATGGCCGAGACCTCGAGGCCGTTGAGGGTGCCGCAGTCCTCTTCGCGGATGATGACCTCGATGGAGGCGTCGACCAGCTTGCGCGTCAGGTAGCCGGCATCGGCCGTTTTGAGGGCGGTGTCGGCCAGGCCCTTGCGCGCGCCGTGGGTGGAGATGAAGTACTCGGACACCGAGAGCCCTTCCTTGAAGTTCGACTTGATCGGCGTCTCCAGGATCTCGCCCGACGGCTTGGCCATCAGGCCGCGCATGCCGGCCAGCTGCTTCAGCTGGTCCTTGGAGCCGCGCGCACCGGAGTCCGACATGACGAAGATGGGGTTGACGCGCTCCCCCTCGTAGCTCATCTTGCGCATCTGCTGGAACATGCGCTCGCGGATCTCGTCCGTGGCCTTGCTCCACAGGTCGATGATCTTGTTGTGGCGCTCGCCGGCGGTCATCAGCCCGTGCTGGTAGTTTCGGTCGATCTTCTCCAGCTCGCGCTCGGTCGCCTGGATGATCTCCTGCTTCTCCGGGGGCACCAGCAGGTCGGCGATGCCGATGGTGAAACCGGCGTGGGTGGCGTACTCGAAGCCGGCCTCTTTCAGCCGGTCCAGGGTCTCGACCGTCGGGCCGAAGCCGAAATTGAGGTAGATGTAGTAGACCAGGTTCTGGATGCCCTTCTTCTTCATCAGGCCGTTGATGAACGGCACGCCGGTTGGCAGCAGGTGGTTGAACAGCACCCGCCCCGGGGTGGTCACCAACAGGTGGTTGTCGCGGGCGGTGATCTCGGTGACCGGGCAGTTGATGATGTCCTGGGGATCGAGGGCGTAGGTGTCGAGGTTCTTGATCTTGCCGGAGTACTTCAGGCGGATGCGGGCGTTGAGGTCGACGATGCCCTGCTCGAACGCCTGCAGAACGTCCTTGACCGAGGCGAAGATCTTGTTCTCGCCCGGCAGGTTGCGCTTGGTGAAGGTGAGGTAGTAGAAGCCGAGGATCATGTCCTGGGTGGGCACGGCCAGCGGCTTGCCGTTGGCCGGCGACAGGATGTTGCGCGAGGACAGCATCAGGATCCTGGCCTCGGCCTGCGCCTCGAGGGACAGCGGCACGTGCACGGCCATCTGGTCCCCGTCGAAGTCGGCGTTGAAGGCCGGGCAGACCAGCGGGTGCAGGGTGATGGCGTTGCCTTCGATCAGCTGCGGCCGGAAGGCCTGGATGCCGAGGCGGTGCAGCGTGGGCGCGCGGTTCAGCAGGACGGTGTGTTCCTTGATGACCTCGTCCAGGGCGTCCCAGATCTCGTCGCGGTTCTCCTCCACCCAGGTCCGCGCCACCTTCAAGGTGGTGACCATGCCCTTCTTCTCCAGCTTGTTGTAGATGAACGGCTTGAACAGCTCCAGCGCCATCTTCTTGGGCAGGCCGCACTCGTCCAGCTTCAGCTTGGGGTTGACGACGATGACCGAGCGGCCGGAGTAATCCACGCGCTTGCCCAGCAGGTTCTGCCGGAAGCGGCCCTGCTTGCCCTTGAGGGCGTCGGACAGGGACTTCAGCGGCCGCTTCTGCGCGCTCATGTAGGACCGGCTGCGCTTCTGGTTGTCGAACAGGGCGTCGACCGACTCCTGGAGCATGCGCTTCTCGTTCTTGATGATCAGCTCGGGCGCCTTCAGGTCGAGCAGCCTCTTGAGGCGGTTGTTGCGGTTGATGACCCGGCGATAGAGGTCGTTCAGGTCGGAGGAGGCGAAGCGCCCGCCGTCCAGGCGGACCAGGGGCCGCAGGTCGGGCGGCAGCACCGGCAGCACCCCCAGGATCATCCAGTCGGGACGGTTGCCCGACTTGAGGAAGTCCTCCATCAGCTTCAGCCGGCGGGCCATGTTCTTCTTGCGCTGCACCGACTTCTCGACCCGGATGCGCGACTTGAGGGTGGTCACCTCTTCGTCGAGGTCGAGCTGGTGCAGCAGCTCGTAGGCGGCCTCGGCGCCCATGCCGGCGCGGAAGGCGTCCTCGCCGTACTTGGCCACCAGCTCGTTGTACTCCTCTTCCGAGAGCACCTGCTTGAACTTCAGGCCGGGGACGTTCTTGGGGTCGAGGACGATGTAGCTCTCGTAGTAGATGATGTGCTCGAGCTCCTTGGAGCTGATTTCGAGCAGCACCCCGATGCGCGAGGGTATGCCCTTGAAAAACCAGATATGGGCCACCTTGGAATTGAGCTCGATGTGCCCCATGCGCTCGCGGCGCACCGCCGACAGCGTCACCTCGACGCCGCACTTCTCGCAGACGATGCCCTTGTACTTGAGCCCCTTGTATTTCCCGCACAGGCAGCGGAAGTCCTGGGTCGGGCCGAAGATCTTGGCGCAGAACAGGCCGTCGCGCTCCGGCTTGAAGGTCCGGTAGTTGATGGTCTCCGGCTTGGTCACTTCGCCGTAGGACCAGGATCGGATGATGTCGGGCGAGGCGATGCTGATCTTCACCCGGCTATAGTCCATGATCTTCGATTCCTTGCTGTCTTTCTTGAACTTGCGCATGGCGCGGGCTCCTTACGAGATCGCGGCGATGTTCTCCACCAGCCGCGTCTCATCGCTGACTTTTTCCTTCTTGATCAGCTCGATGTTCAGGGCCAGGCTCTTGAGCTCCTTGACCAGGACGTTGAACGACTCGGGCAGGCCGGGGTTGAACTCCATGGTGCCCTTGACGATGGCCGAGTAGATGTCGTTGCGGCCGCTGATGTTGTCCGACTTGATGGTCAGGATCTCCTGCAGGATGTACGCGGCGCCGTAGGCCTCGAACGCCCACACTTCCATTTCGCCGACGCGCTGGCCGCCGAACTGCGCCTTGCCGCCCAGCGGCTGCTGGGTGATCAGCGAGTACGGTCCGGTCGAGCGGGCGTGGATCTTGTCGTCGACCATGTGCTCGAGCTTCATCATGTACATGTAGCCGACGCTGACCTTGTTCTTGAACGGCAGTCCGCCGATTCCGTCGTACAGCGTCACCTTGCCGTCCTCGGGCAGGCCGGCCTTCTTCAGGTAGGCCCGGACGTCCGCCTCGTGGGCGCCGTCGAACACCGGCGTCTCGAAGTGGCAGCCGAGGATCTTGCCGGCCCAGGCCAGGATCATCTCGTACACCTGGCCCACGTTCATGCGCGAGGGAACCCCCAGCGGGTTGAGCACCACGTCGACCGGGGTGCCGTCCTCGAGGAACGGCATATCCTCGACCGGCAGGATCTTGGCCACGACGCCCTTGTTGCCGTGGCGTCCGGCCATCTTGTCGCCGACGGAGATCTTGCGGTTCACGGCGATGAGCACCTTGACGAACTTGATGACCCCGGGCGAGAATTCGTCGCCCTTCTTCATCTGCTCGATCTTGTCCTGAATCTCGGCGCGCATGGCCTCGATGTGCAGCTTGACCTTCTTCTCGACGTCGGCGATGCGGGCGCGCGTGTCGTCGTCGGCGGCCTTCTTGATCTCCTTGACGAAGCCGTCGTCGAGCTCGGCCAGGTCCTTCTCGTGCAGCGCCTTGTTCTTCTCGAACTTGCGCTTGTTGTAGCTGAACTCCCGGGCCATCTTCTGGCGGTGCAGGATCTTGCGGATCTTCTCGAACTTCTCGGCCAGCAGGATCTTGCGCTCGTCGGCGAAGTTGCGCTCGAGCTTCTCGATCTCCATCTGGTCGATTTCCTGGGCGCGCTTGTCCTTGTTCAGGCCGCGGCGGGTGAACACCTTGACGTCGATGACCGTGCCCTCCACGCCCGGCGGGCAATAGAGGGAGGAGTCCTTGATCTCGGAGGCCTGCTCCCCGAAGATGGCGCGCAGCAGCTTCTCTTCGGGCGACAGCTGGGTCTCCCCCTTGGGCGACACCTTGCCGACGAGGATCTCGCCCGGCTTCACCTTGGCGCCGATGCGCACGATGCCGGTCTCGTCCAGGTTGTTGAGGGCGGTCTCGGAGACGGACGGGATGTCGCGGGTGATCTCTTCCGGGCCGAGTTTGGTCTCGCGGCACTCGATGGTCTCCTCCACGATGTAGATCGAGTTGAACACCGAGTCCTTGACCAGTCGCTGCGAGAGGATGATGGCGTCTTCGTAGTTGTAGCCGCGCCAGGGCACGAAGGCGGCCAGGATGTTGCGCCCCAGCGCCAGCTCGCCGCGGTCGGAGGCCGGTCCGTCGCACAGCACCTGCCCCTTCTCCACCCGGTCGCCGACGCGCACCAGGGGGCGCTGCGAGATGACCGTGTTCTGGTTGGAACGGCGGAATTTCTTCAGCTCGTAGAGGTCGGCCATGATTTCGGAAAAGTTCTCGTCCATGCGGCCGTCATCGTCGACCCTGACGATGATGCGCTCGGCGTCGGCATGGGTGACGACGCCGGGGCGCTTGCAGACCACCACCATGCCCGAGTCCTTGATCAGCCGGTGCTCCATGCCGGTGCCGACGATCGGTGCCTCGGGGTTGATGAGCGGCACGGACTGGCGCTGCATGTTGGAACCCATCAGGGCGCGGTTGGCGTCATCGTGCTCGAGGAAGGGGATCAGGGCGGCCGAGATCGACACGATCTGCTTGGGCGAGATGTCCATGTAGTCGACCTCGTGGGGCTCGACCAGCAGCCAGTCGCCGGCGCGCAAGGAGGCCACGCGCTTGCCCACCAGGTGGTCCTTGTCGTCCAGCTCGGTGGCCTGGGCGATGGTGTAGTTCTCCTCTTCCCAGGCGGTCAGGTAGAAGGGGTGGTAGGCGAAGCGCGGCAGTTTCTTGCCGGCCCGCTTCAGCTTGTCCATCTCGCCTTTGAGCTCGTCGCCGCGAACGACTTCGGCGTGCTTGAACCGCGAATCGCCGGGGTACTCGATCTGGAAGTAGTCCACCACCTGGCCCTTTTCCACCTTGCGGTAGGGGGTCTCGATGAAACCGTACTCGTTCACCCGGGCGTAGACGGTCAGCGAGGAGATCAAGCCGATGTTCGGGCCTTCCGGAGTCTCGATCGGGCAGACGCGGCCGTAGTGCGAGGAGTGCACGTCGCGCACCTCGAAGCCGGCGCGCTCCCGGTTGAGACCGCCGGGGCCGAGGGCCGAGATGCGCCGCTTGTGGGTGGTCTCGGCCAGGGCGTTGGTCTGGTCCATGAACTGCGACAGCTGCGAGGTGCCGTAGAATTCCTTCAGGGCGGCGAACACCGGCTTGGTGTTCAGGAGCTCGCGCGGCAGCATGACCGAGATGTCGGGGGCGTTGGTGATGCGCTCGCGGATGATCTTCTCCAGGCGCATCAGGCCGATGCGGAAATGGTTCTCGACCAGCTCTCCGACGGCGCGGATGCGGCGGTTGGCCAGATGGTCGATGTCGTCCACGCGCATGGTGCCGGTGCGGTCGTACTTCAGCTTCAGGAAGTAGCGGATGATGGCCACCATGTCTTCCAGGGTCAGGGTGAAGACATCGGCGTGGTGGTCCTTCTTGAACCCCAACTTGATGTTCAGCTTGAGGCGGCCGACCGAGGACAGGTCGTAGCGCTTGGAATCGAAGATCATGTTCTCGAAGAACTTGCGCGCCCCCTCCAGGGTCACCGGCTCGCCGGGGCGCAGTTTCTTGAACACCTCGATGTAGGCGTCGCCCTGGTTCTTGGCGACCTTGTCCTCCAGCTCGCCGTCGCTGGGAACGGCCACTTTCTCGGTGATCTCCACGTCCTTCTTCTTCTTGTCCTTGCGCAGGGTGTGGGCCAGCATCGGCCCCATTTCCTCCTCGTCGCTCTCCGGGAAGAAGACCAGGAACTCTCCGTTCAACTTGCGCAGCTTCTTGATCTGCGCCGTGCCGATCGGCTCGTTCAGGCGCAGGACGCCCTCGAGATCGCAGGCGGCGTGCATGTCCTCGAACAGCTCGATGTCGACGGGAAGGAAGCCGACCCCCTTGGCCTCGAGGTCGTTGATGTGCTTGATCAGCAGCTTGGTGCCGGCCGGCAGCAGTTCGTTGCCCTTGCCGTCGGTGACCGGCGCGGTCAGCTTGTTGTCCTTGAGGAATCGCGACGTCTTGAAGTAGAAGACGCCGTTCTCGACCTTGGCCTGGATGATGGTGTAGAAGCGCTTGATGATCTCCAGGTCGTCGGCGATGCCCATCGCCTTGAGGAAGGTGGTGACGTTGATGCGCTTGGTCTTCTTGTCCAGGCGCACCTGCAGCATGTTGAGCTTCTCCTCCAGCTCGATCCAGGCGCCGCGCGCCGGGATGATCTTGGCGGTGTACTCCCCGCGCGACTTGCCGGGCATGAAATAGACGCCCGGGGAGCGCTGCAACTGCGACACGCAGACGCGCTCGGTGCCGTTGATGATGAAGGTGCCGCGGTCGGTCATGTAGGGGATGTCGCCGAAGTAGAGCTCCTGCTCCTTGACGTCCTTGATCACCCGCTCGCCTTTCTTGTTCTCGGCGTACAGGGCCAGACGCAGCTTGGTCTTGAGCGGGATGGAGTAGTCGAATCCCTTGTCGAGGCATTCCTCGGGGGTGCTGCGCATCTTCAGGCGCACCCGGTCACCGCAGCTCTCGCAGACCCGGTACATGACCGTGCCCATGGTGTGGCATTCCGGGCAGATCGACTCCGGGCCCGCCTCGCGGTCGGCGCTCAGGACGGCGCCGCACTGGCTGCAAACCGGCATGGAATTCTCGACCCCCTGGAGCTGCTTGCAGCGGCACATCCAGTCGCCCAGCGTGTAGGAGACGAAGTCGAGGATGGCCGTCTCCTTGAAATCGGAAATGGGGAAGATGGACTTGAACGCCGCCTGGATGCCGACATTCTTGCGGCTCTCGGGCAGCTGGTCCAGTTGCAGGAAGCTCGCGTACGAGCGCTTCTGGATCTCGAGCTGGTCGGGAACCTGGACGGGGGTCTGAATCGTGGAGAAAGTGATCCGGTCAATATACTTGTTTTTTTCTTGCATACCGGTCCCTTATTGGTGCGGATGGGTTGCAGCCAAAAAAAATGCCATTACTTGACTTCGATTTCCGCTCCCACTTCGACGAACTTCTTCTTGATGGTCTCGGCCTCTTCCTTGGAAACGCCCTTCTTGACCGAGCTGGGGGCCTTGTCGACCAGGTCCTTGGCCTCTTTCAGGCCGAGGTCGGTCACTTCGCGGACCACCTTGATGACGTTGATCTTGTTGGCGCCGACGCTCTTCAGCACGACTTCGAAGTCGGTCTTCTCCTCGGCCTCGGCGGCAGGGGCGGCGGCCCCGGCGGCAGCGCCGGCGGCGGCGGGCATGGCGGCCACTTCGGCCTTGATGCCATAGCGGGCTTCGAACTCCTTGATATAGTCGGCCAGCTCAAGCACCGTCAGGTTGTCGAGGTGCTTGAAGAAATCTTCCTTGGTGAAATTAGCCATGGCGGTTTAGCCTCCTTTCTCTTTTTTATCTTTCAGATTCCTCAACAGAATCATCATGTGGGTGAGCGGCGCGGACAGGGCCGAGCCGAACTTGCGCAACGGCATGACGATGGAGCCGGCCAGCTGCGCCAGCAACACATCGCGCCCGGGCAGCTTGGCCACCTCGGCGATCTGCCGGTCGCTGACCAGCGCCTTGTCGATGAAGCCGTAGCGGATCTTGATCTTCTTGCTTTCCTTCTCGAACTCGACCAGCGCCTTGGCCGTCTCGACGTAACGGTCCCGGCTGTAGGCGGCGGCCAGCGTGCCCTGGAACAGGTCACGGCCGAAGGCCAACTGCTGCTTCTCGAAGTATTTGATGACCAGGCGGTTCTGGATCACCTTGACCCCGGCGCCCAGATCGCGGATCTGGCGGCGCAGCGTTTCCATTTCCGAGACCTTCAGGCCGCGGTAGTCGAACAGGTAGACCCCGCCGCGGGCGAAGATGTCGTCCAGCTTGTCGACGCTCTGCTTCTTCTTCTCGAGTATCTTCGGGCTTGCCACGTGATCCTCCTGGCTACTTTTCCAGTTCCTGGATGGAGAGCTTGACCGACGGGCTCTGGGTCATCGAGATGTAGCAGCTCTTGACGTACCGGCCCTTGAGGGTCGCCGGGCGCGCGCGCAGCACCGCGCCGATGAAGGCTTTGGCGTTTTCGGCGATCTGGTCGGCGCTGAACGACGACTTGGCGACGCTGGCGTTGATGATGCCGGCCTTGTCGACGCGGAACTCGACTCGGCCCTTCTTGATCTCGGCCACCGTCTCCTTGACGTTGAAGGTCACCGTGCCGGCCTTGGGACTGGGCATCAGCCCCTTGGTGCCGAGCACCTTGCCGAGCCGGCCGACGCTCTTCATCATGTCCGGGGTGGCGATGACCACGTCGTAGTCGAACCAGTTCTCCTTCTGGATCTTCTCCACGATCTCGTCGCCGCCCACGTGGTCGGCGCCGGCGTCGAGGGCTTCCTTCTGCTTCTCGCCGGCGGCGATCACCAGCACGCGCTTGACACGGCCGGTGCCGTAGGGCAGCACCACCGTGCCGCGGACCATCTGGTCCGGGTACTTGGGGTCCACGCCCAGCCGCATGGCGACGTCGACGGATTCGTCGAACTTGGCCGTCTTGATCCCCTTGAGCAGGGTGACGGCTTCGTCGACAGGGTATTCCCGGGTCTCGACCTTCGCCCGGGCGTTGCGGTAGTTCTTGCCGTGACTAGACATTTTTGATCTCCAGACCCATGCTGCGCGCGGAGCCCTCGACGATGCGCACGGCCTGGGCGAGGTCCTTGGTGTTCAGGTCCTCCATCTTGGCCTTCGCGATCTCCTCGAGCTGCTTGCGGGTCACCTTGCCCACCTTGTTCTTGTTGGGCTCGCCCGATCCCTTCATGATGCCCGCGGCCTTCTTGAGGAAGTAGGAGACCGGCGGGGTCTTCAGCTTGAGGGTGAAGGTCTTGTCCGGGTGCACCAGCACGTCGACCGGGATGATCATGTCCTCTTCCAACTTGTTCGTCAGCTTGTTGAACTGGTTGACGAACTCCATGATGTTGAGGCTGTGCTGGGAGAGCGCCGGGCCCACCGGGGGGGCGGGAGTGGCCTTGCCGGCCGGCAACTGCAGCCGGAACGTCTTCACCACCTGTTTCTTTTTCGTCGGAGCTGCCATGGGGTTCTCCTATATCTTTTCCACTTGCAGGAAATTCAGGTCCACCGGGGTGGCGCGCCCGAAGATGGTCACGGTGACCTTCAGCAGGCTCTTCTCGTCGTTGACCAGGTCGACCACGCCGTTGAAGTTGACGAACGGCCCGTCGATGATCTTGACCGCCTCGCCGGCCTCGAAATGGTACTTCGGCTTGGGCGTCTCCTGGGTGGCCTCGATGTGCTTGAGGATGGTCGCCACCTCCTTGGCCGAGAGGGGCTTGGGTTTCTTGCCAGCGCCGACAAACCCGGTCACCTTCGGCGTGTTGCGCACGAAGTACCAGTTCTTGTCGTTCATCTCCATCTTGACCAGGATGTAGCCGGGGAACGAGCGCTTCTCCGAGACGACCTTCTTGCCGTCGCGGATCTCGATGACGTTCTCCTTGGGGATGACGATCTCCTCGATCTGGCCCTGCATGGAGAACTTCTTGATCTTCTCGTTCAGGGCCTTGACGACGAACTCCTCGGCGCCGGAAAAAACGTGGATGATGTACCACTCCAGGGACATGCGGATCCTATTTGAACAAGTCGACGACCCGGTTCTTCAACCAGGCGAAGACGAAATCGGCGGCGAACAGGTAGACACCGAAGAACAGCGAGGAGATGATCACCGCCAGGGTCGTCTTGTAGAGGTCGGCCTTCGTCGGCCAGGTCACCTTCTTCATTTCGCCGCGCACGTCCCTCAGGAAGGCGCGAAAACGCTTGAATATATTTTTCTCTCTGTCCATGTTTGGTTTCAGAGCAGGTCAGAAGGGACTCGAACCCCCAACCCCCGGTTTTGGAGACCGGTGCTCTACCATTGAGCTACTGACCTACTTGACCTCCTTGTGCACGGAGTGCTTTCGGCACCGCGGGCAGTATTTGTTCAGGTTCAGCTTGTCGGCCGTGTTCTGCTTGTTCTTGTAGGTGGAGTAGTTCTTCTCCGCGCAGTCCGGGCACTTCAGGCCAATCTTGATGCGCTTGTCGCTCTTGGCCATGGGACTACTCGATGACTTCGGTGACCGAGCCGGCGCCGATGGTGCGGCCGCCCTCGCGCA
>CAYZNT010000002.1:0-43876 GCA_964479735.1 uncultured Clostridia bacterium
GTCGCAAGGAGGAAAAATGAAAACGAAATTTACCGTCGGCGTATTGTTTGTCCTGCTTTTGAGCTTCGCCTTGCAGGCCGCAGAAGGGCCCGGCGATGAGGAGGCCATCAAGGCGGTCATCCTGAGCGCGTATCGCGACGGGCTGTGCAACATCGGCGATATCGAGGCTGTCCGCAGGGGTTTCCACCCCGAATTCCGCCTGCTGGGGATCAAAGATGACGCCCTGACAGTTTTTCCCATCGCCGACTGGATCAAGCGCACCGAGGAGAAGAAGGCGGCCGGCAAGTTCCCGCCACCAGCCCTGGTGAGCATGGAGTTCCCGCTCATCGATGTCACCGGCAACGCGGCCATTGTGAAGGTGAAGTTTCTGGTCGGCGACAAGCATGTCTACACCGATTACCTCTCCCTTCTCCGCTTCGTCTCAGGGTGGAAGATCGTCAACAAGATCTATGCCAGCCATTAGGGGAAGCCAGGAGGGTATGGAGTCATCATGGACTCACCGTTTGTCCTGAACGTTCGCAAATCCGCCGAGGAATCGTTCACCTCCGGCTTCTATTGCGCGGAAAGCGTCGTGCTCGCGCTCGCCGGTGCGATGGGCATCGAGTCTGAGATTCTTCCCAAGGCGGCGACCGCTTTTTGCAGCGGCATGGGCAGAATGTGCGGCACCTGCGGTGCGCTTTCCGGCGCCATTATGGGCATCGGCCTGGCGCTCGGGCGCTCTAATGCCGCAGGGTCCGTGGAGCCGGCATACACCGCGGCCCGGCGCCTGATCAGGGAATTCGAGCAGGAGTTCGGCGCCCGTGACTGCCATGTCCTGCTGGGCTGCGACCTCAACACGCCGGAAGGTCAGGCGATGTTCGAGGAGAAGAAGCTGGGCGAGCGCTGTACCCGGTTCACGGGCAGAGCCGCCGGGATTGCCGCCCGCATAATCGAAGAAATGTCCGACCCGGCAGGGCGGGGATCGTCCGCGTAACTTCAAAACCAGCCGGATGCAGCCCCGGGAAAAGGCCCTGCGCCGCGATGCGGAATCGGCAAGAGTATCCGTTCGGCGCCCCCCATTTACGGTTGCAGCGGCCGCGGGTATAATCGGTCCGGACAGTGTTCCGGTCAGAGAGTTCAAGGAGGCGGATGGCCATGAAAAATGCAATCGGGATTTTCTTCGTGTGCGTGATGCTCGGGTTGTCGCTGGCCTGCGAAAAGAGAGCGGCCGCTCCCCGGGGAGAGACCGCGGCCGGCGAAACGGAGACGGCCGCGCCCGCGGAATCCGGGAAGTCGATCGTCGACGAGATACTGGCCGCCTTCGACCGCTGCGTGGATGACGCGGCCGCGCTGGCCCGGGAGAAGCCGGAGGCCGCGGTGCTGCTGCCGCAGCTGGAAAAACTCTACGCCGACACCGCGGTGAAGATGGCCGCCCTCAACGCCCGCTTCCTGGCCCTCAGGGACCAGGACATCTTCGCCTTCCGCCGCGCCAACGGCATCCTGAGCGAGATGCGCCCGAAACATGTTTTCCGAAAGGACACCACCCTCGGTCCGGCGATCGCCTACTACAACCTGGAAAAGGGCGAGGCGGCCGTGGTCGACATGCTCTCCAAGCGGATCGTCGAATTGCTCGACCAGGCCGTCAAGCAGTAGCCGGGATGCTCCAACCGACCGGGTTTCGATCACCCGGAAACCGCCAAGGCCGGAGCGTCTGGTTGGCTGCGGCGTTGCTCGTCGGGTTTCTCTTCACGCCCGCGACCGCGGCCCAGGCGGGAGGGGGAAAGACCATGATCGTCTACCAGATCACCTGGGAAGGTGAGAACGTGGAGGGTGAGCTGGTCGTCAACGACTTTCCCATCGCCCGGTTCCACGGAGCCCAGGCCTTCGGGGGAATGCCCCTGAACCCTTATCTCGTCGGGGAGAACGAGGTGCGGGCAGAGGTGCGCAAGAAAGACACCACCGGGCCCGGGCGGTTGAGGGTGGGGGTGTCGGCCATGGCCCGGGGAGAGATCGCCTCCACCCACCAGGCCGGCAGCCTGCTCTCGATGGAGATCCCGGATTCGGAATTGAAGCCGGCCTTGACCGTCAAGGCCGCGCAAAGATTCCGCGCTCCTCTCGATTTCAGCTCCCACCTGGGCCCCGGCGAAACGGTCGGCGGGAACCAGGCGGTCGAATACGCCAAAACGCTCTACGGGCTGTTCCAGGCGAAGATGATCGACGATCTCATGCGGGAGTTCGAGGTCAAGATCGCCGACTTCGCGCGGGCCTATCCCGGGCACGATTTCCCGACGGAGTTTCGGTCGGTTCTCGCCGCCATGCTCCGGGGAAAACTGGCTTCGGTCGACTTCAACCGGGTGCGGGCCAGGAAGCGGGGCCCGGGCGGCAGGGTGTGGCAGATTCTCGAAGGGAAAGAGGAATTGATCCGGGTCACCGCGCCGGACGGCACCGAAAGCGAGATGGCCATTTTTACCGGCGTGGTCGATGGCAGGCTGAGAGTGGTGAGGTAGCGTAAAGGCAAGAGCGCAAGCGAAAGGCGACAAATTGGGACGGCGCCTGTTTTCGAGTGTCCTGCAAAAAACAAAAATCCGATCTCCGCGCGTAAGCTGGAGGGAGGGGAGGCCAATTTTTGAAAGAATTCAGGCCGGGATCGGGCATGAGCCGGCGCACCTTCGTGGGCGGCGCCCTGGGCCTCGGCGTCTTCGATCCCGCCGGGATCGCCCTCAAGTCCGCGGATGCATAGAATCCGGAAGAAACCGAGGGTCGCGAAAAAGCACGGGCGCGATCGACCCGCTCGCGGCTCGGAAGCACACGAACAGGTGTTCATGCGCACCGTCGCCATCCTTTTTTAATGCGCGAAAACATGATCCGTCAACCTCATCCGTTCACGCGCCCTTGAAGGAGAGCCCATGGTAGAAACTGTTGCCCTGCAATGCCCGAACTGCGGAGGCGGCTTGAAGGATGGTTCCGGGCAGTGCGAATACTGCGGAACTTCATGCCTGATCAATAACGAAGGAAAAATCGCCGGGATCGGTGGAGTGGTCTGCCGGAATTGCGGTTCGACAAACGGCCATGAAGACGCGTATTGCGTGGGCTGCGGAGTGAAAATCCGAACCTCCTGCCGCAACTGTGGAAGATCGATTGTGAACAGGAACATCAAATGCCCCTATTGCGGAACCGTCCATCACGCCGAGGCTGAGGATCCCCTTGGCGAAACGAATGACAAAGAACTCCAGGCGGTCACCACTCTGCGGGACAGAGAGAATTTCGCGGATGCGGAAAAATTGTTCTTCAAAATGGAGAGCCATTGGCACGACCACCCTCGTTTTTATATCGAATGGATCCGCAATTACATGCTTTGGGGCATGTCCTTTGACTCCAAACGCTCCATGCACAACTTCTCAACATTGTACCGGAACAAGGCCTTTGAATTGCACAAGTTCTTCACGGACAAGTTCCCCGGTGCCCCAGGGAGCAAAGAACTGTCGGATTTCTTGAACGGCAACAAGGCGATCCGTCAGGAATCTCCAGAAAAGGCGGGGTGCTTTATCGCCACGGCCATTTATGGCGACCCCCTTTGTCCTGAAGTGGAGGCACTGAGAAGATGGAGGGAAGAGCACTTGAGAAACAAATTGTTCGGAGGTTGCGTAATCGGACTATACAACACAGTGGGTCCCTGTTTGGCTGAATTCGTCAAAAGGCACGGCAGGCTGAAAAAGCCCTTTCGCGCTTTTTTTGAAACCCTGATTAAAAAACAAAACAGGAGGTCAAATCATGGGTGAAACGTGGAGATGCCCGAATCCGAAGTGCAATGCCCTGGTTCCCATCAAGCAGGAGTTCTGCGGAGGATGCAAGACGGCAAAGCCAAGCGCCGACCAGCCTCCCCCACCCTCGCTCCCAGAGAAGCTACTCCCCCTTTCGAAGGAAATCGTCTTGTCGACCGGGGACATCAAGAGAGAGTATAAAATCCTATCCGTTATTTTTGCGGCCGGAGTGCAGAAATTCGGCGGGAAGGGGCTCTTCGCCTCCGACTCAAGCTATATTTCCGACACGAAGTACAATGAGATGATCCAGGAAGTGTATGCGTCCGCGGTAAGAACCTTCCAGGAAAAAGCCATCGCTGTCGGGGCGGATGCGGTCATCCATTGCAATTTCGACATTGAACAAATTGAACTTATGGAACAAGGTTTGGTCAAGTCGGGGAACGCGCTTCGAATCCAGGTTTTTTGCACGGGAACCGCCGTCCAATTCCTGTAATTCGCGAAAAGTTCAATACGGTGAAATCGCGAACGGCTCGTTTTTCTGCACTTATTGACTGCGCTGTTCACAAAAATTCTATTTTGGGTCGACAGGCATTTCTTCACGTGCTTCGCCGCCCTCAGAGCGGTGCGTACCGCGCTGGCCGTGCGGAGTGCGTGGAGTTGGCCGAAAACCGAAGGGAACGTTTGCGGAGGTCGGGAATGAAAAAGACATTCAGCTTTCTGGCTCTGGCTCTGCTGCTGTTGGTGAATCTGTCGCTGCCGGGCTCTGGGGCGGAGATCTCCGCCAAGGTCCCGCCGCTGGAGAACCGCTGGCAGTCCCCGCCCGAGGACTGGCTGAAGGTGCTTCATACGCCGCAGTTTTTCGACGCCTGGACGGCGCCGGACGGCCGGCACCTGCTGCTCGCCGATCCCGTGCTGTATCCCCCTCTCGCCGAGCTGGCGGCGCCCATGCACAAGCTGGCCGGGATGCGGGTGAATCCCGCCACCAACGGCTTCCAAGGCGAGCACGGCGGGACATCCCCCCGCCTGGTGAGGGTCGAGGACGGAGTCACGATACCGCTGCCGCTGCCGAAGGGAGCCGAGCTCATCGACGTGGAGTGGACCGCCGATGGGCGGCGCTTCGCGCTCACCGTCGGGCTGGACGACCGCATCGGCCTGTGGACCGGCTCGGTGCAGGGTGGCCTGGCCATGGCCCGGGACATCGCCCTCAACCCGCTGCTGGGCACCTCCGTCCGCTGGCTCCCCGACCAGAAGCGGCTGCTGCTCCGCGCCGTTCCCGCGCGCGGTCCCGCCCCGGTTGCTCCGGCCATTCCGGCCGGCCCCGAGATCATGGAGGGATCGGGAGCCTCGGCCCGCTCCACCTACGAGGCCCGCAACCTTCTGGAGACGGCCCATGACGACGCGCTATTCGACTACTACGCGGCCTCGGAGCTGATCGTCTACGACCCGGCTTCCGGCGAAGCAGAGACCATCGGCGGGCCGGCCCACTACGCCAACGCCGAATTCTCGCCCGACGGCAAGTATCTCCTCATTGAGCGCCTGGCCAGGCCCTGGTCCCACGAGGTCGCCTGGTGGCGCTTCGCCTACGAGATCGAGGTCTGGGACGCCAAGGGCGGCCTCCTCGCCAGGATCACCTCGCAGCCCGTGGCCGACCAGGTGCCGGTCCATGGCGTGCCGCTGGGGCCGCGTTCGGTCTCGTGGCGTCCTACCGCTCCCCACCAGCTCTTCTGGGTCGAGGCGCTGGACGGGGGGAACCCGGTGGCCAAGGTTTCCCACCGCGACCGGCTGATGAGCCTGGAGGCGCCCTTCACGGGAAGCCCCCGGGAGGTGTTCCGCGCCGAGCACCGCATCGAGCCGGAACGGAACGCCTGGGGGGAGAGCGGCGGCCTGCTGATGCTCACCCAGCAGGAACGGATCCGGCGCTGGCGCTACGTCTGGCTGCTGGACGTGGACCGGGGCACCTCGCGCCCCTGGTACGACCTGGACGAGGACGACCGCTACAACGACCCGGGCTATCCCCTCTTCCGCCGACTGGCCAACGGCCGCCCGGTGCTGCGCCAGAGGGGCGGGGCGGTCTATTTCCGCGGCAGCGGCGCCGGCGAACAGGGCGACCGGCCCTTCCTGGACCTGCGCCGCCTGGACAGCGGGAAGACCGAGCGCCTGTTCCGCTGCGATCCCAGGCGCTACGAATTCTTCGTGGCCTTCGCCGGGGACGAGGATCATTTCATCATGCAGTCGGAGTCACCCAAGGAGATGCCCAACTATTATCGGGCCGCCTTGGGCAAGAGAATCAAGGCCCCCGCGGGGGAGGCCACCCGCGCCCTGAGGCGCGTGCCCCTCACGCGCTTCGCGGATCCCGCGCCCGAGCTGCGGCGGATCGAGAAGCGCCTGGTGCGCTACCAGCGCAAAGACGGCGTCCCGCTCAGCTTCCAGCTGCTGCTCCCCCCCGGCTACAAGGCCGGGGAACTCCTGCCCACGGTGCTCTACGCCTACCCGCTGGAGTACTCCGGGGCCGCCACCGCCGGCCAGGTCAGCGGCTCCACCCGGCGCTTCATGCGCTTCTACGGCGCCAGCCACCTCTTCTTCCTGCTGCGGGGCTATGCGGTGCTCGACCAGACCGCCATGCCCATGGTGGGGGACCCCGAGACCACCTACGACACCTTCATCCCCCAGCTGGTGGCCGACGCCGAGGCCGCGGTGGCCAAGGCGGTCGAGATCGGGGTGGCCGATCCCAAGCGGATCGGGATCATCGGCCACAGCCACGGCGGGCTGATGGTGGCCAACCTGCTGGCCCACACCGACCTCTTCCGGGCCGGCATCGCCCGCAGCGGCTCCTACAACAAGACCAACCAGCCCTTCGGCTTCCAGTCGGAGCGCCGCTCGCTCTTCGAGGCGCGGGACGCCTACATCGCCCTCTCACCGCTCTTCTTCGCCGACAGGGTCAAGGAGCCGGTCCTGGTCATCCATGGCAACGACGACTCCAACCCCGGGACGCGCACCTACCAGTCGGAGGTTTTCTTCGAGGCGGTGCGCGGCAGCGGCGGCACCACCCGCCTGGTGCTGCTCCCCTTCGAGGACCACGGCTACCAGGCCCGGGAGAGCATCGAGCACGTGCTCTGGGAGCAGCTGCGCTGGTTCGACACCCACCTGAAGGGAGAGCGGTGATCTCGTACCGAATCGCCGCCGGCGCCGACGGGCCGCTGATCCGGGAGATGTTTTACCACGCCATCTACGTTCCGCCCGGCCAACCGGCCTTGGCCCGGGAAATCGTTGACGCCAGCGAACTGCGCAAGTACCACTCCGGTTGGCCCCGCTCCGGGGACATCGGGCATCTGGCGTTTTCCGGCGACAGGAACGTGGGCGCCGCCTGGGTGAGGCTGCTGACCGGAAAAGAAAAGGGATACGGCTACGTGGACGAGGAGACGCCGGAACTGACCATCGCCGTCCTGCCGGAATTCCAGAACCAAGGAATCGGAACCAGGCTGCTGGAACTGTTGGAAAAGGAGTCGGCGAAGATCTACAACAGGATATGCCTCAGCATGACCCGGGGGAACCCGGCGGAGCGCCTGTACAGCCGAATCGGGTTTGTCCGGGTGGAGGAGAGGGGCAACGATTTCGTGATGATCAAACGGATTGTCGGGTGACGGGTACTATCCTAGCATTACCCATGGAATTGTAGGGACAGGTTTTAAACCTGTCCCTGCCAAGGAACCCTTCCCGGCTGGATACGCCCTCAGAACAGCCCGCTGATCTCGCCGCCCGGGGAGAGGTCCACCGCGCGCGCCGCCGGCTCCTCGGGCAGGCCGGGCATGAGCAGGATGTCCCCGGTGATGGGGATGGTGAACCCGGCCCCGGAAGCCACCCGGATCTCGCGCACCGTGACCAGGAAGTCCTTGGGTCGGCCCAGCAGGGCCGGATTGTCGGAGAGGGACTTCTGGGTCTTGGCGATGCAGACCGGGAGGTTGTCGAAGCCGTGGGCCTTGATGCGCTTCAGGTCCGTGCGCGCCTGCTTGGTGAAGTCGATGGCCTCGGCCCCGTACATCTCGCGGGCCACGGTCTCGATCTTCTTCTCGGTTGTCCACTCCAAGGGGTAGAGGAAGGAGTGGCAGACCGGGCGCCTGCACTCCTCCAGCACCATCTCGGCCAGTCCGGTGGCCCCGGTCCCGCCCCGCTCCCAGCAGTCGGTGACCACCGCCTTGAAGCCCTGCTCCTTGCAGAAGCGCATGATCACATCGTGCTCGTCGGCCGTGTCGGAGGTGAAGGAGTTGATGGCCACCACCGCCTGCATGCCGAAGCGGCGGATGCTCTGCAGGTGCTGGGCCAGGTTGGGAAGGCCCCGCTCCACCGCTCCTGGATCGGGGCGGTTGACGTCGGCCAGCTTGACGCCGCCGTGGAGCTTCAGGGCCCGGGCGGTGGCCACCAGCACCACCCCGGCGGTGCAGAAGCCGGCCTGGCGGGCCACGATGTCGAAGAACTTCTCGGCGCCGAGCTCGAAGGCGAATCCGGCCTCGGTGACCACCACGTCGAAGAGCTTCAGGGCCAGGCGGGTGGATACCACCGCGTTGGTGCCCTGGGCGATGTTGGCGAACGGTCCGCCGTGGATGAATGCCGGCGTGTTCTCCGAGGTCTGCACCAGGTTGGGCTTGAGGGCGTCGCGCAGCACCGCGGCCAGCGCCCCCTCGGCCTTCAGGTCGCGGGCGAAGACCGGCTTGTCCCCGTGGTCGAACCCCAGCAGGATGTTGCCGATGCGCCGCTTCAGCTCCTCGTAGCTCTGGCTCAGGCAGAGGACGGCCATGATCTCCGAGGCCGCCGATATGAAGAAGCCCGACTCGCGCGGCGTGCCGTGCTCGTGGCCGCCCAGGCCGACGATCACGTGGCGCAGGGAGCGGTCGTTCATGTCCAGGGCCCGCGGCCAGCGCACGCGGCTGGGGTCGATCTCCGGCTCGAGGTGGCGGTAGATGTGGTTGTCCAGCAGGGCGGCCAGCAGGTTGTGGGCGGCGGTGACGGCGTGGATGTCGCCGGTGAAGTGGAGGTTGATCTCGTCCATGGGCAGCACCTGCGAACGGCCGCCGCCGGTGGCCCCGCCCTTCATGCCGAAGAGCGGCCCCATGGAGGGCTCGCGCAGCGCCAGCCCGGCCCGGGCGCCGATGCGGTTCAGGCCCAGGTTGAGCCCCACCGAGACGGTGGTCTTGCCCTCCCCGGCGGGCGTGGGGGTGATGGCCGAGACCAGGATCAGCTTGCCGTCGGGGCGCTCGCTCAGCGCCTCGAAAATGTCCAGGCTCACCTTGGCCTTGTAGCGTCCGTGCGGTTCCAGGTACTGCGGGGCGATGCCCGCCGCCGCCGCCACCTCGGCGATCGGCTTCATCCTCACCTCGCGGGCGATCTCCATGTCGCTGGGCATGGTTCCTCCTCGGGCGGTCCATGCGGCCCTCCGCCCATCGATCCCCTTCTATCTCACCGCGCCCCCGCCCACCGCGGCGGTGCTCCGCCCTTCACTGCGCGTAGCCGACGGGGTGATTCAGCAGGACGTGTTGGGCGTCGGTCAACTGGAGCAGCCCCTTGATCTTCTCCTTGTCCATGGAGGCGCGGGGACGGGTCTTCAGGCCGGTCGCCGCGCAGAAGAGGGAGATGTTCTGCGACACGATGCCGGCGTCCAGAGTCCCCCACTCTCGTCGCAGCTCCGGCGGCCCCATGCGGAAGCGGGCGGAATCGGAGACCAGGACGAGTTGCACGGGGGGATGGGAGGGTGGCGGGGGAGGAGGAGGGGTGCCGGCAGCCGCAGGCGGGGGCGTGCCCGGAGCACCGGGAGCGGGGGGCGCGCCGGCCGGCCGGGGCGGCCGGACCATCATGATCTGGGCCCGGAAGTCACCGGCGAGCACGGGCTGCAACTCGTGCGTCAACGGCTCGTAGCGGAAGACCCCCTCACCCATGAACACGTAGACGACGATGTCGCGGGCGTTCATCGCCGACGAGGCCGTGCTTTTTTCCTCCTCGGGCCGGTTGATCCCGTTGGCCGCCCAGAGCAGGTCGGAGAGGTCCTGGAGGCTCAGCTTCTTTTCCGACCAGGCCCGCGCCGAGGCCTTGACCGACAGGGTCTCCATGAACGGCAGCCCGCGCTTCTTGTTCGGCTCGTTCAGCTTGATGGCCTGCAGCTCGGCTGCCATCAGGCCCCCGGCCAGCAGCAGAGAGGAAGCCGCAATCGCGATCCGTCTCATGTCCACCTCCTGCAGCCCCAGCGTAACTCACTTCACCCGGAAAGGGAAGCCATTGCCCCGGTCAGGGCCGGCGCCGGCAGGCGCCCTCGAAGCAGTCGACAAGCTCCGTTCCCGGCACCTGGACGGCATTCAGTGGAAGCTCGCTCCAGGCAATGAGCCGGGGCGCATGAACGATGTGCCAGTGGCCATCGGCGATGAAGGCCGCGAGCGCGCCGAACTCCCGGCCCGGGGCGCCGGCGGCGACCGGCGGCGGCTCTTCGCCGAGCAGCAGCGCGGTGCGCAGCAGGGCCATCTCCGCCAGGGCTGCCGAGGAGGGGATGGGGTGGTCAAAGCCGGTTGCCGCCACCGGTCGGAAATCGTTCTCCGCGGCCTCGTTCCAGCCGTCGCCGCGGAAGCGGAGCACGATCGGTCTCAACTCGCGCAGAAGCTCCGCCCGGCCGTCCCGCTCCTCGTGGAGGCAGGTGGCCAGCAGCAGCAGCGCGGCGGCGTCCTCCAGGAATCCCTGCGCCTGCACGACTCCGTCCAGCGAGCTGTGGGCGATGCCTCCATCTGGGCGGCGGTGGAGCTGCAGGAGCCCGTCGAGAACTCCGCGGGCCCGCTCCCGCAGGGCAGCGTCGCCGGTCGCCCGCCAGGCCATGACCAGGCCGACTCCCGCCAGGGCGTTCCAGGAGGTGATGATCTTGTGGTCGGCGAAGGGCTGCGTTCGCTGCCGGCGCAGCCGCAACAGCTTCTCCTCCACCCCGGCAGGCGCCGCGCCCGGGAGGCGCACGAGGTGGTTGGCTTCTTCGAAATTGCCGGCTTCACGGATGTCGTAGGCACGGCGCAACCGCTCCAGCTCCGGCGGTTCCAGCAGGCGCTCCAGCTCCGCCAGGGTCCAGGTGTAGGTCGCCCCCTCGCGGTGATGGGTATCGGCGTCGTGGGCGGAGATGTAGAGCCCGCCGCGGCGGAAGGTCTCCTCCAGGCAGCGCAGAAGGCCGGCGATGACCTCCCGGTACTCCTCCCGCTTCAATACCGCCAGCCCCCAGGAGTAGACCCAGAGCATCATGGCCTGGTCATAGAGCATCTTTTCGAAGTGCGGGATCGTCCAGGCGGCGTCCACGCAGTAGCGGAAAAAGCCCCCCTGCAGGTGGTCGTGCAGCCCGCGCTCGGCCATGGCCGCGAGCGTTTTGGCCAGCAGGCCCTCCACCCGCGGATCGCGGTACCGGTCGTAATGGCTCAGGAGGAGCAGGAGGCTGCAGTGGGGCGGAAACTTGGGGCCGGAGCCGAAGCCGCCGTGCACCGCATCGTGGCCGGAGAGCAGGGCGGCGACGACCTGCGGCAGGGGCCAAGCGTCGTCCGCTGGCGTTTCCGGGCCGCGGAAGGGTACCCCGCGCGTCTGCCTGCGCACCGCCCGCAGCAGATCCGGCAGGGACGGCGTACCGAAGCGCTCGCGCAGGGGGATGTAGGTGAAAGCGGCGATGGGCTCGCCCTGCGGCGTGAGGAAGACGTTGAGCGGCCAGCCGCCGCCCCCGCGGGTGGCGGCGATGAAGGCCATGAAATGGTGGTCGATGTCGGGCCGCTGCTCGCGGTCCACCTTGATGGCCACGAAGTGGTCGTTGAGGTAGCGCGCCACCTCCCGGTCGGCGAAGGCCTCTCCCGCCATCACGTGGCACCAGTGGCAGGTGGAGTAGCCGATGGAGACGAGAATGTGCCGGTTGCTGCGGCGGGCCTCCTCCAGGGCGCCGGCGGACCACTCCTGCCAGTGGATCGGATCGCCGGCGTGCTGGCGCAGGTAGGGGGAGACGGAGCGGTCGAGGTTGTTGCGGTGAAACGGAGGCCCGATCACGTCCCGGTTGGCGCGGGCGCGGCCAGCGGCCCGATCCGGTAGTCCACCTGGCCGCGGAAGTAATCGGGGTCGGCGTCAAACGCCAGGCGATAGACGAGGCTTGGCCCGTCGAGCGCCCGATCGGTGGCCAGGACGCCGTCGAGATGGTCGACCTCGTGCTGCAGCAGCTCCGATTCGGCCTGGCCGATCTTCTCCCAGGTGTGAAAGCGCCCCGTCTCGTCCTGGAAGGCGAGGCGGATGGAGAGATGGCGCCTGACCTTCACCAGCAGGTCGGGAAAGCACATGCAGTCGTCCCAAAGGGTGAAAGTCTCCCGGCTGCGCCAGGTGATGACCGGGTTGACCAGGGTCAGCGGCCCGGCGCCCAGGTCGAGGGCGATGAACCGGCGCGGGATGCCGATCTGTGGGGCGGCGATGCCGCGGCCGAAGCCGTGCCGGCGGCGGAACGCCTCCAGAACGGCGTGCAGCCGGCGGGCTTCCGCTTCGAACGCCGGGTCGGCGACCCCGGCGACCGGGCTGCTGACCACCCGCAGCCGCGGGTCGCCGAGCAGCAACACGGCATCGCCCATTCCCGTTCACCCCCGGCCGGCGGCCCCGCCCAGGTCGGCGGCGATCGCCCCCGCCCAGGCCTCGATGGCCGGCCACTCGCGGAAATCACCAGCGGGGGCCTTCACCTTGCGGGCGATGAAGCGCTCAAAGAAATTCAGGTCTTCCATCGCGATCCGGCCGTGGAAGAGGGCGACCTGGCGCGGCGCGATGCGCTCCAGCAACGGCTGCAGCCCCGATGGAGAACGCCACCCGTTGGTCAGCTGCAGCGGCTCGCCCCGGCCGGTGGGACCGGAAGAGAAGATCCAGAGGGGAAGGCCGGCCAGCGCCCGCTCGTTTCCGCGCAGGAAAGTGACGAAGTCCCTTCGCCACCTCCCATAGTAGACGGCGCTGCCCAGCACCGCGGCGGAGTAGGAAGCGAGGTCATCCACCCGCCCGACCGGCTTCACCTCGGCCTCCAAGCCTGCGCGTAGCAGCTCTCCGCCGATCCGCTCGGCTATTTCGGCTGTCGCCCCTCGTTTCGAGGCATGGACCACCAGGACTCGGATCACCATTTTCCCTCCCTGCGCCCCGCCCTCAGCCCAGCTCGACCTCGATGAGGCATTTCGGGTCGCCGCGCTTGACCGAGGCCTTGAGGTCCACCCTCACCGGCTTGCCGGCCAGCGCGCCATAGACCGCCTGGGTCCATCCCCGCGTGCAGAGGCAGTAGTCGCCCGGCAGCGGGTCGTCCATGTCGCCGACCAGCGGGCAGAAGCACTTCTCGTAGACGAGGTGGATGGTCTGGCCGTCCCGCCGCGCGTTGCCGGGTCCGATGTGCTTCTCCATCTCGGCCAGGAACTTGTCCACGTCTCCGTGGAACGACGCCGCCCACTCCAGCAGGCCGGCGCGCGCAGCGCAGGCGCGGCCATTGGCCTCGATGAGCGCCACCTTTTCCGGCTCCGGCATGCGCCCCTTCAGGTTCTGCAGCCAGGAGTCGAGCCAGCCCTTCAGAAACCTGTTCTTGGCCGCCAATTTCTTCTGGCAGAGGTCGGTTCCCGCCTCCTGGGCCATGGCCCGGTTGCCCAGCAGCGCCCCGCCGGCAGCCAGGCCGATCGCCCCGCTTAAAAAGCTCGTGCGCTTCATGTTCACTCCTTGCCGACTCCCATCATGGTAGCGGATGCCGGCCGGCAAGTAAATGGATTTTCTTCGCCGATCCGCCGACCGGGAGTCGGCTCCGTGCGTATCATCTGTGGTACAAGAACCATGCTTCCACCCGTTCACAGGGCGGCGGAACCGCCCGCACAGGAGGACTTATGAAAAAGGTGGCCCTGGTACTGCTGCTGCTCGCCCTGGTCCCGGCGCTCACCGCCGGCCAGGCGGAAAAGAAGGCTGCGCCGAAGGTGAAGCCCGCGCTGCTGGTGATCGACGTCCAGAACGTCTACCTGGCCCACATGGACGACGCCGACAAGCAGAGGGCGCTGCCGGTCATCAACTACTACATCGGCCTCTTCCGCAGCCACGGCTTTCCGGTCATCGCCGTCTACCACAGCCCGTTGCAGGGCCCGAAGCCGAGCGAGGAGGATCTCAAGTTCCCGGAGTCGGTCAAGATCGTGCCGGAGGATCCGCGCATCGTCAAGAACTTTCCCAGCGCCTTCAAGAAGACGGAGCTGGACAAGCTCCTGAAGGAGAAGGGCTGCAACACCCTTTTTCTCTGCGGGTTGAGCGCCACGGGATGCGTGCTGGCCACCTACTTCGGCGCCGTCGACCTCGACTACGAGCCTCTCATGATCCGCAACGCCCTCATCAGCCCCGACGCCAGCCTCACCCGGCACGTCGAGGAGATCTGCCAGACCATCGACTACCCGGCCCTGAAGCTGCTGCTGCAGAGCCTCCGCCAGTAGGGGGTCGCTCAGCCCGCCACCTTGCCGACCGGCGCCAAATAGAAGGCGAACTCCTCCTCGCCGTCCACGCCCAGCAGGCGGTCCATGAGGCCCTGGTGGAAGGCGGCGACCGCGCAGGTCCCTGCGCCCGTCGCCTGGGCGGCCAGGTAGAGGTTCTGGCAGAGGTGGCCGGCGTCGATGGCGATGACCCGGTGGGCGGCCGGGCCATAGCGCCACTCCATGCGATAGGGAATGCAGCTCCAGACCAAGGTGGCTGCGGCGGCGACGAACTCCTGGCCCAGCGCGGCCCGGACGAGTTCCGCGCCGAGGTCGGCCGCCTCCCGCTCCTGCACCAGGGCGTGATCCAGCGGCAGGTAGCGGTAGAGCGCCGGGACGAGGCCGGCCACGTTCAGGGCGGCGACATAGGTCTCGAAGGCATGGCGGCAGCCGGCCGAGGGCACCATGCGGAGGGCGTGGCCGGCCGAGGGCCGGCCGCGCACGCCCTGGGTGGCCCAGAGCAGGAAGGAGAGCTCGGCCAGGGAGAGCGGTTCGGCGTTGAAGTCGCGCCAACTGCGGCGCCGGCGAATGGCCTCGGCAAGATCCACTTCGCGAACCTTGCCGCTCACCTCCCAGTCCGGCAGCGGCAGCGGCGCCTGCCCCTGCCGCAGTGGCTTCTGCAGCGGCGGCGCCGGCACGCCCCGGCTCTGGTCGGTCTGGCGGAAGTCGAAGGCCAGGCGCAACCGGTCCCGCAGGAACTCCCTGCCGGCCGCGTACCGCCCGCTCACGATCCGCCCCGGCGCAGGGCCATCGTGGTGCAGACCAGGTCCCTCTCCAGGCGCCGGTTCTCCTCCTCCTGCAACCGCACGTACTCCGCGAACAGCCCCCGCTTTTCCGGGTGTCCATCGGCGAGTTCGTCGCAGCGCTGCTTCAGGCGGGTGAAGATGCGCGCGTTCTCCTCCCGCACCTCCTCCGGACTGGAGACCACCTCGGCGACGATCTCCATCCCTCCGGCGGCGATTCGGGCGAGGAGCTCGTCGCGGCCTTCCTCCCCGGAGCGGTCATAACCGTCATCCACCACCACCAGGCCGCCGGGAGCGAGGCAGGGTGCAAGCCGCCGGAGGGTGGTGGGCAGATCCCCCAGGACCGGGCCGATGGCCCCCAGGACGATCAGGTCGAAGCCGGCCAGGGCGGGGAGGCGCTCGCGGATGTCTCCCCGCTCGAAGCGGCAGAGGTGGGCCACCCCGTGCGCCTCGGCCCGCCGCCGCGCCTCGGCGATGAATTCCGCCAGGGCGTCGATGCCCAGGCAGGTGCAGGAGAACTCTTCGGCCAGGCGCACTGCCACCGGCCCCTTGCCGCATCCCAGGTCGAGCACCCGTTTGCCGGAATGGTCGGGAACGTTGCGGCGGAAGAGCCCGGCCACAACGCCCGGCGAGGCGCCGAGTTCCCAGATGTCCTGCAGGATGTAGGGCAGGAAGGGGAGCAACCCGGGATCGCGGCCATCCAGAGAGGCGAGGACACTCTCCTCGAGCGTGGGCCGATCCGCCGCGAAATCTTCATCCATGGACGCCTCCCGGGGCCCGCCGCCTCTCCGCAGGGCCCCTCCGCCATCCCTCGCCGCCGACCGGGGGCGCGGGGTCCCGTTCACCCCGCCAGCCGGGCGACCGAGACGACGACGCCGATCAGCACCGGCAGGGCGATGAAGTCGATCAGCAGCACCCACTTCAGCAGCTCCTTGCGGACCGCTCCCGGCATGTAGCCCTTGCCGCAGGCGCCGCAGACCGACGGGATCATCAGGGCGATGCCGAAAGTCAGGGCCCCGGCCACCAGCCAGTAGGGCTTCCACAGCCGGTTCACCGCCCCGCACCACGGACACATCACTTGGTTCGCACTCATCTTCCTCCTCCTTGGATGCGAATCTCACCTCTCCGGTTTCACTCCCCGGCCGCATCTCGGCCAGTTCCGCCTCCCGCGCTTTTCGCCGCCACCCGCACCGCCGCCCAGGCCGAGCCCAGCACCAGCGCGCTGTAGAGCAGCACCCCGGACCAGCCCACCGCCATGCCGGCGGCGTCGAGAAGGGGGTTTCCCTGAGGCATGGCGACGGGGGCGTGGCTGGCGATGAGCCTCCCCGCCACCCGGTTGTAGTACACGTAGATGCCGTGCCGGCTCCAGATGAAGAGCACGGCGAGCAGGGCGGCGAAGCGCACCCCCCACGAGACCAGCCGGGCACCGCACCAGGGAATCAGCTTCTCCCGCTTGCTGACGACAAACCCGCACATCGCCGCCACGATCGCCACCGTCCAGACCTGTTCCGTGTAGGCCTGGGCCATCCTTTGTTGGAGAAATTCCAGCAGGTCCTTCACATCCATTCGCACTCTCCTCCCGTGGAGCGGGTTCTACCAACCGTCCCGGTGAAGGCGTTGGTCGAGGTTCTCCTCCGGGGCCGCCTCCGGCTCCCGCGCGGGATACCCGAAGGGGATGACCGCGGCGATCTCGACTCCATCCGGAACGCCGAGAAACTCCTTGAGCTCTCCGGAGTCATACGGGGTGTAGGTGCAGCCATAGACCCCCTCCGCGGCCAGCGCCAGCATGATGTTCTCCACGCACATCCAGACCGAAGCCAGCGGATTCAGCTCGAACAGGCTCCGAACCCGGGAAAGCGGCTTCATGTTGTAGCACACCAGGAGCACCTCGGGCGCCTGGAGCATCATGGAGAGCTGGAGCGGCAGGGAGCGGCGGTAGACCCTCCGGAGCTCCTCGTCCTCGAAGCGGGCCACGAACTCCTCGATCTCCCGTGCCTCCTTCATGTCCCGGGCCTTCAGCTTTGCCCCCACCGCCTCGGCCCGCTTCACCCGGTCGCGCAGCAGGATGAATTCCCAGCTCTTCAGGTGGGCGTTGCAGGGCGCGGCCAAGCCGGCCTCGAGCGCCCGCCGCACCACCCCCTCGGGCACCGGGTCGGGCCTGAACTCCCTCACCGTGCGCCGCCTCTTCACGACTTCGTGGAATTCCATCATCGCTCCTTTCTCCGCCTCATCCATCACCGGAGAGCCCGCCTCATCACCGGCCGGGTGGGCGAGCGCCGGGCCGCCTCGGTGAAGCCGGCCCTGCGGAAGGCCGAGGCGATGCCGGTGTAGAGAAAGACGTCGGCCTGCTTCCCCCCCCTGGGCTCGATCGGGTAGGCCTCGAGAATCTCCGCTCCCCGCTCCCGGGCAAAACGGACGGAGGCGGAGATGAGCCGGCCCGTCACGCCCCGCCGGCGGAAGGGGGGGGAGACGAAAAAGCAGACCAGCGACCAGACCGGGCGTTCGTCCACCGGTTTGAGGACGCGCGAGCGGGCGAGCCGCGAAAACGAGGAGCGCGGGCCCAGCGAGCACCAGGCGCACGGTTCGCCCCCGGAATAGGCGATGAGCCCCGGGACCTCACCCCCCCGCACCAGCGCCCGCATGCGGCGCCGGTTCTCCTCCCCCTTGCACGCCTCGAACTCCCCCTGCGTCTGCCTCCAGAACATGCACCAGCAGCCCCCGCAGGCCCCGCGCCGGCCGAAAAGGCGCTCGAAGTCGGGCCAGTTCTCCGGCGTCAGCGGCCGGACGGTCAGCGTCTCCATGGCAGGTGGATTCACCTGAAGCGCCTCGCTCGCCATCGATTCCGGATGGAAAACCCGCGATCTATCGGACGTCGACGTTCATGACCCAGATGCGCGTGGCCGGCCAGTCGGCCGGGTCGGGCTTCTCCTCGCGCGGGTCGAGCTCCAGCGGGGGCGAGACCTGCTTCAATCTGAGGTTGGCAGGATCCGCTACGACCTCGTCGAGGAGGTAGAGGGTCAGGTACTTGCCGTTGATCAGGGTGGCGCGGAAGGCGGGATTGACCAGGTCGGGAAAGGCCACGTTCGCCGCCCGACCCACGAAGACCACGTCCACCTCGTAGGCGGCTTCATCGCCTTCGACGTGGACCCGGGCGGAAAAGTGGGTGCCGTCTATGTTGCGGCCCTTGTACTCGGCCCCGGCCAGAAGAAGCGCCGCCAGGAATGCCGGAAAGAAAACGCCCCATCGTCTCCCATTCATTCTTTCACCTCCTCCGGGAACCGGATTGCCGCCGCTGCCGCGGCTTGGCTGGCCTCCTCCTCCCCCTCATCCCGGTCCGATCCTGAGAACTCCATTTTCCCGCGCGGAGAAAGTTTTTTCAAGCGGCGACTGAAGCGGCGGGTTCTGAAATCGGGGCGGAGAGGGAAACCGGTCCCGTCCCGGGTCGAAAATTCACTTCCGCTTCCGGTCCCGCCCCTCCGCCAGCAGGGAGGCCACCACGCCGGTGGCCAGGATGAGGAGCACAACCAGCAGCAGGTAGAGGTTGAAGCTGCGCCCCAGCAGGGACTTCAGCCAGCCGGCCAGAAGCAGCTTCAGGCCGACCAGCAGCAGCACCACGGCCAGGGCGGCCTTCAGGTAGCGGAACTTGTTCATCAGCCCGGCCAGGGCGAAGTAGAGGGAGCGCAGGCCGAGGATGGCGAAGACGTTGGAGGTATAGACGAGGAAGGGGTCGGCGGTGATGGCGAAGATGGCCGGGATGGAGTCGACGGCGAAGATCAGGTCGGTCGTCTCCACCATGACCAGGGCCAGCGCCAGGGGGGTGAGCAGCCACTTGCCGGTCCGGGCGCGGGCAACCACCTCGTCGTCCTGCGGGGCGCCGCCGGGAAGCTCGCTCTCGCGGGAGGCGGGCGCCCCGGCCCGGACCATGAAGTGCTCGCCGTGGAAGCGGGCGGTCACCGGGAAGAGGCGGCGCGCCAGGCGCAAGACGGCATTTCGCTGCAGGTCGGCGTGCCCCGCCCGGAAGAGGAGCATGCGCACCCCGGTCACGATCAGGAAGAGGGCGAACAGGTAGAGGATCCAGTGGAACTCGGCGATCAGACGGGCGCCGACGCCGATCATCCCCCCGCGCATGAGCAGGGCGCCGAGGATGCCCCAGAAGAGCACCCGGTGCTGGTAGATCCCCGGCACCGCGAAGAAGTTGAAGATGAGGGCGATCACGAAGATGTTGTCCACCGAGAGCGACTTCTCCACCAGGTAGCCGGTGAGATACTTTTCGACCGCGGTGACGCCGTCGTTCAGCACCCCGTCCACGGAGTCCACGGCCGTACCCAGCCCGAGCCACTTGTGCTCGTAGCCGAAGTAGACGAACAGGGCGAAGGAGAGGCCCAGCGCGATCCAACCCGCGGACCAGCCCAGGGCCTCGCGAACGGAGACTCTCCGCGCCCGCCGGTGGAATACCCCCAGGTCGAGCCCCAGCAATATCAGGATCAGGGCCAGGAATCCCGACCAGACAACGATCATGGCCGCCCTCCCTACTTCGCCTCGTCGACCATGCGCAGGGTTGCCGCCTCGACCTCGGCAGCCACCCCGGCCAGATCCGGGTCGTCCGAAAGGGAGGCCAGCATGCGCTGCGGCCGGATGAGGCCGATCCGGGTCTTTTCGCGCTCGCTGAAAACGGAAATGCGACAGGGCAGGGCCATGTTGAGCCGGATGTCGGCGGCCAGAACCCGGGCCGCCTGGCGCGGATTGCACACTTCGAAGATCCTGCACTCGCCGGCGAACGGCTCTCCCTTCGCGCGCAGGGTAGCCGCCACATCGTGCACGTGCAGCACCCCGAAGCCGTGGCGCCTGACCGCGGCGTCCAGGTCCTCGACCGCCTGCGCGAACGGCTTGGCCGACTCCACGATATGATAGACGGATTCAGTGGCTTCATTCATGAGCGGACCTCCGGATCATCCGGTTTTACAATAATGCAGCGCTTTTCGTTTCCATTCAACCACCGGTGAAATTGGAGCCAGCGACCACGGCGAAAGCCGTTCACGTACCTGCCCGGGGGACGCGCGGGACGCACGCCGGGTCAAGGAAACGTCTCGTACGGCCCGGAGACCATGCCCATCACCCCGTCGTGGCACCGGGTGCAGACCAGCCCTTTTTCCAGCCCCGAGCGCGGGTCCCGGTTCTCGTGCACCTCCACCCAGGGCGGGAGGGAGAAGCGGGCCCGGATGGCCCCGGCGTCGAGGATGACCCCGAAGTAGACCCACTCCCGGCAGTTTTCGGTCCAGGGCCGGCCCTGGCAGGTCACCGGCGCCCCCCGATCCAGGAGCGCTTTCTCGAGCGCTGCCAGATGTTCGCAGACCACGAATCGCCCCCTACTCTTTCACCTCCGCTTTCTCCGTCCCGCCGCGGCCGAAATACTGGGGGTGGTACATGCCCTGGACCAGGGTGGGGAGCCAGGTGTAACTGCCGGAGTAGAGGGCCTTGATGAAGTAGACCACGCGGATCTTGCCCTGCAGGGCGTAGGAGTAGAAGACCACCCGGTCGGAGGCGTTCTCCTGGCGGAGCCAGCCCGAGCCATAGCCCGCGGCATTCCGGGAGTTGTACTCCTTCAGTTCCCGGGTGGTGGCCACGTCCTGGCGCAGCACCTCGAAACCGGCCGCCAGCGGCTCGTCGATCACCCCGTAGGGCACCTCCTTGTCGACCTCGATGAGGAGCTCGACCTGGTAGGTCTGGCCGCGCCGGTAGACCGGGGCCGGCCTGCCGTCAGGACCGTACACGTTGCGCTGCACCGTGATGCCCCGGCTCTTCGGCCCGGGGTTGCGCAGCTTGTAGCTCAACTCGGTGGTGAGGTAGAGGAGGCCGTCGCCTTCCGCCCTGACCCCGGCGGTTTCGCGGCGGTCGCCGAGGTCCTTCTCGACCTGCAGGCTGTCGCGCGGGGAGGCGAAGACCTTCGTCTGCTTCTCGCCCGCGATTTCCGCCACGGCCCGGCTTGCCGGCTTCTTTTCGAAGGCGCGCGCGTACTGGCCCATCGCTTCGAGGACCCAGAAGTTGGTCTGGGTGGTGTGCCACTGCTCGGGACCGGTCTCGAGGAGCCAGTTGACGACCCGAGGAGCCAGCGGGAAATCGCTGCCGGAGTCCAGGAAGGCGCTCAAGGCCAGGGCGGTCACGTAGCGCGAGGAGAGGAAGGGCAGATCGCGCCAGTAGCGGGAGGCGGAGGCGTCGAAGTAGGCGAAGTCGGCCTCGACCTGCAGGCGGGTGAGGAAGCCGGACGCGATCTCGGCCTCGAGCTTCGGGTCGATGCCCTGCCTGTGCAGGGCGCGCAGCAGGAAGGCGCGGGCGGTGAGGCTGAGCTTGTCCCGCTCCGCGCCCAGTTTGAGCACTTTCTCCCGGTCGGCCTTCCCGCTCAGGCTCAGCACGAACTGGAAAAAGGCCTCCGGCTCGGGGGCGAGCCGGCTGGAGCGGAGAAAATTCGCCGCCCTCTCCATCGTTTCCGCGTTCACCCGGTAGCCGCGGTCGCGCGCCAGCTCCATCGCCCAGAGCACGTAGGCGGTCAGGTACTCGGAGGGCCAGGGAGCGCTGCGGTAGTAGCCCAGGCCGCCCGCCTCGTTCTGAAACTCGGGGATGATGTCCAGGTACTCCTGCACCGCCCGGCGGATCTGCCCCCCGTCGATCCGGAGCTCGAGCCGCTCCACCAGGGCGTCGTCCAGGGCCAGGAAGGGGAGCGCCCTCGAGGTGCGCTGCTCCAGGCACTCGTAGGGATAGAAAATGAGCTTCTCGGCGATCTTCACCGTCTGATGCAGGATGGAGGGGGCCACCCGAAGGCGCAGCCGCTGCTGCTCCGCTCCCTCCTGCGGCTGGACCTGCTTCTCCAGTCGCCGGCCGGAGTCGAAGTCGAGGAGGGTCTCCGTCACCAGGTTGTCGCTCACCGCCAGTTTGTGGAGCAGGCCGTCCTTCTCCTTTTCCGAGAGGGCGTAGAACCGGAGCTGCGCCTCGCCCAGGCGGTCGGCCCGGAACTGGAAGATGGCCACCCCGTTCTGGCGGCCGCCGATGGTGAGGCGGTGCTCCCCCGGCCCCTGCAGGGCGATGCCCTGGGCCTGGGCCACGGCGGTCACCCCCAGCCCGGCGGCCAGGCGGTTGGAGACCTGGAAGCCGGCCCGGAAGGAGTCGTCCAGGCGGGCGAACTCGGGCATGTTCTCGGTCACCAGCAGGTCCTTGCTCACCAGCAGCCGTTTCTCTCCGGCGCCGAAGCACGCCTCATCGTAGGCCACGGCCATGAGCCGGTAGGCGGAGAGCTGGTCGGAGGTTTCGAACTCGACCGCGGCCACTCCCTGCCCGTCGGTCTCGACCTGCCGGAAGAAGAGGACCTCCCGGAAATTCTGGCGCAGGGCGATCGACGACAAACCGGAAGCGGCCGTTTCCTCCTCCTCCCGGGCCATCCCCTTGGCCTGCGCCGCCATGGGTGCAGGCATCGCGGAGTCGGCCGCCTCGGACATGCGCACGCCGCCCGAGACGCCCTCCAGGTATTGATCTCCCGGGAACTCGCGGGCGCCCTCCGGCAGCAGGACCAGATCGGCTTCGGTCAGGCGCTCCCCGAAGTGGCGAACCTCCTGGCGCAGGGTCTGGCAGCCGGCGGCCTCGGCGCGCACGACGTAGCGGCCGTCGCGGAGCCCGGCGAAGAAGAAATAGCCCTGCTCGGAGACGCGGGCGGCGGCGAGCTGCGAGCTCTTGCCGTCCTCCAGGAAAACCGTGGCCGGACGGTGGGGAGAGTTGTCGGGGCGCCGCACGCGGCCGAAGATGCCGGCTCCGGCCAGCGGGATATCGAGGTCGGGGTGGGCGAGCGTCCACTCCGTGCAGTCGCGCGAATAGAGGGTGCGCAGGGGCGAGTGGCTCAGGTAGCCGGCAGTGCGCCAGAAGTGGCCGAAGGGGTCGGGGGTGGAGTAGGCGCTGAGCGAGAGGTTGCCCTCGTCGACACCCCAGACGAACAGCCGGGCCTTGCGGCCGCTGCCGCTGCCATCCGTCACCCGGATGGTTGCTTTCACCGTGGTTGCCGGCTTCACCTCGTCCGGGGCCTCGATGGCCAGCCTCAGCTTCTTCTCTTCGTCCAGCACCTGGATGGCCGCCCGCGCTTCGAGGACCTGCCCGTCACCGAACAGCCCGGTCACCACCACGTTCACCGCCGGAAAGTGGGCGCGGGTCACGACAAACGAGAAGGGGGTGGTCTTGTCCAGGCTGATCACCCGCGCTTCGTGGATGCGGTGAGACTCGATGCTCACCAGCGCCTTGCCGGCGCGCGCGGAGCGGATGTAGACGTGCGCGGTGTCGCCCGGCTTGCAGCTCTCCTGCGCCGCCTGCACCGTAAACTCGTCTCCCTCCGGAGCGAAATCGGCGCTCCAGGCCCAGAACGGCGCCGAGGTGGAGGTGACCACTCCGGCAGGGTCGCGGGCATCGACCTTCAGCACGTAGTCGCCGGGACCGGGGATGGCCATCTCGAAGCGGGCCCGCTCCTTCACGGCGACGTCGCGGCCGTGGCCGGCGGCGACGAGGCGGCGCTGATCGTCGCGGTACTCCACCCGGAAGAGGGCGACGCTCACTTCGCCCTCCACCGGCTTGCCGGTACCGTCGAGCAGCAGCAGCCCGGCCTGTAGCGGCTGCCTGCTGGAGTTGAAGAAGGGGAGCCGGATGCCGCACACCCGCTCGCCGGGCAGGAAGAGGGCGTTCCGGCTGACGGTGAACTCCTTGCCCTCGCTGCTCTTGGCGGTGGCCTGGAAACCCAGGGTGGCGACGAAATTGGTGGCGGCGAACCGGCTCAGCGGCAGGCGGGCCGTGTGGCGGCCTCCGTCGTCGAAGCGGGCGGAGACGGCATGCTCCGGGTCCCGCTTTTGCAGCTTCTCGTCCAGACCGAAGGCGTAGTCCCGGGCCTCGGCCCGCGGCGATACGGCGCCGGAGAAGGGTGACAGCTCCAGCCGGTAGCCGAGGGCGTCGCCGGCCATCGGGTTGCCGGCCAGGAAGGCACCGCCGACGTCGGCGCGGAATTCGGTCCGGCGCAGGAAACGGTCGGCCATGCCGGAGATCGTCACCTCGAAGGTGTTGGGCTGGTAGTAGTCGATGATCGCCCGGCACTCCTCCACCCGCTCGTTGAAGTAGAGCTGGAAACGGTATCGCCCCCGGGGCCCGGCAGCGGGCGACGGGAAGTCCCAGGCGAAACCGCCGCGGTCGTCGAGGGTCACGGCGGCGCGCGCGGCCTCTCGCCAGTCGGGGCCACGGACGACGATGGTGGCCGCTCGCTGGGCCGGCGCGCGCAAGGCTCCGCCGGCGTACTCGCGGACGATGCCGGCCAGGTGGACGATCTCGCCGGGCTTGTAGAAACCCCGCTCGCTGAACAGCTGCATACGGGTGACCACCGGGGCCACGGGAAGGGCCCGGTCGGGAATGCGGAAGAAGGCCTTGTCGCGGCGGGCGTCGTCATCGGCCAGCAGCCAGTCACCGTCGCGGAGATCGGCCTCCGCCTGCAGCAGGCCGTCCGCGTTGCTCGCGCCCAGGGTCCGGACGGGCTGGTCCCCCCGCTCCAACTGCAGCGGTACGCCGGCCAGCGGATCGCCGCGGCGGTTGTCGTAGACCCAGAACAGCTGCTGCCCCGGCGCCACGCGCAGCAGGAAGTCGGAGCGGCGCAGGTGCACCACGTGCAGCCCGTCGTCGTGCTGCAGCGGGTAGCGGTAGAGCGCGGCATCGCGGCAGACGTTGAAGGGCTGGGCGCGAGCCACGCGCACCGCGAAGAAGCCCAGCTCGCCGCCCAGTTCGCGCGCCAGGCTGTGTTCACGGCCTCCATCGCCGTCGTTTTCCGGCGACCAATCGAGGGTGACCTCCTTCTCCAGCCAGTCGGACCCGAAGCCCGGCTCGTGCAGGACCCCCCAGTCCCCGCCGGCCGCGCGCTTCCGGAACGAGTCGCGCAGCCGGTAGAGGCGCAGGGAGAGCTTTTCCATGCTTCGCCAGCGCGCCAGCAGCCGGCCATCGCGGATCTCGGCGGCGGCGGCCGCGGACCGGCGGGAACAGACGGGAATATCGCGCTGGAAGGGCCCGTCCAGGATTTCGTTCCAGGCGTTGACCGCGCCTCGGCCCACCTCCAGCCTGACCGTATCGCCGGCGCGCAGGGCCCCCTCCTCCCCGGTAGACACCCGCACCCAGGTGTCGCCGGAGTCGACCGGATCGACCCGGATCGCCAGTTCCCGCTCGCGGCCCGGCGCGATCACCTTGAGGGTCACGCAGCCGGGGTCCAGCCGGCGCAGGGGGTTGCTGAAGCGGACGGAAATGGAATCCGTGTCGGGCGTGAGGATGGACGGCAATCCCTCCGGCACCACCCGGAAACGCGGAGTGGTGCGGAAAAAGAAGACAAAGTCCTTCTCCAAACCGGCCGTCCCCTCGCTCCCGTGGAGCCCCTTGCCGAGGGTCAGCCGGTAGCGCGCCTCTCGCTGCGGCCGAGTTGCGTAGGCGATGACCAGCGTTTCCGGGTCTCGCAGCGCCAGTTTCACCGGCAACGGGCTCCCGTCCGACTCCAGGCGCACCTGCAGGAAGCGCTGCAGGGTGTCGGCGCGAAGCGGCTGGTTGAAGTGCAGCAGCAACTTCTCCTCGACCCAGAAGGGCCGCGGCAGTTCCTCGTTCTCGGCGACCGACCGCCACTCGTACTCCTCGTCGCTTGCCGCACCGGCGCTGACCGGCAGGGGCGGAGGGGTGACGAACTCCCAGCGCTGCGCACGGCTCCCTTCCGCCTTCCGGTCGAGGGCCACGATGCCGGCGGGCACCTCGACGGCATAGCGGGTGGAGTAGGCCCAGCGGGCGGCGGGGCGGAAGGCCAGGGTGCGCGTGCCGCGCCAGGTGAACTCGCCGGGCGTGACCGGAACGATGCGCACCACGGCCGCCGGATCGCGCTTCCCGCCCAGGGGCAGCATGTCGGCCGAGAAGAGCAGCACCAGCTCGCGGTTCTCGACCTCGTCCAGCCTGCCGCTCAGGTTGCAGGTCACCTGCAGGCTCCCTCCGGCGTTCACCACGCCCAGCAAGGCCAATCCCAGCAACCCCACCGACGCCAGCCAGAAAACGGCCCTCATGATCGCCTCCTCGGTTGTCATGGTTCAGGGTGAATTGGACGGCACGCCGCCGCATCTTTGCCCGCGCCCATTATCGGCAGGGGCGCTTTTTTTTGCAAACCAGGCGATCCCGATACGGCCGCTCCCATCCCCCGGGGCGGGAGACGGGCCTTTCCCGCATCGTCGCTGGCCAGTCGGGAACCGGGCCGGTTCGGGTTCGGCGGGGCTACCAGCCGTTCCTCTCCTCGTCCGGACCGAAACGCAGGGCCAGCGAGCAGGAGCCGCTGAGGGCGGAGAGAAGGGTGACCACGCCGAGCAGGCCGATCCAGTTGCGGGTGACCACGCCGAAGACGACGACCGCCAGGGAGAGCAGGATGCGGATCCAGCGCACCACCCGGTTGGCGCTGCAGCTGCCGGTGCGGACGATTTTCATGGGGCCATTATACCTCGGGACGGGCCCTGCTGCCAACCCGCAGGGAAAGGGTTCAAACCGGTCCTGCGCCGTCCGGTCTCCTCATGGAGCCGGCGGCTCCTCGCGGACGCCGCGGCGCAGGGCCATCGCCTTGGCGTACTTCAGGGCCGTCGTCCAGGAAGAGACCAGGGAGATGACCAGGCCGGGAAAGCCGTCGAGCACGCCCCGCTTGAGGAGATATCGTTCCAGGAAGGTGAACGGCGGCAGCAGCAGGGTGCGCAGGAGCAGGGAGAGATCCGCCAGCCCGCCCCGGCCCTCTCGCGCGGCGGCGATCTCCTCGGCCTGCATGGTGGTGTAGCGGTTCACCCGGGCCAGGTGGTCGGCGATGCCGGCGTAGGTGTAGTGAAGGATCTCGCCCGGCAGCGGCGCCGACGGGCCATCGAGCTCGAGCCGCTCGTGGATGCGGCCCGCCCAGCGCGCCCGGCTCCTGCGGAAGAGGCGCAGCTTGCGGTCGGGGTACCACCCGGAGTGGCGGATCCAGCGACCGAGGTAGAAGCTGCGGCGGCAGACGAGAAAGCCGGCGACCGTCGGCTCGGGGGCCTCCTTCAGGCGCAGCAGCGCCGCGCGCAGATCCGGGGAGAGCCGCTCGTCGGCGTCGAGGTTGAGCACCCAGTCGTTCGCGGCCAGGGCCAGGGCGGCGTTCTTCTGCGCGCCGTAGTCGTCGAAGCGGCGCTGCACGAAACGCGCGCCGTGGTCTTCGGCCACCCGCCTCGTGCCGTCCTGGGAGAAGGAGTCGAGCACCACGATCTCGTCGGCCACCCCGGCGGCGCTTCGCAGGGCGTCACCCAGCTGCTCCTCTTCGTTGTAGGTGATGACCGCCAGGGTGATCTTCATGCCCGGCTCAGTGGCGGAAGTGGCGCACGCCGGTGAACAGCAGGGAGAGGCCGCGCGCCTCGGCCGCGGCCGTCACCTCGTCGTCGCGCAGCGAGCCGCCCGGCTCGACCACCACCGTGATGCCGTGGGCGGCGGCGGTCTCGATAGAGTCGGCGAAGGGGAAGAAGGCATCCGACAGGAGCACCGCCCCGGCAGTCGGCTGCAGGGAGCGGCGGATGGCGATGTCGACCGAGTCGACGCGGCTCATCTGGCCCGCCCCGGCTCCCAGCAGGGTGCGGTCGCGGACGATGGCGATGGCGTTGGACTTGACGAACTTGACGATCTTCCAGCCGAAGGCGACGTCGTCCGCCTCCGCGGCGGTGAGCGGCCGCCGGGTGCGCAGAACGAACGAGGCCGGGTCGGCCTGCAGGTGGTCGCGGTCCTGCAGCACGAAGCCGCCGGGCACGCTCTTGGCGTCCCACGCCTCGCGGTAGCCCGGGGTCAGCTGAAGCAGGCGCAGGTTCTTCTTGCGGGCAAAAACCTGCCGCGCCGCGGCGCTGAATCCGGGGGCGACGATCACCTCGAAAAAAACATCCTTCATGGCCGTCGCCGTCTCCTCGTCGATCTCGGCGCTGACGCCGACGATGCCGCCATAGGCCGACTTGGGGTCTCCGGCCAGGGCCCGGCGGAAGGCCTCGGCCAGGGTGGCCGCCTGGGCGGCGCCGCATGGGTTCTGGTGCTTGATGACGGCGGCGAACGGGTCGCCCCCGGCAAAGGCATTGCCCAGCTCGTAGGCCATGGAGAGGTCGAGAATATTGTTGAAGGAGAGTTCCTTGCCCTGCAGCGGCTCGGCCTCCGCCAGCGGCGAGGCGGCGTCGCGGATGTAGAGGGCCCCGCGCTGGTGCGGGTTCTCGCCATAGCGCAGGCCGCGCCGGTGGCGTCCGGCCAGCGAGAAGAAAGGCGGCAGGTCCGGAGCCCCCTCGCCCAGGTAGGCGGCGACCAGCGAATCGTAGAACGAGGTGTAGGCGAACGCCTTTTGGGCCAGCTCGCGCCGTTTGGGCAACGGCAGGTCGCCCTCGGCCAGGGCCCGGGCCACCGGTTCGTAGTCGGTGGGGTCGACCACCACGGCGGTGTCGGGGAAGTTCTTGGCGGCGGCGCGCACCATGGCCGGGCCGCCGATGTCGATGTTCTCGAGCATGGCGTCGAGTCCCTGCTCCTTTTCCCGCAGCGCCGCCTCGAAGGGGTAGAAGTTGACCATCACCAGATCGATCTTGACGGCGCCCATTTCCTCGAGCTGGCGCAAGTGCTGCGGCGTGCGCCGGGCCAGGATGGGACCGTGCAGCAGCGGGTGCAGGGTCTTCACCCGGCCGTCGAGCATCTCGGGAAATCCGGTCAGATCGGCCGCATCGATGACTTTCACCCCGGCGTCGCGCAGGTGGCGCGCCGTGCCACCGGTGGAGACGATCTCCCAGCCGTGGTCCTGCAGCAGCCGGGCGGCCCGTTCCAGGTTCCGCTTGTCGTATACGCTGATCAACGCTCGCTTCATTCTTCTCCTCACTCCTTGACGGCCAGCATCAGGATGAACTGGCGCAGGATGCGCTCGTCGAACTCGGGCCCCTTGCCCAGCAGGATCTGCGCCGCCTCCACCGCCGAGCGCGCCTTCTGGTAGGAGCGGTTGGTGGTGACCGCGTCGTAGACGTCGACGATGGAGGCCATGCGCGCGTACACCGAAAGATCCCCGCCCTGGAGCCCGCGCGGGTAGCCGCCGCCGTTCAGCTTCTCGTGGTGCTGGCCGATGATGGTCAGGCCGATGGCCGACATGTCCCGGGTGTCGCGGGCGATCTCCACCCCGAACTGCGGGTGCAGGCGCATGACCGCCCACTCCTCCTTGTCGAGTGGGCCGTTCTTGTTGATGATCGCGGCCGGCACCCGGCTCTTGCCCAGGTCGTGCAGCATGCCGCCTTCGCCCACCTCGCGCAGCGTCTCCTTGTCCTGCACCCCCAGGGCCTGAGCCAGGGTGACCAGGAAGGTGCAGACGTTGACCGAGTGGGTGTAGGTATAGAAGTCGTGGGCGCGGATCTTGAGCAGGTTGGCGAAGGCGGCCGGACCGGTCAGCACGAAGTCGACGGTGTGGGAGACCATTTCCCGGGAGCGCTGGATGGTTTCTCCCGAGCGGGGGTTGGCGAAGACGTCCTCGACCACGTTGATGGCCGATTCGTACAGCGCCTCGGCCTTCTTCTCCAGGGGCACGTCGGCGGCCTTGAGGATGGTCTCGATGTTGCGCTCCATGTAGTCGCGGAAGTTCTTGCGGTCGTCTTCGTGGATGTAGACGATGTCGACGCCGCTCTCGACCAGGCGGCGGATATCGTCCAGGGTGATGATGATCTTGCGGCTCCGGTAGAGGACGTAGTGCCGGTCGGCGCGCAGGAAGATGTCGAAATTGAGGATGGAGTGGGGAGTCAATTTGGCCAGGCTGACGGGGTGGTAGCGGGACTCCACCGAGTGGTTCTCCATGGTCATCCTGCTATAGTAGTATTAACCGCGTTCCGTTTCAATGTCGGGGGCGGACCGGGACCGGCGGCTACCCGTCCCCGGGGGGCTGCTGTTTTTGCCGCCGCCTCGACAGGCGGCGGCCGTCCGGCTTGACCCTCTGGACCAGCCGTACGGGATAGGCGGCCAGGCGCGGGGTGCGGGCGATCTTCACCCGCCGGGCCCTAGCGCCCTTTCTGCGCGCGGGCATTTTCCATCTCGCCGACAATGCGGGTGAACGCCTGGCCCGGATCGGCGGCGTGGGTCACCGGGCGGCCGACGACCAGCCAGTCGGCCCCGGCGGCGATTGCCTGGGCGGGGGTGAAGACGCGCTTCTGGTCACCGCTGTCGCTTCCCCGGGGGCGGATGCCGGGGGTGACCAGGCGGATCTCGTCGCCGAAGCGGAGGCGCAGCGGCTCGATCTCCCGCGGCGAGCAGACGAACGCCCGCAGGCCGTTCGCCACCCCCAGGTCGACCAGGCGCAGCACCGTCTCCTCCGCCGTGAGGCCGACGCCGGTCTCGCGCAGGTCGGAGTCGGCCAGCGAGGTCAGCACGGTGACCCCCAGCAGGGTGAGCCCGGGCGCGGCGGCGGCCCTGTCGACCGCGGCGCGGATCATCTCCCCGCCCCCCGAGCAGTGGATGGTCAGGAAGCCCGGCCGGTAGGCGAGCGCCGACTGCACGGCACCGGCCACGGTGTTGGGGATGTCCTTGAACTTGAGGTCCAGGAAAACGCGCCGGCGATGCTCGTGGAGCCAGGCGACCAGGCCGTCGCCGAAGGCGAGGAAGGCCTGCAGGCCGACCTTGAACCAGAGAGCGGACGGCAGGCGGCCGACGACATCCTTGGCCTCGGCCAGCTCGGAGACGTCCAGGGCGATGATCAGGCGATCCGTCATGTTTCTAGCCTCCCGCGGATGTCGTCGAGGCGGGAGATGCCGAGGCGCGCCATCTCCATCTCCAGCTCGCGGCGGATGCGCACCGCCGCCGCCGGTTCGACGAAGTTGACCGTGCCGATCTGCACCGCCGCCGCTCCGACCAGGATGTAGTCGAGCACGTCGCCCCCCGAGACGATGCCGCCGATGCCCACCACCGGGATCCGCACCCGTCGGCAGGTCTCCCAGACCAGGCGCAGGGCCAGCGGCTTGATGGCCGGCCCGGAGAGCCCGGCCAGCACGTTGCGAAACAGCGGCCGGCGCCTGGCGCGGTCCACGGCCAACCCGAGAAAGGTGTTGACCAGGGAGAGGGAGTCCGCCCCGGCCTGCTCCGCGGCGGCAGCCACCGCCGGCAGGTCGGCGGCGTTGGGCGACAGCTTGGCCATCAAGGGCTTGGCCACGGCATCCCTCACCCGCCGCACCAGGCGATAGGTGTGGCCCGGGTCCTGCGCCGGGCAGGCGCCGCCGGCATGGACGTTGGGGCAGGAAATGTTCAGCTCCAGGAACGCCACCTCGGGCATGGCGGCGAAGAGACGCGCCACTTCGACGTACTCGTCGTCGCTGCCGCCGCAGACGTTGACCACGATGGGGGTGCGGGTCAAACCGGCCAGGCGGCGGACGACTTCCTGGAGCGCCGGGGCGCCGGGCCCGGCCAACCCGATCGAGTTGAGCAGACCGGCGGCCGTCTCGGCCAGGCGCGGCGGTGGGTTGCCGGGGCGCGGTTCGAGGTAGACGCCCTTGAGAACGATGGCCCCGAGGGCGTCCAGGTCCAGCAACGGGGCGAACTCCTCGCCGTAGCCGAAGGTGCCGGAGGCAGTCAGCAACGGGTTGCGCAGGCGGATGAAGCCGAGGTCGGCGCTCAGGTCGGCCATGCCACATCCTCCAGGCGCACCACCGGCCCCTCGCTGCAGCTCTGGATGTAGCCGCCGGCCGCGGCCGGCACCGCACAGGAGTGGCAAACGCCGAAACCGCACCCCATGTGGGCCTCCAGCGAAACGAAGCGATCGCACCCGGGCGCCTTCGCGTTCCGGGCCAGCGCCGCCAGCATGGGGTCGGGGCCGCAGGCCAGCAGCAGCCCGAACGGCTGTTGGGCGAGCAGCTCGGCGGCCCGGTCCGGGGCCAACGCCCGAAGGCCGCGCGAACCGTCGTCGGTGCACAGGTGCAGACCGGCCAGCGGCAGTTCGGCGAGCCAGTCGACCAGGTGCAGCTCGCCCCCGGTACGGGCGCCGTAGACCACGTGCAGCGGGGCCTCGGTGGCGAAGCGGCGCGCATAGAACAGCAGCGGCACCACGCCGCGGCCGCCGGCCACCAGCATCGTCAACCGGTTCTGCGGCTCCGGAAACGCCGTGCCCAGCGGTGCCAGCAGGTCGAGGCGATCGCCCGGGCGCAGCCCGGCCAGGCGCTCCGTGCCCCGTCCCACCACCTGGAAGAAAAACCAGAGGTGCGGCGGCTCGCTGCGCAGGATGCCCAGCGGCCGGCGCAGCAGCGGGTCCCAGCCGCGGTGGGGGCGAAGCATGGCAAACTGGCCGGGGCGGGCGGCCGCGGCGGCCGCGGCCCGGACCCGCAGCAGCCAGGCGTCGGTACCGACCCGGCGGTTTTCTTCGACCAGAGCGCACTCGTCCTGCATGGCTCGATTATCGCACGCCCCGGCGGCCGAGGCAAACCGCGCCGGAGCCGTTGAAATTCCGGTTTTCTTGTGCTACCGTTCGCACATGGCCGAGAGAAGGGGGAAATTCACCGTTGGTGCCGGGGACATCGCCGAGGGTGAGCGGATCGAGAACCACCTGAAGAGCCTGGCCCTGGCCGGTACCGAATTGGTGTGCACCGCCAACCCGCAGGCAAGCGTCTTCAAGGTCGGCGCCGTCTCGCGAGCCGACGACCGGCTGCAGCTGATCTCGCTGAAGCAGTTCCCGCCGCTGCGCAGCGACGACATCGCCACCTTCTACTATATCGCCGGCCACGAACCCTTCCGTTTCGGGCAGCGCGTCATCTCGGCCGATCCCGCCCAGGGCCTCCTGCTGCTCCACTTTCCGCTCATCATCCGCTCCAACGAGCGGCGCGCCGCCCGGCGCTTCACCTTCCCCCGCCGCGAGGAGGTGCACACCACCGTCATTTCCGGACTGGACGATGGAGTCGGCGTTTCCGGACCGCTTCGCGACCTGGGCTCCGGCGGCGGCGCCCTCCTGGTGGAGAAGATGGCCCTCATCCCCTCCGGCAAGGAGATCCACATCCAGCGAGACTCCCTGAGGCTGGGCCCGGTGGCCCTGATCAAGTTCCGCCTGCCGGGGGGATTGGACGTGGAGACGGGGGGCCGGATGATTCACTCCTGCCCGGAAGAACCGGCCTTTCGCGCCGGCTTTCAGTTCGGCCCGCTGCCGCCGCGGACCACGGCCAGCCTGAAGGCCTTCTTCGACGACAAATTCAGGTAGCGCTCGGTTCCAGCGAAGCCATCAGCTGGCGGGCGTCCATGGACCCGAGGCTCTCCGGGTATTCGGCGAGGATCTTCTTGAGCACGGAGTCGGCCTCGCGGCGGCGCTCGTTGCGGATCAGCAGCCGGGCCTTGGCCAGCAGCACGCGATCGCCCCCCACTTCGCGGTCGGAATCGGCCAGCAGCGAATCGAGGAGGGCGACGGCTTCGGGCACCTTGCCGGCGGCGGCCAGGAGGTCGGCTTCCAGCAAACGCTTGTCATCGTTGATCCAGCCGATGCGGCTGGGTCGGAACTCCCGCAGGGCGGCCCGCGCCTGCTCCGGATCCCCCTTTTCGGCGTAGAGTCCGGCGATGTACAGCGGCACGACGGCCGAGGTGCCGCGGCGCGGACGCAGCCGCTTCAGGGCCTCGATCTTCTGCTCCGGGCTCATGGCCGAGGAGCGGATCTTGCGCGCGGCGGCGAACACCTCGTTGTCCTTGGATGCGGAGACGTTGCCCCAGACGACGACGGCCAGCACGACCAGGGCCACGACGGCCACGGCGCCGACTCCGTAGAGGATGGCCCGATGCGCCCGCTTGAGGAGGGCGAGGGCAGTCTCGACGAAATGCACGAACGGGTCCTGCTTCAGGTGTTCCTTCTCTTTTCTCTTCATGGAAACCTCGCGCTATGCGCCTGAGATGACTCGAACATCCAACCCTGGGATTAGGAATCCCATGCTCTATCCTTTGAGCTACAGGCGCACGCGCGCCCACCATAACATGATTCCCCGACCCTGTCAATTGACGGCGCCGCGCGGCGGTGGTACAGTAGAAGCCCGCGCGGAGCGCTACTAGCCATGCAGAAACGGGGCATCAAGAGCATGCGGCTCATCGGGGCGGTCATCGCCCTGCTGTTCGTCGCCATCCTGGTCGGCCGCCTCTTCTTCGAGGAGAGCCGCGACTACTCCCCCCTCTACCTGAAGAACACCACGCTCATCTTCGGGCTGTGGATCCTGATCATCCTGTTCGGCCTCACCTTCCTGTTCATCTTCGCCCGCAACCTGCTCAAGATGTACTACGAGCGCCACGGCGAGCGCAGCGGTCGGGGCTTCAAGAACCGCCTCGTCTTCTTCTTCATCGGCTTCTCGATCGTCCCCACCCTGCTGCTCTTTTTCTTCGCCACCGACATCATCAGCCGCTCCATCGAGCTGTGGTTCAAGACCCCCACCGAGTCGGTCATCGCCAACATCGACGGCATCAAGACCAACTACTACAACACCATCGCCGTCGACCTGGAGCACTTCGCCGGCCAGATCGCGGCGATGATCCAGCAGAAGCGCATGCACACGGCCGAGAACCGCAGCTTCCTGCAGAACAAGTTGCGCGAGAAGATGGTCGAGTACAAGCTCGACGTGATCAACCTCTACCGCGACCAGAAGGAGGACGTCTCCATCTTTCACCCGCGCATCTCGCTGCAGGAGTACAAGAACCTGCCGATCAACATGGTCTACCTGGGCCTGGGCGGCACCAGCTTCATCAAGATCGACCAGCTGAAGAACGGCGAGCTGGTTCGCAACGGCGTCTCCATCGACATCGAGCGCAACGAGAAGATGCTGGTCATCGCCGGCAAGTACTTCCCGGAGAGCTACACCAGCAGCCTCAACCAGGTGTCGACCATGGTGCGCAAGTACACCCAGCTCAAGTCGCTCAAGGACCCGGTCAAGAACACCTACATCCTGCTGTTCATCTTCATCACCATCCTCATCATCTTCGCCGCCTCCTGGCTCGGCTTCTACCTGGCCAAGGGCATCACCGTGCCGATCGAGAAGCTGGTCACGGCGACCTCCGAGATCGCCAAGGGCAACCTCGACGTGCGGATCGACTACGAGGCCAAGGACGAGTTCAACACCCTCATCACCGAGTTCAACCGCATGGCCTACGACCTGAAGGCGAACCAGAACCAGCTCACCCGGCGCACCATCCAGCTGCGCCATCGCCGCCAGTTCATCGAGACCATCCTGCGCAACATCACCTCCGGCGTGATCGCCCTGAATGCCCGGGGCGAGATCATCGCCGTCAACCCCGAGGCGGCCCGCATGCTCTCCCTGGAGACGCCGGCCGTCCTGCACAAGCACTACGCCGCCGTCATCTCCGAGAACGTCCACCAGGAGATCCACACCCTGATCACCCGCGCCCTCGAGACGCGCTTCAAGTCGGTGGAGAAGGAGGTGGACATCAAGATCCAGGGGCGGATCCTCAACCTGGGCGTGAAGATCACCCATATCCGCGACTCGGCCAAGGGCCGCTATGCCGGCCTGCTGGTGGTGATGACCGACCTGAGCGCGCTGATCAAGGCCCAGCGCATGCTGGTCTGGCGCGAGGTGGCCAAGCGCATCGCCCACGAAATCAAGAACCCGCTGACCCCCATCCAGATCTCGGCCCAGCGCATCCTGCGCTCCGTGGACCAGCCGGACGACAAGTTCCGCACCATCGTCGAGGACAGCCTGGGCATCATCCAGCAGGAGCTCGACTCCATCAAGAGCCTGGCCGACGAATTCGCCAACTTCGCCCGCCTGCCCCAGATCAAGTTCACCCAGGGGGACGTCAACGACATCCTGGAGAACCTGGTGCGCGTCTACTCCTCCGTCTACCAGGAGGTGAGCATCGACGCCCGCCTGGACGTCAGCCTGCCGCCGATCAAGCTCGACGTCGAGCAGATCAAGCGCGTGCTGGTCAACGTCCTGGACAACGCCCTCGAGGCCATGGGCAAGGCCGGCCGCATCGAGATCGTCTCCCGCTACAACCCCGAGAACAAGTTCGTGTCCATCGAGATCGCCGACGACGGCGCCGGCATCAGCGACGAGAACAAGAGCAAGATCTTTCTGCCCTACTTTTCCGGAAAGAGCGCGGGCACCGGCCTGGGCCTCTCCATCGCCCACACCATCGTCGAGGAGCACAACGGACTGATCTCGGTGGTCGACAACCACCCGCGCGGGGCCCGTTTCATCATCGAGCTGCCGGCCTGACGGCCGTCGTCACCCCTCGGCCCAGAGGCGCACCAGGTGGACCAGCACCTCCGAAATCTTTTTCATGTCCTGCAGGGTGATCCACTCGGTGCGCGAGTGGAAGTTGGATCCGCCGGTGAAGAGGTTGGGGGTCGGCAGGCCCATGAAGCAGAGCCGGGCGCCGTCGGTGCCGCCGCGGATGCTGGCCCGCGCCGGTTTCAACCCGGCCCGGGCCACGGCCTGCTCCGCCTTCTCCAGCACCCGGGGATGGCGGTCGAGCACGACCTTCATGTTGCGGTAGGACTCCGTCACCTTGAAGTCGAAGCGGCTGCCGGGAAAGGCGGCCGCCGCCTGCTCGGCCAGGCGCCGCAACAGCTCCTCCTTCTCCTTCAGGCCGGGCTCGGTGAAGTCGCGGATCAGGAACTTGACCGTCGCCTCCTCCACCGAACCGTTCAGGTGGTGGGGATGGACGTAGCCTTCCCGCTTCTCGGTGGTCTCCGGCGACAACGACCGGGGCGGCAGGCTTTCGACGTAGCGGGCCGCCACCTTGACGGCGTTGACCATCTTGTTCTTGGCCTGGCCGGGATGGACGTTGACGCCGGCGAAACGCACCTCCACCGAGTCGGCGCAAAAGGTCTCGTCTTCGATCTCGCCGAGCTTTTCGCCATCGACCGTGTAGCCGACGTCGGCGTCGATCTCGGCCACCGTCAGGTGCTCCACGCCCCGCCCCGTCTCCTCGTCGGGAGTGATGACGACCCGCACCCGCGGCCGCGGCACCTCGGGGTGGCGCACCAGGAAGGTCAGCGCATCGAGGATGGCGGCGATGCCGGCCTTGTCGTCGGCGCCCAGCAGGGTGGTGCCGTCGGAGGTGATGACGGTGTGGCCGACCTTGTCGGCCAGCATCGGGTTGTCGGCCACGCGCAGCACCACGTCGCCGGCCGCCGCCAGGGGAAGGTCGCGGCCGTCGTAGTTCTCGTGCAGCTGCGGTCGGACGCCGGCGCCGGAGACGTCGGGCGACGTGTCCAGGTGGGCGATGAGCGCAACCGTCGGCGTCGGCGTGTGGACGTTGGCCGGCAGCGTGGCCAGCACGTAGCCCCACGGGTTGACCGTGGCGTCGGCCAGGCCGATCGCCAGCAGGTCGGCCTGCAGCCGGCGCGCCAGGTCGAGCTGCTTGGCCGTGGAAGGAAAGTCGGTCGACTCCTCGCTGGACTGGGTGTCGATCTGCACGTAGGCCAGAAAGCGCTGCAAGATGTCGGGGTCTGTCATGTCCGCCTCCGCCGCCATTATACCCGAAGGGCCGCACAAAGGAAACGCGGCCGGCGGCTATGCACCTTGACAAGGAGGAGTGTTTCGACTATAGTATGCTCTACATTTCTCAACGGAAGGAGTCGACGGGTGAAACGCACATTTCAACCGAACAACCTGAAAAGAAAGAAGACGCATGGCTTCCGGGCCCGCATGGAGAGCAAAGGGGGGCGCGAAGTCATTCGCAATCGTCGTCGCCAGGGGAGAAAACGGCTCTCTGCCTGATCCATGCCCCTCCGCCAGCGCGCACGGCAGCGGATTCACCAGGAAGGCGACTTCGTCCGCCTGCTGAGAAAGGGGCGGCGCAGCAAGTACGATTTTTTTTTTGTACTCGCTGAGAAACGACCGGGCCTTCCATCGCTTCGCCGTCTCGGTTAGCGGAAAGATCGGCAACTCGGTTCAGCGCAACTACATCAAGCGCAGAATGAAAGAGATGTTTCGGCTGCACCAGGGAAATCTCGCGGGCGGTTTCGACCTGTGGGTCTCCATCAAGCGCCCCTTCGACCGGCAGAATGCCGCGCAGGTGGAGACGCTCTTCGTCGACGCCCTGAAGCGGCTCGCCGCCCGGCCATGAAGACCATCCTGATGGCCCTGATCCGCCTCTACCAGAAGACATTGTCGCCGCTGCTCGGGCAACACTGCCGCTTCCTGCCGACCTGCTCCGAGTACACCCGCCAGGCGATCGCCCGCTGGGGGGCGGGGCGCGGCGCCTACCTCGGCATGCGGCGCATCCTGCGCTGCCACCCCCTCAACCCGGGCGGCCTCGACCCGGTGCCGGAGACCTTCCGCATAAGGAAACCATGGAAAGCAAACGACTGATTCTGGCCATCGCCCTGTCCATCGTCGTCATCATGGCGTACCAGTACTTCTTCGTCAAGCCGGTCAAACCGGCACAGCCCGCCCAGGCCCCGGCCAGCCAGCCGGTGCAGGCGGCGGGCGGCGGCGCCCCCGCCGGGAGCGAGGCCCCGCCGTCGGGGCGGGCCATCGACGATTTCAGCGCCCTGGCCGGCCGTGAAGAGAAACCGGCCGCCCCGGCCGAGACCCCGCTGGCCCCGGTGGACGAGGACCTCAAGGCCGCCGCCGACCGCGAACTGGTGGTGGAGACCGACTTCTACCGGGCCGTCTTCATCAACCGGGGCGCCGGGCTGAAGTCCTTCGTATTGAAAAAATACCGGGACGACCGGAAGAAGCCGCTCGACCTGGTGCCCGAATCGATCGGCCGCGACCCCGTCCGGCTCTATCCCTTCTATTTCAGCACCAGCGGCCAGGAAGAGGCCTTCAAGCTGCTCAACCGCGAACTGTTCGCCAGCGAGGCCCCCTCCCGCGTGACCCTTCAGCCGGGCCGCTCGACGGTGGTACGCTTCGAGTACCGCGACCGCCAGCGCGACCTGGTCGCCTGGAAGGCCTTCACCCTGACCGCCGGCTCCTACGTCATCGGCCTCGACATCGGGGTCACCAAGAAGGGCCGGCCGCTGACCGAGGTGCCGGTCCTGTTCGGACCCGGGCTGGAGAACCACGCCAGCAAGGAGCGCAACGTGGCCGCCAGCACGCGCATCGCCGCCTGGGACGGCCAGGACCTGCGCGGCCCGGTTTTCGGCTCCTTGAAGACGCAGCCGACCCGCGACGCGGCCATCGCCGACGCCCGCGGCGACGTCGGTTCCGGATTCCACTGGGCGGCCTTCGAAACCACCTATTTCGCGGCCCTCTTCCGCACCGACACCGGCCGTTCACGCATCGCCTACCACCTGCTGAAGGTCAAGGGCAGCGGCGGCGAGTCGGCATTCGCCTACCTGGTCGTGACGCGCCCGCAGGCGGTCTACCTCGGCCCCAAGGACGAGGAGGAGCTGGCGACGATCGGCGACCGCTTCAGCGAGGCCCACCGGCTGATCGAGTACGGCTGGTTCGGATCGCTGGCCAAGCTGATGCTCAAGGGGCTCAACCTGATCCACCGCGTGGTGCCCAACTACGGCTGGGCGATCATCATCCTGACGCTGGTGCTCAAGATCATCCTGTTCCCGCTGACCTACTCCTCGTCCGTCTCCATGGCCAAGATGCAGGACCTGCAGCCCAAGCTGAAGGCCATCCGCAAGAAATACAAGAACATGAAGGACATGGAGCAGCGCCGGCAGATGAACGTCGAGGTGATGGCCCTCTACAAGCAGGAGAAGGTCAACCCCGCCGGCGGCTGCCTGCCCCTGCTGCTGCAGCTGCCCATCCTCTGGGGCTTCTTCAACATGCTGCGCGTCTCGATCAACATCCGCCACGCACCGTGGATCGACTTCTGGATCAGCGACCTGTCGGTGAAGGACCCCATCTACCTGCTGCCCATCCTGATGGGCGCCTCCCAGCTGATCGTGCAGAAGATGACCCCCTCGGCCGGCGACGAAATGCAGAAGAAGCTGATGTACATGATGCCGGTGCTGATGGTCGTCATCTTCCTCAACTTCGCCTCCGGCCTCAACCTCTACTGGGCCTTCTCCAACATCCTGCAGATCGGCCAGCAGCAGATCATCAACCGGCGCATCCACCAGAAGCGCAAGCAAGAGGAGCACGAGCGGAAAATCTGGAAACGCAAGAAAGGAGCCAGCCAAACATGACCGGAAAACGCGAATTCATGGCCAACTCCCTCAAGGAGGCCATCCAGCAGGCCGCCGACGCCTTCAACACCAGCGAAGAGAAGCTGAAATACCGCATCATCACCGAAAAGACCAAATACTTCGGCCACAAGCAGCGCGAGATCTTCATCGAAGCCTGGGTCGCCGAGGGCGGCGACCTGCAGGCGCTGGAGGGGTTCGTCCAACAGCTGCTGGCGGAAATGAAGCTGGAGCTGACGTTCGCCATCGAGAACAACAAGGAGTTCCTGCGCGTCAATTTCGGCGGCACCGACTACAAGCTGATGCTCTACCAGAACGCCAACCTGCTCAACGCCGTGCAATACCTCCTCAACCGCCTCTATTCCGACAGCCTCGGCAAGAAGATCTTCTGCGAGTGCGAGGGATACCGCAAGCGCAAGGAGGTCGAGCTGAGCGCCATGGCCCACCGCTACGCCAAGCAGGTGCGCCGCAACGGCCGCTCGGTCGACCTCCCCGAGATGAACCCCTTCGAGCGGCGCATCATCCACATGACCGTCAACAAGTACAACGACCTGGAATCCAAAAGCGCCGGCGAAGACTTTCTCAAGGTCATCACCATCCGCAAAAAGGGAAATGGATGAGCAAACCATCGCGGCCCTGGCCACTCCGGCCGGCCGCGGGGCCCTCGCCGTCATCCGGCTGAGCGGCCCGGAAACCGCCGCCCTGCTTCCCCAGATCCTGCTGGGCTGGCCCGCCCAGCCGCGCCCGTGGCGGCTCTACCACCGGCCGCTGCAGGCCGGCGGGCAGCCGGTGTGCGACGGGCTGGCGGTATTCTTCCGCGCCCCCCGCTCCTACACCGGCGAGGACGCCGCCGAGATCTCCATCCCCGCCTCGCCGGTGCTGACCGGCGCCCTGCTGGCCGAGCTGGCGCGGAGGGGAGCGCGCCCGGCCCTGCCCGGCGAATTCACCTTCCGCGCCTATCGCAACGGACGCATCGATCTCATCCAGGCCGAGGCCGTGCTGGAGCTGGTCCGGGCCGCCTCCCGCAGCGAGGCGCACATGGAGTTCGCCACCCTGGAAGGCGGGCTGTCCCGGGCCGTCGCCGCCCTGCGCCAGCAGGTGGTCGATGCGGCGGTGCGCCTGGAAACGGCCATCGAATTCCAGGAGGAAAACCGCCTGGAGGAGGCGCCGGCGGCCGCCGCCCTGGTGGAAGCCCTCCGCGCCCTGCAGCAGATCCTGTCCCAGGCGCGCTTCCAGGACGAGATCCGCAGCGGGCTGCGCGTGGCCATCGCCGGCCCCGTCAACGCAGGCAAGTCGACGCTTTTCAACTCCCTGCTGCTGCAGGAGCGGGCCATCACCTCCCCGCACCCCGGCACCACCCGCGATTTTATCCTGGAGACCCTTGACCTGGACGGCTTCCCGGTCGAGCTGAGCGACGCGGCCGGCATCCGCCGCAGCGGCGACCCGCTGGAGGAGGAGGGCGTGCGCCGCAGCCACGAGCTCGTCGCCGCCAGCCAGGCCGTGCTGCTGGTGCTCGACGCCGCCCGACCGGCCGAGGTGACGGAGGAGATTGGCCGCCTCGGCGAAGGAAAACCCCGCCTGCTGCTGGCCAACAAGGCGGATGTCGCCGCCGCCGCGGATTTGGAGGCCCTGCGAACCCGGTTCCCCGGCGCGCCGCTCCACCCCGTCTCGGCCCTGACCGGCGCCAATTTGGAGGTGGTCCACGACTGGCTGCGCGGGCTGGCGCAGGAGCGCGGCGCCCCGCCGGGGGCGCTGGCCGTGAACCGGCGCCAGAAGATGATGCTGGAGAGGGTTCGCGACTGCCTGGGGGAGGCGCAGCGGCACCTGCAGCAGGCGGAAGCTGCGGAACTGGCCGCCGAGGAGCTCCGGGCCGCCCTGGGCGCCATCGGCGAGCTGACCGGGGAGGTTCGCTGCGACGACCTGCTGGAAGCGGTTTTCAGCCGCTTCTGCATCGGCAAGTAGCATGCGGGTGGTGGTGGTGGGGGCGGGGCATGCCGGCATCGAGGCGGCCTGCGCCGCGGCGCGCCTGGGCGCCGACACCCTGCTGCTGACCATGCACCTGGAGACCGTGGCCCAGATGTCCTGCAACCCGGCCATCGGCGGCATCGCCAAGGGTCACCTGGTGAAGGAGATCGACGCCCTGGGCGGGGTCATGGCCCGCGCCGCCGACGCCACCGGCATCCACTTCAAGCTCCTCAACCGCTCCAAGGGGCCGGCCGTACGCGCCTCGCGCTGCCAGAACGACAAAACGCTCTACCACCTGTACATGAAGCGCCTGCTCGAGGCCACGCCCGGCCTGGGGCTCCGCCAGGGCATCGTCACCTCCCTGCTGGAAACGAATGGCCGCTGCCGCGGCGTGCGCCTGCTGGAGGATGACGAGATCGCGGCCGACGCGGTGATCGTAACCCCGGGCACCTTCCTGCGCGGCCGCATTTTCATCGGCGCCACCGCCTATGCGGCCGGCCGGGCCAACGAGCCCCCGGCGTGCGAACTGGCCGAAAGCCTCGAAGCCCTGGGCCTGCAGATGGCCCGCCTCAAGACGGGCACCCCCATGCGCCTGCACCGAGACACCATCGACTGGGGCCGCTTCCTTCCCCAGCCCGGCGACGAGCCGCCCCAGCCCTTCTCCCTCTTCACCCGGGGGCGGGTACGCAACCGGGTGGTCTGTTACCTCGGCCACACCGGGCCGGAGGCGCAGCGGGTGGTCCGCGAACACCTTCACCTCTCGCCCCTCTACTCCGGCTCCATCACCGGCATCGGCCCGCGCTACTGCCCCTCCTTCGAGGACAAGGTGGTCAAGTTCCCGCAGCGCGAACGCCACCCCATCTACCTCGAGCCGGAGGGGCTGGAGAGCCGCGAGATCTATTTGAACGGCCTCTCCACCTCCCTGCCGCTGGAGGTACAGCGCAGGCTGCTGGCCGCCATCCCGGGGCTGGAGCGGGCCGCCATCATGCGGCCGGCCTACGCCGTGGAGTACGACGCCGTGCAGCCCACCCAGCTCCACCCCTGGCTGGAGTGCCGAACCGTGGAAGGGCTCTTCCTGGCGGGGCAGATCAACGGAACGTCAGGCTACGAGGAGGCGGCCGCCCAGGGGATCGTGGCCGGAATCAACGCCGTGCTTCGCGCGCGCGGCGACGAGCCCTTCGTGCCGCGCCGGGACGAGGCCTACATCGGCGTCCTGCTCGACGACATCGTCTCCCGCGGGGTGGACGAGCCCTACCGGCTCTTCACCTCGCGCGCCGAGTACCGCCTGCAGCTGCGCGAGGACAACGCCTTCGAACGCCTCGCCCCCCACGCCCGCCGCCTCGGCCTGCTCCCGGAACGGGAAATCACCGCCCAGGTGCGGCTGCTGGAAAAGCGGCAGCGAGTCGTATCCCGCCTGCGCCAGGTCCGCGTCCCGGCCCCCGGGGGCAGCGCCTCGCTCCACCAGCTGCTGAAGAAGCCGGAGCACGACTTTCTCTCGGTCCAGGCGCTGGCCCCGGCGCCGCTGCTGCCGCGCGCCACCTCCACCGACTGCGCCTACATCGAGGCCGAGGTGAAATACGAGGGCTACATCGTCATCCAGCGGCGCGAGGTGGAGAGGCTGCGCAGGCAGGAGGAGCGCCTCATCCCCGGGGACCTGGACTACGAAAAGGTGGAGGGCCTGTCCCACGAGGTGCGCCAGAAGCTGATCCGGAACCGCCCCGCCACCTTCGCCGCCGCCCGGCGCCTTCCCGGCGTCACCCCGGCGGCGCTCCACGCCCTCTCGATCCACCTGGCCGTGGCCTCCGG
>CAYZNT010000002.1:43976-152048 GCA_964479735.1 uncultured Clostridia bacterium
TGTACACTGGGTCCGATTCCCTCTGCCGGAGGTCATCATGGAGATCAGGGCCGTGCACATCTGCTTCGAAGTCGCCGATTTCCGGAGGGCGATGTCCTTCTGGACCCCGCTCTTCGCCGTGGCCGGATTCCAGAAGGGTTGGAGCGACGACAAGACCTACGCCGGTTACAGCAACGGCGCCTATACGCTCTTTCTCGGGGAGTCGGTTTCGCGCCGCGTCTCCCGCCAGGCGCCCACCGGCCGGGAATTCGTGGTCACCGACCACGTCGGCTTCTCCACCGCCCGCCGCGAGGACGTCGACGCGGTGGCTTCCGCCATGCAGCAGGCCGGCCACCAGCCGCTCTTCCCGGCCCAGGAGTACCCGGAATTCGGCCCCGGATTCTACGCGGTGACCTTCTGCGATCCCGACCACAACGTGGTCGAGTTCGCCCACCGATCCATCCCGGCCTCCCGCGAGGGGTAGGGCAAGCGCCTAGCGGAGCGCCGGCGGCCACTCGCCGTCTCGCATGGGAACGCCCCGCAGCCGGGCGGGGTCGACGACGAGGTGGCGGATGCGCTGGCGCCGCCAGGTGTAGGTGATGTGCACGAGGCCGTCTTTGGCCTGGATCACGGCCGGGTACGAATACTCGCCCGGGTCGCGCTCCAGCGCCAGCGCCGCCCGCCACCGCCGGCCGTCTTCCGAGAGGGCCAGGTTGAGCGGTGACCGTTCCCGCTCGCTGTGGTTGTAGACAAGGAGGTGGCGGCCATCACGGAGGGTCACGGCGTCGATCCCGGAGTTCGGGTTGGGAAGGCCGGTGAGCTCCAGTTCGCTCCACGTTCTTCCCCCGTCTCCGGAGAGGGTCGAGAAGATCCGGCCCGACCGGGTGCGCCCGAGGGCCTGGAGCGACCCATCCCGATGGACGAGAATGGCGGGCTGGATGGCGTCAATCTCCGCCGGAGCGGCAGGCCCGGTCCTGCTCCAGCTCTTCCCCCCGTCGGCAGACAGCTCGAAGTGCACCCGCCAGCGGCGCCGGCCGTCCGCCTCCTCGGTGCTGGAAGGAGAGACCAGCGTCCCGTCGGGAAGCAGCAGCGGCTTGTTCTTGATCGGGCCCAGGATGCCGTCGGGAAGTCGTTTCGCTTCGCCCCAGGTGCTCCCGCCGTCCCGGGATTCGCGCACCATGCCCCACCAGCCGGCGGGACCGGGTCCCACCTTGTAGAACAGCAGCAGGGCCCCGTCGCCACCCTGGAACAGCACGGGGTTCCAGCAGGGATACCGGGCGCCCCCGGTCCCCTCCCCCGTGGCCACGCAGGCGGGCTCGCTCCATATCCCCCCCTCGAGCCTGGCCAGCCAGATCGCCACGTCGGACGCCCCTTCGCGCGAACCCCCGAACCAGGCGCACACCAGGCTTCCCCCCGACTCCGCCAGCGTCGACGCGTGGGCCGACCGGAACGGAGCCCGCTCGTAGACGAAGCCGGCCCGCGGCAACTGGGGTCCTTCCGGCCGATGATTCCGGTCGCACGCTTCCATTTCCCCTCCCCGGAAAGCGAGAAACACACCCAGCACGATCGCACCCCGGCACAGCATGGAGATCGCTTTCTCCTTGCCAGCTGCCGGCCGACAGACCGCCCCCGGCGGGCTCAATCCACCGCCAGCATCACGCTCGACGCCTTGATCACGGCATGGACCCTGCTTCCCACGGCCAGTTCCAGACTCTCGACCGAGGCCTTGGTGATCACGGCCACGATCTCGGTGCCCCCGGGGAGCTCCACCGCCACCTCGGTATTGACCACCCCGGGAACGATCGCCTTCACCTTGCCGGTCAGGACGTTGCGGGCACTGATTTTCATGGCACTCTCCCTGTACTCCTCCGGTGTGCTACAGAAGCCGGAAAATTTCAGCACCATTCGGGAACACGCGCGAGCCCCCCTCGGCGGTGGTCGCCCTTCACCTTCCAAGCCGGAGACGGACTCCGCCCGTGACCGCGTGGGCGCCGGGCTTGTCGGTAATCGTCTCCCAAGGGGCGCCATTGGGCAGGAAGGAGCGATAGGTGAAGGCCAGCGTTTTGCGGAAACGATAGTTCACCGTCAGCTCGACGGAGCGGGTAACCTTCCAGCGAACGCCTCCACCCACGACCAGGCAGCCGACCCATTTGTCGAAATCATAGCGGGTGAAATCGACCGATGTTTTCACTTCGCGCACCCGGGCCATCCCCCAGCCGGCTTCTCCGGCAAGCCAGACGCCGGGCCGGATGCGCAGCGCCGGAACGATCCCCAGCGCCACGGTGGAATCCAGGTCGTAGCGGATGTGCGAACTCTCGCCCACGGTGAAATCGGCCTCCCACCTGGCGGTGACGAGCGCGGCCCGCAGTTGCGCCCCGAGCGCGAATCCCGGCTTGACCCGCCATTCGCGCCCGAAAACGACTCCGGCTTCGACCCCGCTGCCCCGATCGAAGTATCGGGCCGGCGCCTCCCCGGTGGCGGGGACGGTATAGTAGGGCTGGAAGGTGACGCGCGCCCAGCCGAGCTCGACCCCGCCAAACCAGTTGCCGGCGGCGGGCAGCCCGCTGGGCAGGGATGCGCAGGCGACGGCCAGCAGCAACATCATTCTCGTGGACGCTTTCATGGCGCCTCCCCGCATCGGAGAGATCGGATCTCCCAAGAGCCGATAGTATGAATTGCGGGCGGTGAAGTCAAGCGGGCAGGGGGGGCGGGAAGATTCCCACCCCCGGGGGGCGGCGAATAGGGGCCCGGCCCCATCCCGGAGCCGCTTCACGGGCAGAAGGAACCCGGGCGGCGAACTTCCCCGCCACCAGCCGCGCCACCTCGGCCAGCACCGCCTCGCGGGCCTCCACGCTCCCGCCGGATCCGGAATAGTATACGGCCACGATGAGGGGAGCCCTCCCCGGGGGCCAGGCGATGGCCAGATCGTTGGTGGCGCCCCCCGCCCCGCTCCCGGTCTTGTCTCCCGCGCGCCACCCCGCGGGAAACCCGGCGCGAAGCCGCGCCCTGCCGGTTACGCAGCGCTCCATCCAGGAGATCAATTTCTCGCGCGAGGAAGAGCCCAACACCGGCCCGGCCAGGATTTTTTCCAGCGTCGAAACCATGGCGGCGGGGGTGGTGGTGTCCCGCTCGTCGCCCGCCAGGTTCGTGTTCAGCTCCGGTTCGATCCGGTCCAGCCGGGTCGTCTCGTCCCCCAGGGAGCGCAACCAGGCGGTGAACCCCCGGGGCCCGCCCACGCTCTCCAGCAGAAGGTTCGCGGCGGTATTGTCACTCACCTCCACCACCGCGGCGCACATCTCTTCCACGCCCATCGCCCCGCCTCCGACCTTCTCCCGCGCCACCGGCGCATAGTCGAGCAGCTCTTTCTCCCCGAACCGAACCGGTCGCCCCAGCTGCTCCCTCCCCGCATCGACCCGCGCCAGCACCTGCGCCGCCAGCGCCAGCTTGAAGGTGCTGCACATGGCGAAACGCTCATCGGAGCGGTACCCGACCCTCCGCCCGGTCCCGGTATCGAGCGCCATCACCCCCAGCCTCCCGCCATGGGCGCTCTCCAGCTCCGCCACCCGGGCCGAAAAGTCGGCCTCGGAAAGAAGCGGCGCACCCAAAACAGATACAAGCAGAACCGCACCGGCAAGCGCTTTATTCATCGATCATCTCCATTTGTGCAACAATGCACCTCCGTCCCCGGGCCTTCGGGCCGGACTCACAAATTATCACTCCGTCCCCCGCATCCTTCACTGGTAGTCGAAGAGATGGGTCAGGCGGTAGTGGCCGACGATGGTCGGGTAGGAGCCGTTGAGCAGGTCCATTTCGCGGGTCGTTTCGCCGGTCACCCAGATGTTGATCACCAGGGGAATCCCTCCCTCCGTGCGGTCGCTCACGATGCCGATGTGGTCGTAAATCGTCCCGTTGGCGATGCCGGTGTCGAGGATGGCGATGTCGCCGGCGCTCCAGGCATCGGCGGCCTGGCGCGGCGGCAGGCAGGTGAGGCGGGCGGCGTAGCGGTCGAAATACTCCTTCAGGTTGCGGGTGCGGCGGTGGTCGATGTGGGAATTGGGGGTGGCGATCGAGGAGAAGCGGCCGGGATGGAGCAGCGCCTCCTCGTGGAGCAGGGCCTGGAGATCGACGCCGGCTCCGCGCAGGGCGCGGATGGCGATGTCGGTGCAGACCGCTTCGCCCGGATCGATGTCGCCCATGGGGTAGGCGATGGGGAGGATGGCGGCCGCACGGCGGGTGTAGCGGGCGGGATTGCGCAGCAGCTGTTTGGCCGCGGCCAGCACCCGGCGGTTGAGCCAGCCCGGACCGTTGAACTCCCGGTCCTGGTTCTCGTCGCGGTAGATCTCCACCAGGGCCCCGCGCGGCGGGAGCCGGTCGTAGAGATCCGCGACGTCCCGGTCCGCCAGGGCCACGCACCCCAGGGTCCAGTCGGGCCCGCTCCCTCCCCCGTGAATGCGGATCGAGCTCCCCAGGGCGGTGTTCTGGGGCGGCGTCCCGCCCCGCTCGATGGCCCCGACGATCGCCAGGTACTCCGCCCGGGAGATTATCTTCTCTTTCAGCCCGCGCCGCGCGTCCTCCCGGTTGGGATAGGAGACCAGCATGCAGCGCGCGCCGTACCGCTCTTTCTGCACCGGCTCGCGAATCATCTCGCAGAGGTAGAAGCGCCCCTCCGGGGTGCACCCATCCTTCACCCGCACCTTGTCGTCGCGCGGGTTGAACCCCAGCGACACGGGAAAGCTCAGCACCACGTCCCCGCCCCGCATCAGCCGCAGCCTCCGCTCCGCCTTGTGCACCTTGATCCAGAGATCGGTCAGCAGGCGCGAAGCCACCCAGCCCTCGGCGCCATCCGCCAGCGCGACCCGGGTCCACTCTCCCTCCCGCCCCTTCACCTCGACCCAGCGGTGATGGACCAGGTGCCCCACCACCCGCGAGGCGAAGGCGGGGGCGGCGCGCACGTTCAGCTCCGGCTCCACGGTATAGGCCCTGGCCCCGTGAAGCCCAGGGCCGAGAGCGGCCAGCATCACGCCGATTCCGCAAACGATTTTCATCGCCTTCATCTCTTCAAGAGATACCGCCTTTTCTCGCCTTTGTCCATTCTTTCTCTCTGCCCGACGACTGCTTTGCGGCTTCGCCCATCCTTGTTCCCTGCCCCCGCACCAACATCTACGGGATCCACGGCCATTTCCTTGATCCCGCCGCCCCCCCCGCATTCATGATTGCCTGCGCGCGGAGGCGGTCCCTCGTCCGCCCGGCGCTCGGTTTCCCGACACCCGCAGTTGCAAAGGTCAACCGTTCCGGGGTATAAATCAGGAATGGCCATCCAATTTTACTCCCACGGCGCCTGCCGCGAGGTGACCGGCTCCAAGCACTTCCTGGACGTTGACGGACGGGTGATCCAGTTCGACTCCGGCATGTTCCAGGGCCGGCGCCGGGAGGCCTACGAAAAGAACCGCCGCCTTCCCTACAACGCCGAGGCGGTGGACGCGGTGCTGCTTTCGCACGCCCACTTCGACCACTCCGGGGCGCTGCCCATCCTGGTGAAGAACGGATTCCGCGGCAACATCCACTGCACCTCGGCCACCCGCGACGTGGCCAACCTGATCCTGCTCGATGCCGCCCACATCCAGGCCAAGGACGCCGAGCACCTGCGCTACCGCATCGAGCGCGACCCGACGGCCGGATTGCAGCTGTACGAACCGCTCTACTCGTCCGACGACGTGATGCGCGCCATGGGCCAGTTCGTCACCATCGATTACCACCGCCCCTTCTCCCCGCTGCCCGGCGTTCAGGCGGAATTCTTCGACGCCGGCCACATCCTGGGCTCGGCCGTGACCCGGGTGCAGGCCGACGGCGGGCCGGCGATCGGCTTCAGCGGCGACCTGGGCCGGCGCGGCCTGCCGATCATCCGCGACCCGGAAGTTCCTCCGGCGCTCGACTACCTGATCCTGGAGGGTACCTACGGCAATCGCCTGCACAAGCCCGTCGACCTGGCGAACCACGAGTTGACCGACCTCGTCCGCCGCGCCGTCGACCGCCGGGGCAAGATCATCGTCCCGGCCTTCGCCGTGGAGCGCACCCAGGAGCTGATCTACCTCATCCATACACTGCTCCGGGCCAGGCGCATCCCCAAGATCCCCATCATCGTCGACTCGCCCATGGCCATCTCGGCCACCGCCATCTTCAAGGTCCACCCGGAGTGCTTCGACGCCGAGACCGTCAGCTCCTTCACCTCCAAGCGCAAGGACCCGTTCGGCTTCGACGCCATCCGCTACGTCACCAGCGCCGCCGACTCGAAGAAGATCAACTCCCTCAAGGGCCCGGCCATCATCATCTCCGCCTCGGGCATGGCCGAGTCCGGCCGCATCCTGCACCACCTGGCCGCCCAGGTGGGCGACCCGGCCAACATCGTGGCCATCGTCGGCTTCATGGCCCAGCACACCCTCGGCCGCCGCCTGGTCGAGCGCGCGCCGGAGATCACCATCTTCGGCCAGCGCTACCCGGTCCGCGCCGAGATCGCGACCCTCAACGCCTTCTCCGGCCACGCCGACTACGAGGAAATCTGCCAGTGGGTCGGCCGGCTCGACCCCCGGCGGCTGAAGAAGGTCTTCCTGGTGCACGGGGAGCCGGAGTCGCTGCAGAACCTGGAAGCCGAGTTGCGCCGTCGCGGCGTCTCCCATGTCGAGATCGTCGAACCCGGGCGGCGGTATCCGCTCGACTAATCCCTGGATTCCGCGGGCCAGATCGGGTATAACGGAAAATGGCCATGCACTTCCACTCCCACGGCGCCTGCCGCGAGGTGACCGGATCCAAGCACTTCCTCGACGTTGACGGCGCCGTGCTGCAGCTCGACGCCGGCATGTTCCAGGGCCGGCGCGAGGAGGCGTACACCAAGAACCAGCGCCTGCCTTTTGATCCCTCCCGCGTCGAGGCCGTCGTGCTGTCGCACGCCCACTTCGACCACTCCGGGGCGCTGCCCATCCTGGTGAAGCACGGATTCCGGGGCAACATCTACTGCACCTCGGCCACCCGCGACGTGGCCAACGTCATCCTGCTCGACTCGGCCCACATCCAGGCCAAGGACGCCGAGCACATCCGCTTCAAGAACGAGCAGAACCCCCGGCTGAAGCTGCGCGTGTTCGAACCGCTCTACACGACCGAGGACGTGCTGGCCACCATGACCCAGTTCGTCACCCTCGACTACCACCGCCCCTTTCACCCCCTGCCCGGCATGACGGCGGAGTTCTTCGACGCCGGCCACATCCTGGGCTCGGCCCTGGTCCGCCTGGATACGAACCACGGCGGCCCGGTTGTCGGCTTCAGCGGCGACCTGGGCCGGCGCGGCCTGCCGATCATCCGCGACCCGGAAACCCCGCCGGGGCTCGACTACCTGATCCTGGAGGGCACCTACGGCAATCGCCTGCACAAGCCCATCGACACCGCGAGCCAGGAGCTGGTCGAGGTCATCATCCGGGCCAAGGAGCGCCGGGGCAAGATCGTCATTCCCGCCTTCACGGTGGAGCGCACCCAGGAGCTGATCTACCTCATCCACCAGCTGCTCAAGGCCAAGCGCATCCCCGAGATCCCCATTTTCGTCGACTCCCCCATGGCCGTCTCGGCCACCGCCATCTTCAAGATCCACCCGGAATGCTTCGATGCCGAGACGACCCAGACCTTCACCGCCAACCGCGTCGACCCCTTCGGCTTCGACGGCATCCGCTACGTCACCTCGACCGCCGAGTCCGTGGCCATCAACACCTTCAAGGGGCCGGCCATCATCATCTCCGCCTCGGGCATGGCCGAGTCCGGCCGCATCCTGCACCACCTGGCCGCCCAGGTGGGCGACCCGGCCAACATCGTGGCCATCGTCGGCTTCATGGCCGAGCACACCCTCGGCCGGCAGCTGGTCGAGCGCGCGCCGGAAATCCGCATCTATGGCCAGCGCTACCGGGTGCGCGCGGAGATCGTCACCCTCAACGCCTTCTCCGGCCACGCGGACTACGCGGAGACCTGCGAGTGGATCGGCCGGCTCGACCCGCGGCGGCTGAAGAAGGTGTTCCTGGTGCACGGAGAGCCCGCCTCGCTGGAGAACCTGCGCGTCGAGTTGAAGCGCCTCGGGGTGAGCCAGGTGGAGATCGTCGAGGCCGGCCGCCGCTACCCGCTCGACTGACTCCGAATCCGCCGGAGCGCCCGTCCAGCAAGCGTTTTCCTTGACAAGGCGCCCGGCGGCGACTATACTCTGCGGGGATGAAGCGCAGCAAGAAGGACAACGGCAACGGCAGCGAACTGGCGCTGGGAAACGAAATCGCCGGCATTCTGCTGCTCTTCTGCGCCCTGTTCCTGATCTTCAGCCTGGCTTCCTTCGACGACGGCGATCCCAGCTTCCTCACCCTGGCCCCGCAGCGCCCGGTCACCAACTACGGCGGCCGCATCGGGGCCGAACTGGCCGCCTTCTTCTTCAATCTGTTCGGCTTCGCCGCCTACCTGATCATCCCCATTTGCCTCTTCTTCACCGCCTACTTCCTGCTCAACCGCAAGATCCCCAACATCGTCACCAAGAGCAGCGGCTTCGCCCTGCTGATGGTCTCCTCCGCATGCTGCCTGACTTTGCTGCGGCCCGGCGCCGCGGACCATGTCACCCGCGCCGGCGGCATCATCGGCTTCTTCCTGGGCAACCTGCTGCGAGGCGAAATCAAGCTCTTCTTCTCCCTGCTCTTCTTCCTCGCCCTGCTGGCGGTCTCGCTGGTGATGATCGCCAAGATCTCCATCCGCCGCCTGCTGAGCGGGTTGACCGCACTGCTGGCCGGCTTCGCCGCGCTGCTCGGCCGGGGCACGCGGCGCCGGATCGAAGAGTGGCGCAAGCGGCGCAGCCTGCGGAAGATCCAGGAAAAGTACTCGGCCGCCCCGGCCGCCCCGCCGCGGGAGCGCGAGTCCGAGAAGGCGCCGCCGCGGGAGCGGCTGCCGGAGCGGGAGCGCACCACGGAGCGGAAGGCGATCACCCGCCAGCCCAGCAAGCTGCCGGAGGAGTCGCTGCTCTTCCCCGAGATCGAGGCCCCGGTGACGGCCGGCGACGCCTACAAGCCGCCTCCGCTCACCTATCTCGACGCGGCCACCGAGAAGAGCCGCATCGACCACTCCGAGCTGGAGGAAAAGAAGCAGGACCTCTCCCAGCGGCTGCAGGAGTTCCGCATCAACGGCCAGATCACCGAATACACTCCGGGGCCGGTCATCACCACCTTCGAGTTCGTTCCCGACATCGGCGTCAAGATCAAGGACGTCTCCTCGCTCACCGAGGACCTGGCCCTGGCGGTCAAGGCGCAGTACGTGCGCATCGAGCGCATCCTCGGCAAGAAGGCGATCGGGATCGAGATCCCCAACAAGAAGCGCGAAATCATCCACCTGCGAGAAGTGCTGGAATCGCCGTTGTACCGGAACTATCCGTCGCCGCTGACCCTGGCCCTGGGCAAGACCACCAACGGCGAGCTGTTCATGTCCGATTTGCGCGAGATGCCCCACCTGATCATCGCCGGCGCCACCGGCAGCGGCAAGAGCGTGGCCATCCACTCCATCATCCTCTCCATTCTCTACAAGTCGTCTCCCAAGCTGGTCAAGTTCATCCTCGTGGACCCCAAGCGCATCGAGCTGGCCATCTACAACACCCTGCCGCACCTGCTCACGCCGGTGGTGGTGCAGCCCAAGCTGGCCAAGAACGCCCTGGATTGGGCCGTCTTCGAGATGGAGGAGCGGTACAAGAAGCTGGCCACCCTGCAGGTGCGAAACATCGAACAGTACAACAAGAAACTGGAGCTGATGATCCAGTCCGGGGACGAGGACCTGGAGCAGATCGAGGACCGCGAGAAGCTCGCCTACATCGTCATCATCATCGACGAGCTGGCCGACCTGATGATGGCCTCGGCGCGCGAGATCGAGGAAAACATCGCCCGGCTGGCGCAGAAAGCCCGGGCCGTGGGCATCCACCTCATCCTGGCCACGCAGCGGCCGTCGGTCGATGTCATCACCGGCACCATCAAGAACAATTTCCCCTCGCGCATCGCCCTGGCCGTGCCGACCAAGACCGACTCGCGCACCATCATCGACCAGATCGGCGCCGAAAAGCTCCTCGGCAACGGCGACATGCTCTTCCTCCCCCCCAAGACGGCCTCGCTCATCCGCCTCCATTGCGCCTTCGTGTCGGAGGCCGAGACGGTGCGCGTGGTCAACTACCTGGCCAAGATCGGCAAGCCCGAGTTCAACACCCAGATCATCCGTCCCGGGGCCAAGAAGGACGAGAACGGCGAAGGCCAGGAGACCGACGACCTGTTCTACGACGCGGCCGAAATCGTCATCTCCACCGGCCAGGCGTCGGCCTCCTACCTCCAGCGCAAGATGAGCGTCGGCTATGCCCGGGCCGGCCGGCTGATCGACCAGCTGCAGGAGCGCGGCATCGTCTCCGCTCCCAACAGCCGCAACCAGCGCGAGATCATGGTCAACCTGGAGGAACTGCAGAAGCTGCGCGAGGCGGACGCCGAGGCCTCCCGGGAGGCCGCCGGGGAGTGACAACCCGGCTCAGGCCGGCCCCGGCTCCGCGCCGGCCATCAGGGCGCGGTCGCGCACCTTCAGCTGCTTGACCTGGAAGATGAACGTCTGCAGCATCAGGCGGGCCGAGTCCTCGCCGCCGGTCTTCGACTGGTAGTCGAGCCGGTAGATCAGCTTCAGCACCTCCTTCAGCCGCCAGGCGGAGAAATCGCGCGCCTGGGCGATGAACGAGTTCAGGAAGACGCTCGACTGGCCGAGGATCTTGCCGATGTCGGCGGGCGGAAAGCGCCGTTGCAACAGGAATTTGGCCGTGAACAGGTTGTGGTAATGGCGGATCAGGGTGCCGATGATGAGCGGCGGCTTGACTCCGTTCAGGAACAGGTAGTTCAGGGCGTTGAAGTAGAGCGGGGCATTCTCGTTCTCGATGGCGTCGGTCAGCTCCCAGATGGAGTGCGACGAGATGCCGGTGACCAGCTCGTCGACATCGGCGACGTCGATTCCCTGGACCCCGGCCGCGGCCGCCTCCAGCTTCGGCAGCTGGTAGATGACCGCCGCCGTGCTCTGGCCACGATTGTCGAGCAGCTTCTCGACCGCCCCGGCGGTGACGGCCACGCGCCGCTCCTTGAGGTAGTCGCGTACGTACTGGCGGATCTGCGAGTCGCGGAACGAGTCGAGGTTGACGACCTGAAGCGCCGGCGTGGCGAGCAAGTCGACCAGGCGGCCGATCTTCCCCCCGCGCTTCCGGTTCACCAGCTCCTTGAACTCGTCGGGCGTGGTTTCCAGCAGGGAGATGAAGAGGATCAGGGTGGTGTGCGGATTGGGCGCCGCCAGGTAGTCCAGCAGCGGCCGCAGGAGCTCTTCCCGCTCCTTGCCCTTCCCCTGGCCGAGACGGCGCTCGCTGCGGATGGTGGCCACGATCAACTTGCGCGACTGCACGAAAAAGGAGGCGTGGCGCGCCTCCTGGACGACGTCCGCCCAGCCCGTCTCCTCGTCGTCGTCCAGGTAGAAGCGGCTGTAGTTGAACTCGTTTCGGCCCTCGGCCAGCACCAGCCGGGAAACGCGGCGGATGATCAGGTCGCCCAGGAAGTCGTTGAAGCCGAACAGCAGCATGGCCGGAGGCACCGTCGCCGCCGACTGCAGGCGATGGTAGAAGTCGAAGAACCCGGCCTCGGCCATCAGAAATTTTCCAGTATGGTCGACACCACGGAGGCCGCCATGCGGCCGGCGATCTCCTCCAGGGTCTCGCTCTCCTGGGAGAAAAAATCAGCGTTCTCGGCCGTCTCGTAGGAGTCGCTGAAGCTGATGTCCTGGCTCTCGAACACCGTCTGGCCGGTGCGGAGGTCGATCAGCCGCGCCTCCAGCACCACCTTCACCTGGAACGAGTAGGCCGTGACCTGCTCGCTGTAGGCCAGCGTCTGGACATCGAAGGAGACGATCCGCCCTTCCAGCAGCAGGTCGGCCGCCATGGTGGTTTCGACCAGCTGCAGGCGGCTGCGGCGAATGAACTCCTGCCGCACGGCGCTGGAAACGAACTCCTCCACCTGGTATCGATCGGTGCTGTTGCGAAACTCGGGGATGACGATGCGTTTCGCCCCGGCCGGAAGGCTCTGGCCGCGGCCGGTGAGCCGATAGCCGCACCCAGCCAGGAGCGGCAGCAACAGCAGCAGCGCGGCCAGCGGGGGCGCTCTCACTTGACCACCAGGCTGACCATGCGGTCAGCCACGAAGACGGTCTTCACCAGTTGCCGCCCCTCGAGGTGGGGCCGGACCCGCTCGGACTGCAGGGCCCGCTGGCGGGCGCATTCCTCGTCGCAACCGCGCGGCAGCTGCAATTTGTCGCGCACCTTGCCGTTGACCTGGACGACCACCGTGACCTCGTCGGCGGCGGCCACCGCCTGGTCGGCCGACGGCCAGGGGGCGTGGTACACCGTTTCCCGGTGCCCCAGCTTGTGCCAAATCTCCTCGCCGAGATGCGGCGTGAGCGGGGCCATCAGCAGGGTTAACGTCTCGACGAGCTCCGAGACGACCGGTGGCTGCGGGGCGTTGCCCAATGCCTCCCCCTCGACCGGGGCGTAGGCGTAGATCTCGTTCAGCAGTTCCATGATCGCCGCCACGGCGGTGTTGAACTGGAAGGTGTCGAGGTGGGCGCTCACCTTGATCACCGTCTGGTGCAGCTTGCGCCGCACCTGCCGGGCCGGCAACGGCAGCTGTTCCGCGGCCAGGCCCTCCTTCCAGCCCGGCTGGAAAATCGGCAGCGCGGCGTGGAGCCAGCGCCAAACCCGGGCGACGAAGCGGTGCGAACCGTGGATCCCTTCCTCGGTCCAGTGGACGTCGTCCTCGAAGGGCGCCACGAACATTTCGTAGACACGCAACGAGTCGGCCCCGTAACGCTCCGCGATGTCGTCCGGCGTCACCACGTTGCCTCGCGATTTGGACATGCGCGCCCAGCGCCAGATCACCTGGTCCGCGGGCACCGAATCGCGCTCGCCGTGCTTGAGCACGATCCAGTCGACGATCTTGTCGCTCGCCGCCCCATCCTCCTGCGATCGGGGCCTTCGCCCCGGCGTCAGGGCCAGCAGCGAGCCCTGGTTGCGAAGGCTCAGGAAGGGCTCGGCAAACGAGAGCAGCCCCTCGTCGTACAGGACCTTCGTCCAGAACCGGGCGTAGAGCAGGTGCGAGCGGGCGTGCTCGATGCCGCCGGCATAGATGTCGACCGGGAGCCACGTGTCCAGGGCCTGGCGGGAGGCCAGCGCCGAGTCGTTGTGCGGGTCGGCGAAGCGCAGGAAATACCACGACGAGCAGGCATAGCCCCCCATGGTGTCGGTCTCGCGCCGGGCGGCACCGCCGCAGGCGGGGCAGGTCGTGTTCGCGAACGAGGGGATGGCGGCCAGCGGCGATTCGCCGGTTCCGGTCGGCTGGTAGTTGTCGACGTCGGGCAGAAGCACCGGCAACTGGGACTCGGGCACCGCCACTTCACCGCAGCGCGGACAGTGGACGATGGGAATGGGGGCCCCCCAGTAGCGCTGCCGGGAGATCAGCCAGTCACGCAGCCGGTAGTTGATCGTCGCCCGGCCGATGCCCTTCTCCTCCAGCCAGAAGCAGATGGCCTTCCTGAACTCGGCCGTGGGCAGGCCGTTCCAGTTGCCGGAGTTGACGGCGATGCCCTCTCCCGGTTCCGCCGCCGTCAGCGGGTAGGAACTGCCGTCGCGGCTGACCACCTGGACGATCGGCAGCTTGTACTTCTTGGCGAAGGCGAAATCGCGGGCGTCGTGGCCCGGCACGCACATGATGGCGCCGGTCCCGTAGCCCATCAGCACGTAATCGGCGATCCAGACCGGGATCTTCTCCCCGTTGACCGGATTGATGGCCCAGGCCCCGGTGAAGACGCCGGTCTTTTCGCGTTCCGCGTTCAAACGGTCAATCTCCGATTCGCTTCCGGCCCGGCGCACGTAGGCGTCGACCTCGGCCCGGCGCTCCGGGGCGGTGATGGCGCTTACCAACGGGTGCTCGGGCGCCAGCACCATGAAGGTGGCCCCGTACAGGGTATCCGGGCGGGTGGTGAAGACACGCACCGACTCGGGGCGGCCGGACAGGGAGAATTCGACCTCGGCCCCTTCGCTGCGGCCGATCCAGTCGCGCTGCATCTCCTTCATCCCGGTCGACCAGTCCAGCCCCTCGAGATCGTTCAGCAGGCGGTCGGCGTAGGCGGTGATGCGAAAAAACCACTGCGGCATCGGCTTTTTCGTGACGACGGTGTCACAGCGCCAGCAGCGGCCATCGCGGACCTCTTCGTTGGCCAGGCCGGTCTTGCAGGCGGGGCACCAGTTGATCGGCGCCGTGGCCCGGTAGGCCAGCCCCTTGCGGTAAAGCAGCAGGAAAATCCACTGCGTCCAGCGGTAGTATTCGGGCAGGCTGGAGTTGATCTCCCGATCCCAGTCATAGGAGCAGCCGGTGCGGATCAGCGTCTCCCGGTAGGTGGCGGCGTATTCCGGCACCATTTCCCGCGGGTTGCGGCCCAGTCGGATGGCCTCGTTCTCTGCCGGCTGGCCGAAGGCGTCCCAGCCCATGGGGTGCAGAACGCGGAACCCCTGCATGCTCTTGAAGCGGCAGAACGCGTCCATGGGTACGTAGTTCTTGAGGTGGCCGACATGCAGGCCGGCGCCCGAGGGGTAGGGAAACATCTCCAGGCAATAGATCTTCCGGGCTCCCGCCCGGGATTCGGCGCGAAACGTCTTCTCCTTGCGCCACACCTTCTGCCACTTGGCTTCGATCTCCTTGAAATTGTAGACCATGTCCGTCCTGCCTCGCACCAGGGAATGAATGCCGCGGCTCGATTATACAGGAAACGGCGGCGGTGGACAACGCGCACCGGCCGGGGCGGCTCGTTCCAGGCCAAAACCTATGGAACGCTCCTGCGTATAATCCACTATTGAAAGGAGTCTCGATGAAAAAGCGCAAGAAGTGGATCATTCTCGGCGGCGCCGCGCTGCTGGTCGTGATCATCCTGATCAACCTCCGCTCCGGCAAGGGCGGAGTGGCGACGGTCACCAGCGAAAAGGTGCAACCCCGCCAGCTCGTCGAGAAGGTGTCGGCCACCGGCGAGATCAAGCCCAAGAAGAACATCAACATCAGCACCGACGTGGCCGGCAAGATCCTCAAGATCACCGTCCGCGAAGGCGACCTGGTCAAGAAGGGCGAACTGCTGATCAAGATCGACTCGGCCATCTACGAGTCCTACGCCCAGCGGGACCGCGAGATCATCTCCTCTTCCGAGGCCGATCTCATCTCCCAGGAGGCCGCGCTCAAGAAGGCGCAGCAATACTTCGAGCGCCGCCGGCAGTTGTACGCCGAAGGCCTGATCCCGCTCGAGCAGTTCGAAGACGCCCGGAGCACGCTGGACATGGCCGACGCCTCGCGCAAGGCCACCCGGCACCGCCTGGAGCAGGCCCGGGCCTCGCTCAAGAGCACCACCGACTCCCTGAACAAGACCTACATCGTATCTCCCATCGACGGCATCGTCACCTCGCTGAAGGTGGAGGAGGGCGAGGTGGCCATCATCGGCACCATGAACAATCCCGGCACCGTGCTGATGACCATCGCCGACCTCTCCATCATGGAGGCCGAAGTGCTCGTCGACGAGACCGACGTGGTCAAGGTCGGTCCCGGCAAGCGCGCCGAGGTCACCGTCGACGCCCTGCCCGGCACGACCATGAAGGGCGAGGTCACCGAGGTGGGCAACTCGGCCATCAACGCATCCACCACCGCGACCGGCAGCAGCACCGAGTCGAAGGACTTCAAGACCGTCATCACCCTGGTCGACCCGCCCACGGCTTTGAAGCCCGGTTTTTCGGCCACCGCCGACATCATCATCGACGAGAAGGACAGCGTGCTGGCCGTGCCCATCGCCGCCCTGGTCATCCAGGAGAAGCCGGACCCGGCAGACCGGAAGAAGATGGTGGAGACCGAGGGCGTCTACGTGCTGGTGGACAACACCTGCCGGTTCCGGGCCGTCGGGAAGGGGATCACCGGCGACATGTACGTGGAGATCCGCTCCGGGCTGAAGGAGGGCGACATCATCGTCACCGGTCCCTTCGCGGTGCTGAAGAAACTGAAGCCGGACGACCGCGTGCGGGTGACGCCGGGCCGCTGAACATGGAAAACATCATCGAGGTGCAGAACCTGAGCAAGGTCTACCAGGTGGGCAGCGAACGCATCGACGCCTTGAAGAACGTCACCTTCACGGTGCGAAAAGGCGAATTCATGGCCATCATGGGCCAGTCGGGGTCCGGCAAGTCGACCCTGATGAACCTGCTCGGCTGCCTGGACACCCCCACTTCGGGCTCCTACCGAATCAACGGCACCGAAGTCAGCGCCCTGGACGAGGACGAGCTGGCCTACATCCGAAACAAGGAAATCGGCTTCATCTTCCAGGTCTTTCACCTGCTGGCCCGCTCCTCGGCCCTGCACAACGTCGAGCTTCCTCTCGTCTACAGCGGCCACAAGAAGCATGCCCGGCTGGAGATCGCCCGCCGCGCCCTGGAGGCTGTCGACCTCACTGACCGCGTCAACCACAAGCCGAACGAGCTGTCCGGGGGCCAGCGCCAGCGCGTGGCCATCGCCCGGGCCCTGGTCAACCGGCCATCCCTGATTCTGGCCGACGAGCCGACCGGCAACCTGGACTCCCACACCGGCGAAGAGATCATCCGCATCTTCCAGGACCTGCACCGCAACGGCAACACCATCCTGATGGTCACCCACAACCCCGACTTGGCTCGGCTCACGCAACGCATCATCTACCTCAAGGACGGCGAGATCGTTCGCGAAGAGAAAACCGAGGAGACCGCATGAACCAATTCCTGAATGACCTGAAGGGGATCGTCATGACCCCCGCCCAAACCATCGCCTCCGCGATGGAGCGGAAGAAGTGGGTCCCCGCCCTGGCCCTGGTCCTGGCCATGACCTGGCTCTTCTCCTACCTCTCCTATCCGGTCGTCAAGGCGGAAGGGGCCAAGATGATGCGCAACTCCCCGATGGCCGACCGCCTCTCCGAGGAGCAGCTCGACGGCCTGGACAAGTTCACCCCCGTCAAGCGCTTCAGCGAAACCGCGTTCCAGATCCTCTTCCAGGCCCTGATGCTGATCATCGCCACCTTTTTCATCTATCTCTTCTACAAGCTGGGCAGCAGCGAGGGGCTCTACAGCAATTTCTTCACCGGGGTCTGCTACGCCTCGATCATCGACATGGTGTTGGGAGGCGCAGTCAAGACCGTCCTGGTCCTTTCCAAGAAGAGCCTTCTCGTCTCCACCAGCCTGACCCTCCTGTTCCCCCAGCTGGAAATCCGCAGCCCGGCCTACGTGATGCTGTCCCAGTTCGACCTTTTCACCATCTGGTTCCTCGTCGCCCTGGCCCTGGGCGTCGCCACCTACAGCCGGATGAAGGTCTCCAAGAGCCTGGGCATCGCCGCCGCCTACTTCGCCTTCCGCGCCGTGGTGCTTCTGCTCTTCACCATTTTCTTCATGCGGATCATGGGAGGCTGATTCCGCGCCGGGAATTGCATTTCCGGCTCCCCTTGTCTATAATGAATTCGCCATGAGACGACTGCCCGCCCTGCTGTCCATTCTGTTGCTGGCGCCGCTTCTGCTCCACGCCACGGTGTACGAGATCCGCGTCCGCGGCCCCATCGACACCATCATGGAGGAATACGTCGTCGGGGCCATCGGCCAGGCCGGGCAGCAGGCGGATGCCTCCCTGATCCTCATCGCCCTCGACACCCCCGGGGGCTACGACACCTCGATGCGCGCCATCATCCAGGCCATGCTCGGAGCCCGTCCTCCGGTGGCGGTCTATGTGTCCCCGCGCGGCGCCCGGGCCGCATCGGCCGGTTTCTTCCTGCTGATGGCCGCCGACATCGCCATCATGGCCCCGGGCACCAGCTCCGGCGCCGCCCACCCGGTGTCGGTGACCGGATCGGACATCGAGCGCACCATGCGCGCCAAGATCACCAACGACGCCGCCTCCTACATCCGGGCCCTGGCCCGCGAACGGGGCCGCAACCCGGACTGGGCCGAGAAGGCGGTGCGCCAGAGCCTCTCCTATGCCGCCGGCGAATGCCTGCAGTACGGGCTGATCGACTTCATGGCCAACGACACCCGGCACCTGCTCGACCAGCTGCAGGGCCGGACGGTGACGCGCCGCGACGGCGGCAAGCTGACCTGGAGCGACCCGCGGCGCGACGTCGTTCCGCTGGAGATGAGCCCGCGGCAGAAATTCCTGCGCACCATCACCAACCCCAACATCGCCATCTTTCTCCTGCTTTTCGGATTGATCGGGCTGTACATCGAGTTCACCCACCCCGGTACGCTGCTGCCCGGCATTCTGGGGGCCATCTCGCTGCTGTTGGCGTTCATGGCCTTTCAGATCCTGCCGGTCAACTACATCGGGCTGGGACTGATCATCCTGGCCGTCGGGCTGTTCATCGCCGAAATCAAGGTGCAGGGGTTCGGCGTGCTCGGCATCGGCGGCGCGGTGGCCCTGCTGCTCGGATCGGTCATCCTCATCGACAGCCACATCCCCGAAATGAGGCCCGACATGGCACTACTCGTCACCATGGCCGTACTCTTCACGGCCCTGTTCCTCTTTCTGACCTTCAAGGTGGGCTCCGCCATGCGCCGCCGGCCGGACACCGGCCGCGAGGCGCTGGTCGGCGAAACCGGCACCGCGCGCAGCGAGATCAGCGCCCGCGGAGGCACAGTCTTCGTCCACGGCGAGTGGTGGAACGCGGTCTGCGACGGGGTCATTCCCGCCGGCTCTCGCGTGCGCGTCGAAGCCGTCCAGGATCTGGTTCTGAAAGTCACGCTGAAATAGGAGGGAATCATGCCAGCCATCAACATCTCCGTGATCGTGATCGTATTCCTGGTGTTCCTGGTGCTGAACTGGATCAAGGTGCTGCGGGAATACGAGCGCGGCGTGATCTTCCGCCTCGGCCGGGTGCTGGAGAGCCCCAAGGGGCCCGGCCTGATCTTCGTGCTGGCCCCCATCGACAAGATGATCCGGGTCAGCCTGCGCACCATCGTGCTCGACGTGCCGCCCCAGGACATCATCACCAAGGACAACGTCTCGGTCAAGGTCAACGCCGTGGTCTACTTCCGGGTTCTCGATCCCAAGAAGGCGGTGATCGAGGTCCAGGACTACCTCTACGCCACCTCCCAACTGTCTCAGACCACCCTGCGCTCCGTGCTCGGCCAGGCCGAGATGGACGAGCTCCTCTCCGAGCGCGACCGGCTCAACACCCGGCTGCAGGCGATCATCGACGAGCACACCGACCCCTGGGGCATCAAGGTGTCGATGGTCGAAATCAAGCACGTCGACCTGCCTCAGGAGATGCAGCGCGCCATGGCCAAGCAGGCGGAAGCGGAGCGCGAGCGCCGCGCCAAGGTCATTCACGCCGACGGCGAGTACCAGGCTTCGGCCAAGCTGCTGGAAGCGGCCAACACCCTGGCCCAGAACTCCATGACCATCCAGCTGCGCTACCTGCAGACCCTGGTCGAGATCGGCGCCGAGAACTCCACCACCATCGTCTTCCCCCTGCCGATGGACCTGATGAAAGGTCTCTTCGATCGCCGCTCCTAGGTCAATGGAAAAGTCCTACTTCGACATCAAGGTAACCTTCGTTCATGTCTTCGTGCTCCTGGTGGCGGTCATCGCCATCGGCGTCCTCCTCTTCTACATGGGTTTCCAGGCCGGGCAGAAATCGGCCCGCGCAGCGACCGCCGCCCTCGCCGGCGAGCCGGGCAGTGCCAGCTCCATCCCTGCCAGCGCGGGCGAGACCGAGGTGAGCGATCCGCCGCCGGCGACCGAGCAGGGCGCCGCATCGAACCTTCAGGAGGAGGCGCGGCTTCACCAGGTGCCGGTCGACCCGACCCCCGGTCGCCCGGCACGGGAGAAACCGGCCGCCCCGATTGAGCCGGCCCGGACCAAGCCCGCGACGGCGCCGGCAAACAGGCCCGCCGCCGAACTGTTCACCATCCAGGTGGGCGCATTCGACGACTTCGGCAATGCCAAGCGCTATGCCGACCGCTACCTGCAGCTGAACCTGCCGGCCGAGATCATCGCCAAGACCGTGGCCGGCCGCAAGCTGCACACCGTGAGGGTCGGACGCTTCGCCACCCTGGCCGAAGCGAAGGCGGAGCAGGCCCGGCTTGAGCGCATGGAGAACAAGAAATTCCTGATCGAGAAAACGCGCTGACATCCACCGCGCTCCTGCTCCTCTCCGTTCTGCTCCACGTGGCCTCCCTCCCGCCCATATCCGCCTGGTGGGCCGGATTCATCTTTCTGGTGCCCCTGCTGGGCGCCCTGCGGGGCCGGGGAGCGGCGGCGGCTTTCGTGCTCTTTTTCGCCTTCGCCTTTCTGTCACGGATGCTGCTGCTCTACTGGATTCCGCGGGTCATGGTGCGCTACGGGGGCGCCTCGCCCTTACTGGGCGTGACCGGGCTGGTCGCGCTTTGCCTTTTTCTGGCTCTCTTCTGCGGTCTGGCCGGCGTTCTGATCCGGAAGTCGTTGTCCCGGCCGCTGCTGTCGCTTCTGCTCGTTCCCGCCGCCTGGGTGACCCACGATTTGGCCGTCGAGCGGGTTTTCTCCGGCTTCCCCTGGTGCCTGGCCGGATACTCCCAGCACGGCAACCTGCCGCTGGTCCAATGGGCCGCCGTGGGCGGGGTGCACCTGCTCACCTTCCTGCTGTTGTTCTTCAACATCGCCATCTCTCAGGCCCGGCGGCGCCGAAGGCTGCAGGGCGCCCTCCTGTTCGCTGCCCTGTTCCTGCACGCCGGCGGTCTCCTGATGATGCGCGATGCCCGCGCCCGGCAGCAAGAGCTTCCCGCCGGGCGGGCCGGAATCATCCAGCCCAACGTCAACCACGACATCCGCTTCACGTCGTCGACCATCGAGAGCGGGCTGAGCGAGCTGCTGGCGCATTCCCAGGCACTCGCGACCGGTGGGGCCCGCTTCGTGGTCTGGCCGGAGTTCACCTTGCCCATCTATCCGCTGCAGTCGCCCCGCTACCACAAGCGAATCCAGGCCGTCGCGGCCGCCAGCGGCGCCCCGATCCTGGCCGGATTCACCGATTTGCAGGGGAGCGACCGGGTCTTCAACGCGGCCATGCTGTTCGACGGGGATACTGTGCAGACCTACAACAAAGTCCACCTGACTCCCTTCGGCGAGTACATCCCCTTCCGCCGCCTGCTTTTCTTCGTCCGCCGGATCACCGACGAAATCGGGGACTTCACTCCCGGCGAATCCCTCCGGCCCATGACCGTCTCCGGCCACGGCCTGGCCACGCCGATCTGCTACGAAGTGATCTATCCCGCCCTGGTCCGACGCCTCGTCGTTGCCGGCGGCGAGGCGATCGTAACCCTCTCCAATGACTCCTGGTTTGGCGACACCTCGGCGCCCTACCAGCACCTGGCGATGGCGGCGATGAGAGCCGTCGAGAATCGGCGCTGGCTGCTCCGCTCCACCTCCAACGGGCTGTCGGCCGTCGTCGACCCGGCCGGGCGTGTGCGGCGCCGCGTTGCCTACGGGAAAGCCGAGACAATCCTGGCCGATTTCCGCTACCAACGCCGCCTCAGCCTTTTCAGCCGCGGCGGGTACCTGTTTCCCTGGCTGTGCCTGGGAATCACGGCGGCGTGGCTGCTGCTTGCCCTCTGGCGCCTCCCGGCCGCTCAGCGACGCCACTCCTGAATGTTGTAGAAGAAATCGCCGGTCGAGCCGACCAGGCGGCTGACCCTGGCCGGGATGCGCACCCCGGGGGCGATCCCCATGGCGGAGTAGCCGGTGAACAGGGGCAAGAAAGGCAGGTCCTGCGCCCAAAGCCGGTGGGCCTGCAGGTAGAGTTCACGGCGTCGTCCTTCGTCGAATTCGGCCAGCCCCGCCGCCAGCAGAGAGTCCATTTCCCGGCTCCGGTACCCGGCATAGTTGACCACGCCGTCACCGGCCAGTACGTCGCGCAGGTTCCAGTCCAGGTCGAGCAGGAACCCGGAAACCGCCAGGTCGAACTCTCCCAGTTTTAGCTGGTTGAGAAAGAGCTGATATTCCAGGAAACGCGGTACGAGCTCCACCCCGGCCTTTTTCATCTCCTCGCAGAGGAAGAGCACGAGGTTGCGCCGCAGCGGGGTTTCGGAATTGCAGAGCACCGCCAGCGGCCTCGACCCGCCGCCCGCGCCGCTTCCGGAAAAGGATGGCGGCGGCGGGTCGCTCAGGTAAAGAAAGGGCGAGTGGACCCGCTCCCCGTTTCCACCCAGAAATTGATCCAGGAACGGGCCCTGAACGAGCGGCCGGCAGATGCGGCGGCGCAATGCCAGGTCCATCGCGGGACGGCGCAGGTTGAAGACCAGGTAGAGGTAGCCGAACTTGCGAAAGCGGGCGAGCCGGAACCCCTCCTGCCAGTCCGTCAAGCGCGCGTACGACAGCACGTCCTCGCTGAACAGCTCCCCGGCATCGATCTCCCCGGCCATCAGCTTCCACGGGGTCTGGCGAACATCCAGCAGCACCGAGTACTCCAGCGCGGGATAGAGCCCGGGCCCGATTCGGTACGGATTGCGGGTTAGCGTGATGCGCCGGCCGGCGTCCACCCGGGCGATCCGGTACCAGCCGCAGCCGCAGGGCCGCGACCGGCGAAACGCCTCGGGAGCCCGCCCGGCTATTTCGGCCGCGCACAGCACCTTGAAGGTCAGGGAGATTCGCCAGGGCGCATACGGCATGCGCAGGCGGACGAGCAGCCGGTCGCGGCCGAGGGCGGTCACCGATTCCAGGCAATCCAGGTCGGAGCGGTAGGGATAGCCATAGGCGGGATCGCGCAGCAGGCGAAACGTGGCGGCCACGTCGGCAGCCTGCAGTTCGGTTCCATTGGCGAAGCGTATCCCGCGGTGCAGGCGGATCTCCGCCTGCAGGCGAGAGGGATCCAGGGTCACCTCTGCGGTTAGTTCGTTGACGATGCGTCCCTGCTCGTCGAATCCGAAGAGCGCCTGGTGCACCTTGTTGAGAACCGCCTGCGCCGTCTCGTTGGTGGCATATACCGGATTGAGGGTTTGCGGAAACGCCGGGATGGCGATGCGCAGCCGCTCTCCGGCGAGAACCCCCATCGGGAACAGAATGAAAAGCGGAAACAGACTCCTCCCCTTCCTGCCGTGCATGCTCTCCTCCCTGAGTCGCGAACCTGGCCGGCTACTTCACCAGCCGGACTTCACCGATTTCCGGTACCTCCTCCCTCACCACCTGTTCGACGTACCCCTTGATGGTCATGGTGCTCATCGGGCATCCGTAGCAGGCGCCCCGCAGGCGAACCAGCACGACTTTCTCCTCGTCCAACACGTCGGCCAGCTCGATGTCCCCGCCATCCATTTGCAGGGCCGGGCGCACCTTCTCTATCACCGCAGCCACACGTTCTTTCAGGCTCATCTCGACTCCTTCACGATTTTCTACCCGTATTGTAACATGGCATGCAGAGAGCGGAAAGCCCGTCGGCGCAGGTCCTCGTCGATGTCGATCTCGTAGCGCTCAAGCTCAAGGGCGTCAACCAGGTCACCCAGGCCGGTCCGCTTCATGTTCTGACATATCTTGGGCCGACCCGCCGGGAAGAAGCGCTTGCCCGGGTTTTCCCGGGCCAGGCGGTCCAGAAGGCCCTGCTCGGTGGCCACGATGAATTCGTCTCCTTTGCTGGCCGCCACGAACCGCAGCATGCCGGAGGTCGACAACACCTCGTCGGCCAGCGGCAGCAGGTCGGGGCGCACCTCGGGGTGGAGCAGAACGAGGGCTCCCGGGTGGGACCGCTTCATCCCGGCGATCTCCTCCAACTGGATGCGGTCGTGCACGTAGCAATAGGCCTCGAAAAAGACAAGCTCCTTTTCGGGAACCTGCCGCTGCACCCAGCGGCCGAGGTTTCGGTCAGGAACGAAAATGACCCGCCGCCCCGGAATGCCCCGCACCACCTGGACGGCATTGGCCGAGGTGCAGCAGACATCGGATTCCGCCTTGATCTCCACCGACGAGTTGACGTAGGCGACCACCCGCGCGTCGGGATGGGCCGCCTTCAGCTCGCGCAGCTCCTCCACCGTGATCATGTCGGCCATCGGGCATCCGGCATCGAGGCGCGGCAGCAGGACGCGCCGGTCCGGGGCCAGCACCTTGGCCGTCTCGGCCATGAACTTGACCCCGGCGAAAACGATGATCGGCTCCCTGCCCGCGGCGGCCCTTCGGCTCAGGTCGAGCGAGTCACCGAGAAAATCGGCCACATCCTGGACGGCGGCCACCTGGTAGTTGTGAGCCAGGATGACCGCCCCCTTCCGCTTCTTCAACTCGCCGATGACCCGGGGCAGCTCTTCCTGGCTGATCATGGTTTTTCGCCGGCCATCATATCCCCGATCGGCCCCCTTGTCAAATGTTATAAAGCAACGAATGACTCGCGGGCTAGCGCCAGACCCCGGCGGCGACCGCCGCGCAGCAAGGACAGACGCCCGGCGTCCGCCACATCGGCGTCACCCGGTAGCCACAGCGCCGCAGCAAGGTCGCGCCGCAGCCGGGGCATCTCGTATCCGACCACGGATCGGCGCCGGCATTGCCGCTATAGACGAACGCCAGCCCCCGCTCGGTGCCGATGGCCAGCGCCCGCTCCATGTCGGCCGCCGGAGTCGGCGGCAGATCGAGCAGCTGGTGCTGCGGAAAGAAGCGCGACACGTGCCAGGGGAGGTTTGGATCCACCCCATGCAGGAAGTCGGCCAGCCGGCGCAGCTCCGCCGGGTCGGTGTTGAGCCCCGGCACGAGCAGGGTCGTCACTTCCACCCACACGTCTCGGCTGCGCAGGGTCGCGATGGTCTCCAGCACCGGCTGCAGGCGGCCATTGCATTGGCGGCGGTAGAACTCGTCGGAGAATGCTTTCAGGTCGACATTGGCGGCATCGAGCAGCGGCGTCAGCTCGTGGAGCGCCGCCGCGCTGATGTAGCCGTTGCTGACCATGACGTTGCGCAGCCCCGCCGTCCGCGCCCGTTGCGCCGTTTCGATCATCAGCTCGAAGTAGACCGTCGGCTCGGTGTAGGTATAGGCGATGGAAAGGCAGCCGCTGCGTACGGCGGCGTCCACCAATTCCCCCGGAGTGAGCGGTTCCCCGCGCACCTGGCCGGGGCGGGCCACCATGGACAAGTCGTGGTTCTGACAGAAGCGGCAGCGGAGGTTGCACCCCATCGCGGCCAGCGAAAAGGAGGCCGATCCGGGAAGGAAGTGGTAGAGCGGCTTTTTCTCGATCGGATCGACGTGCACGGCGGCCACCCGGTCGGAGTTGACCGAAAAGAGGGTCCCGCCGCGATTGACCCGCACCCCGCACACGCCCGCCTGCCCGTCGCCAAGCCGGCAGCCGTGCGGGCAGAGCTGGCATTGCACCGCGCCGCCGGGCAGCGCGTGCGCCAGCCGGGCGGGAACCATCTACTCCAGGGAGGCCAGGAAGTGCTCGCAGGAGAGCGCCGCCTGCACCCCCATCCCGGCGGAGATGGCCACCTGGCGGTGGTTGCCGCCAATCACCTCCCCGGCCACGAACAGGCCGCGGGCCGCGGTGGTCAGGGAGATGCCGGTCTTTACGTAGCCCCCCTCGTCGAGCTCGACGAGCCCCTGCAGCAGGCCGGTGTTGGGGATGGTGCCGATGGCCAGGAAGGCCCCGTCGAAGGGGTGACGCGTCGACTGCCCCTCCCTCCGGTTTCGCACCTCCAGCGCTTCCAGCCGCTGGTCGCCGTGGAACGCCACCACCTCGGAGTCCCACAGGAACTTCAGCTTGTCGTTCTTGAACGCGCGCTCCTGGAGGATGCGCTCGGCACGAAGCTTGTCCCGGCGGTGAACTACGGTCACCTCGGCGGCGAACTTGGCCAGGTGCAGCGCCTCGGCCAGTGCCGTGTCACCGCCGCCGATCACCGCCACCCGGCGATTGACGAAAAACGGAGCATCGCAGGTGGCGCAGACCGAGACACCTCGGCCGACCAGCGCTTTCTCGCCGGGGACGTCGAGGAAACGGTGCATCGAGCCGGCGGCGAAAATGATCGCCCGGGCGGTGTAGGCGCTGCCGTACACGTCGACTTGCCAATGGTCGCCCTGCGGCCGGATCGCCGTGGCCTCGTCGTTTTCCAGGGTCACGCCGTAGCGCGCGGCCTGGCGGCCGAACTGGTCCATCAAGTCGGCGGGAGGCAGCGGTTCGACAAAGCCGGGGTAGTTCTCGATGATGTCGGCATCGACGATCTGACCGCCGAACACCTTCTTCTCCAGCACCAGGGTGCGGCGCAGCGCGCGGCCGCAGTAGATGGCCGCGGCCAGGCCGGCCGGTCCGCCCCCGACGACGATGATATCCCACTCTTTTTCCATCACATCACCTCGCCCAGAACTCGCTCGATCTGCCGGGGGTTGACCGCTCCGACCAGCTGCGAGCGCACCTGGCCGTCACGAAAAAAAAGCAGGGTCGGCAGGGAACGGACCATGAAGCGGGCCGACGTCCTGGGGCACTCGTTGACGTTGACCTTCAGCACCCGCACGGCCTGCGGGTGGCTGGTGGCGATACGCTCCAGGCTCGGTTCCATCAGCCGGCAGGGGGCGCAGCTGGGCGCCCAGAAATCGACGATGACGGTGGGGTGGTTCTGCACCATGGCGTCGAACGTGGTGTCGCTGGCAATCAGTATGTCAGCCATCGGCAAGCTCCTCGGAATGCAGGGATCGATACAACTCCATGTACCGGACCGCCGTCTTGTGCCAGGAAAAATCCTGGCGCATGCCGTTGCGCTGCAGCGCGGTCCAGGCCTCGCGGTCGGCGAAGACCGACAGGGCACGCCGCAGGCAGGCAAGCAGGGCCGCCCCATCGCGGCCGCTGAACAGGAAACCGGTGCCGCGACGGCGTTGGGCATCGAACTCGGTCACGGAATCGGCCAGGCCGCCGACCGCGCGCACCAGCGGAACCGTTCCATACTTCAAGCTGTAGAGCTGGTTGAGTCCGCACGGCTCGTAGAGCGAGGGCATGACCAGCATGTCGGCCGCAGCCTCCAGGCGGTGGGCCAGCGGCTCGTCAAAGCGGTTGAAGAAGCGCAGCCGCCGCTTGTAGCGCGCAGCCGCCTGGCGCAGGCGGGCGGCATATGCCTCGTCGCCGGAGCCCAGCACCAGCAGGCACAGTTCTTCACGCATCATCGCCGGCAGCGCCTCGAGCAGCAGGTCGACGCCCTTCTGCTGGGCCAGCCGGCCGATGAACGCTACCCAGGGCTGCGAGGGATCGAACGGCAGCCCATGCTCGTCCAGCAGCCCCTCCTTGTTCCTACGCTTGCGCTCCAGAGTCGCCGCCGAGTAGGTCTGGTAGAGGTGCGGGTCCCGCCCCGGATTCCAGATCTGGTCGTCGACTCCGTTCAGGATGCCGCTGAGCTTGCCGGCGTGGCGCCGCAGCAGTCCGTCCAGCCCGAACCCCGACTCGGCTTCCTGGATCTCGCGTGCGTAGGTGGGACTGACCGTCAGCAGCCGGTCGGCGAAAACGATCCCGGCCTTGAGAAAATTGATCTGGCCGAAGAACTCGAGGTAGTCGGGGGTGAACAACGAGCCGGGGAGCTCCAGGTCATGGAAATGGTTTCCGGGGAAAAGGCCCTGGTAGCCCAGGTTGTGGATCGAGAAAACGGACCGGCAGGAAACGAATGCCTCCTGCCAGGGCGGCTGTCGCATCAGCAGGGGGATCAGCCCGGTCTGCCAGTCGTTGGCGTGGACGATCTGCACGCGGCCGCGTCGGCGGCGCAGGAACTCGACCACCGCGCGCTGGAAGAAGAGAAAGCGGAGGAAGTTGTCGGCGTAGTCGCCCTCCGCGCTGCCATACAGGAACTTGCGGGCGAAGAAGAGATCCTGGCCCACGAAATAGACCGCCAGGGTGCGGGCGACCGTCAGCCGGCGCAGCTGTGCCGTATAGCGGCGCGACCCGACGGCCACCGGAAATTCGTCGATCACCTCGCGGCGCCTCGGCGGGGAGGAAGGGTCCTGGCCCACGGCCCCGGAGTAGTCCGGGACGATCAGGTCCACGTGGGCGTGGCGGGCCAGCGCCAGCGGAAGCAGGCCGGCCACATCGGCCAGGCCGCCGGTCTTGGCGTAGGGAACCGCCTCGGGGGAGACAAAAACGATATTCACCAACCCATCCTTATTCGCCGTCTGGCGGCATGCAGGGCCATTTTACATGGAAAACACTAAATGTCAACCTCCACCCAGGCGGATACACAACCTGTTGGGTGACGGCTAGCCCTTTTTCTTGCCAAAAATGGAGAGCAGGGATGGCTTTTCCCGCTTGCCCAGCGCCGCCGGGTTGATCTCTTCCAGTTTTTTTCTGGCCACCGCGTGGTCGGGATTGATGGAGAGTGCCTTCAGGAAGAACCCCTCCGCCCGCTTGAGCAGGCGCTGGGAGTAGAACAGCATGCCCAGGGCGGCGAAAGCCTCGGCGTTCCACCGATCCAATTCGATCACCTTGAGGAAATTCTTCTCCGCGCTGTGGACGAGGTTCGGCAGGTTCGACTGGGACAGCCCCAGCAACATGAAGTAGGGAGGCTTGGGGTCATTGCGAACGGCCTCCTCGAGCAGGGAGGCGGCCTCCCAGAACCGCTTCTGGTTGTAGAGCGTCCTGGCCTTGCGGTAGAGGATGTTGGCTTTCTCGGCGAGGTTCTCGCTGACCTTGGACTGGTCGGCGACCTCCTTGTAGCCGCGCATGTCGTACTCGCGCCGCCGTTCCTCGTTGCTCAGCACCTCGTAGGCCTTGTTGATGATCGAGAAGACGAAATTGGCCTTTTCGCGCAGCTCGGGGTCCGGTGCATCGCCCAGCCGGTCGGGGTGAAACTTCTTGGCCATCTGGAAATAGGCCGTCTTGATGTCGCCCGCGCTGGAGGTGTTGTTCAGCCCGAAGATCTGGTAGTAATCGACCGCCCCCCCCTTCAGCCGCTCGTGAAGGCTGAGAAGGTCCTCGATGTTTCTGTTCTCGGTTTCGCGCACCTTTGTCCCCTCGGTTACATCCATCACGGACAGAAAATAGTACAGGGCGACGCGCGTCCAGAAGCTCTCTTCGTTGAGCTTCAGTTGCGCCGCGATATCCTTCAGCATCAGGTTGGATCGGGAGGCGAGCTCGTTGTGCAGGGAGAGTTCCTCGGCCGTCAGGTACTCGCGGTACTCCGACGGCAGGGGATGCATGACCGGGCTGCTGCAGAGGATGCGGTCGCGGAACATCATCAGCCCCTTGAAGCGTTTCACGCCTTCGACGATGATCCCGGAGAGCGGGACGTTGAAGCGGCAGTCATCGGGAAGGTCGGGGATACGGCTGCGGAAGCTCCACTCCCCGCTGGTGAGCATGAACAGGGAGAGCGCGATGGTGCGAACCTGGTAGATCAGGCCGAAATTGAGGTCCTTGGGCGAGATGAACTGGCTGTCGACGAGCACCTTGCCGACCCGTTCGCGCTTCCCCTCGAGCAGCTTGTGAACGTCCCAGAACTGGGTCTGGTTGATCTTCCCGAGCTTGAACAGAACCTCGCCCAACCGCTCGTGCAGCACGTTGGTTTTGGCGAACACCAGGTTGCCCTCGGCGACAAAGAGGCTGCGCTCGAAGTTTTCCCCGCGCACGAGGAGCTCGCCCGTGCTTTTATCTGCAAGGATCTTGCGCAACGCAAAGGGAACCGGAAATTCAACCACCCGGTTTGCCATCGTATCCCTGTCCTCAGCAACTGAACCATTTATCGCACACGGGGCGCCCCTTTGTCAACTCCATTCCGGGCACGCTCCCGGGTTGATTTTTCTCGCCCGCCATACTATTCTCTAGATGGCAGAGAGGCCCAACACCATGTCCGCGATTGCTGCCGCGGTGTACCGCGGGAACGAGCCGGTCCTGCATGGGTACGGCACGGGGGACGCGGCGCAGAAACTGGCGCCGGCAACCGGCATCCGCCTGCGGGCATACACCGATCCTGCCGTTGCACTGAACAACCTCTTCGGCGATTACGCCCGGCGATCCCAGCGCCATCCCTGGAGCGAACCGGTTGAAGCCGAACTCATCGAGCGCCCGCCCGTCCTGGAGCATACGGCCAGCCCGGAGGGGGAGCGCGGGCGGCCGGCTGGCCCCAGTTTGCATCAATCGGCCGTCCCCATCTTGCCCGACGGCCGGTCCGCGGCCATGGCCTCCCACCTCGGCAGGGAAGAGGTGGCCTCTGCCGACAGGGACCTGGCCGGCGACACGGCCGGCCCCGATCCGTTCAACGATTTCGCCCTCGCCAGCCTCCTCGCCGGTTACCTGCCCCAGCCGTCCGGCGGTCTCGTCAATCTGCTGGCCTGACCCCCGCACCCCTCAGAAACGAAGCCCGCCCAGTTTCCCGGTCAGACGGTGGATCCGTTGTGACAGTTGGTTCTCGCCGCCGCTGCGCAGCAGAAGCTGATGCGCCAATTTCAACTCGGCCGCCAGCAGATCGGCCTCCCGTCTGCTCCGCGGCCGGTAGCACTCAAAGAAACGGACGAACGGGCCGAGTTGCGCGGGCGACGTCTCCTCCATGAGCACCAGCAACTGGTTGAACAGCCACTCCGCGAAGACCTCGGGAAGCCTGGACTCGGCCAGCAACGGCTGCAGGCACGCCAGCAGGTCGTCGACAAACGGGGCGATGGCCGTCCGATCCGTCAGCACGCGCTCGAGAAAATGCTGCAGGTCGGCAGGCGGCAGGTCGCGCAGGCGGCGGACGATCAACTGCTTGATCCCGGTGCTTACGTTGGCCGTGAAAAGACCGACGACTCGCCCGGCCAGCCCGGCCGGCTCCCGCTGGAAGAGGTAGGAAAGCGCCGGGCCCAGGACGGCGTCCTCCTCGGTCGGCTGTAGGAGGTCGGCCACATGAGGCGCGATTCCGTCCGGGTCCGCCGCGAAGACCATTTCCAGCAGGGCCCTGCGCCGGAACGGCCGCTCGGCGGCGAGGGTCTGGAAAAGAAACGATACGTCGCCCCACAGGAGCAGGATGCGCACGACCTCGGTGAGCAGGGGCGGGCGGTCCTCCTGGGCAAGCAGCCCGCGCAGAAAGGGCGTGCACCCCCCCGGGTCCCGGACGGGAAGAACCGCAAGCAGCGCCAGGCGGTCCTCCGTTGTGAGTCCGGAGTATCGGGGCATGAGCGGCGGCAGGTACCGGCGCGGATCGAGACGCACCAGCTGGATTTCCAGGATTGTTCGCTCGGCCGGCTGCAGCCCGGGGGCTATGGCTTCCAGCCTTGCCGCCACCTCGCGCTGTTGCAGTCGGGTCGTGGCTTGGCAGACGAGCGCCTTCACGTGCGCCCGGAACAGTGCTCCGGAAAGGGAGAGCGCCCCGCTCTCCGGCTGCAGCGGCTGAAGCAGGATGGAGAGGGCGCCTGGCAACGGGCGGCTGCCGAGGATCCGCAATGCCTGCAGGCGGAGCGGATCCGGCGCCCCCACCGCCACGCTCACGAGGTCGGCCAGCCAATCGTCCGGGGCCTGCTCGATCAAGAAGTCGGCGGCCGGTTCGATTCGCTTGGCATCCGACCGGGGGCGAGCGAAGATGTCGAAACTGAACAAGAGGCGGCTTCCGGCCAGGAGCTCGGCAAATTCTTCGGAAACCACCGCCTGGCTTTCGGATGGGAGCGCCGGTGACTGCAGCATGCTTCGCAACAGGTGGTACGAGTCGCGCGTGGCCAGCAGTCGCAGGCAGCGGACGGCCTGTCGGAAGACGCGCGCCGGCAGGTCACGGGCCAGGAACCGTTCGACGGCCCTGGTCGCCGCCGTCAGCTGCAGGCTGGATATCACCCCCAGCAGGCGTACCTGGAGCACCCTCGACCCGCTTTCCTCGAGCAGGCGATTCGACAGCCAGGCGGTCACGGTGACGCTGTCGCTGGCGGCGAAATCGCGAAACTTCTGCAGGAACAACTCTTCGCTCAGCCGGTCACAGTTGAGGGCCAGCAAGTCCAGCGAACGCTCGATGGCATGCGCTTCCATGTACCCATTCTATGCAGATGGGGGCAGATTGACAACTCCGGCAGAATGGAAGCCCGCATCGTAAAAAAACCTTACAGTTCGCCTCGTATTCCTTGACATTGCTCTCACCCTTTTGATAAGTTGTCCTTTTCAACCGCGGAGGGTCCGATGTACAAGGTCCTGGAAACGGAGCGTCTTTCTGAGAATGTCGGAAAAGTCGTCGTTGAGGCGCCGCTCATCGCCCGGAAGCGCAAGGCCGGCCAGTTCGTCATTGTCCGCCTGGGAGAAAAGGGTGAGCGAATACCGCTGACCATCGCCGACGCCGATCCCACGCTCGGCTCCATAACCCTGATCATCCAGCGGGTCGGGACCTCCTCCCACCGCCTCGTCGACCTCCACCCGGGTGACACCATCGATGACGTGGTGGGGCCGCTTGGCCAGCCCACTCACGTCGAGCGGGTGGGCACGGTCATTGCCGCGGGCGGCGGAGTCGGGATCGCCCCCCTGTACCCGATCGCCCGGGCCTTCAAGGAGGCCGGCAACCGCCTGATCGTCGTCCTGGCCGCCCGCAGCAAAAACCTGATCATCCTGGAGAGGGAGATGCGCGTTTTCGCCGACGAGGTGATCGTCATGACCGACGACGGCTCGCACGGCCGGCAGGGGCTGGTCACCGCCGGAATCGAGGAGGTGCTGGCCCGCGAGAAAATCGACTCGGTGGTGGCGATCGGGCCGGCCATCATGATGAAATTCGTCACCCTGCTGACCCGCAAGCACCAGATTCCGACCATCGTCTCCCTCAACACCATCATGGTCGACGGCACCGGCATGTGCGGCGCCTGCCGGGTGACCGTCGGCGGACGCACCAAATTCGTCTGCGTGGACGGTCCCGAGTTCGATGCCCACCAGGTCGATTTCGACGAAATGCTCAAGCGCCTGAACGCCTACAGGAGCGAGGAGCGCCTGTCTTACGAACGCTTCCAGAAGGAATCGAGCTGACACGGAGGACCCATGCCGGTTGACTACAAGGCACTGAGAGTAGACCGCGACCAGCCTTGGCGCGGCGAACTGCGCAACGCAGTCGCGGCCAGGATGCGCACGGCCATCCCGCGCGTCAAGATGCCGGAGGCGGATCCGGGAGAACGCAGCCGAAACTTCCTGGAGGTGAACCGCGGCCTGACCCGTGACCAGGCCCAGCTCGAGGCCCGCCGCTGCCTCGATTGCCCCACCCCCTCCTGCATCTCCGGCTGCCCGGTGAACATCAACATCCCCGGTTTCATCAAGCAGATCGAGCGCGGCGACGTGTTGCAGGCCGCGCGCGTGCTGAAGGAAACCAACGCCCTGCCGGCCGTGTGCGGCCGCGTCTGCCCGCAGGAAGTGCAGTGCGAGTCGCAGTGCATCTTCCGGCGAATGAACCGGGAACCGGTGGCCATCGGCTTCCTGGAACGCTTCGTGGCCGATTTCGAACGAGGCGGCGGCCAGGTGGCGGTGCCTGTGCGCGCCAAACCCAACGGAATCAAGATCGCGGTGATCGGATCGGGGCCGGCCGGGCTCACCTTGTCGGGCGAAATGGCCAAGCGCGGCTACGAGGTGACCGTCTTCGAGGCGCTACACGAATTGGGGGGGGTCCTCGTCTACGGCATCCCCGAGTTCCGGTTGCCCAAGGAGATCGTCCGCGCCGAGATCGGATCCCTGGAGAAACTGGGGGTCCGCTTCCAGCGAAACGTGATCATCGGCCGCACCATCGGCCTGGAAGACCTGCGCGCCCAGGGGTTCGCGGGGTTTTTCGTCGGCAGCGGAGCCGGCCTGCCCAAATTCATGCACATTCCGGGCGAGAACCTTCTCCACATCTACTCATCCAACGAATACCTCACCCGGGTCAACCTGATGAAGGCCTTCCGATTCCCGGAATACGACACGCCGATCATCCACGGCCGCAGCGTGGCCGTGGTCGGCGGCGGCAACACCGCCATGGATTCCGTGCGCACCGCCCGGCGCCTGGGTGCGGAACGCGCCATGATCGTCTACCGACGCTCGGAGGCGGAAATGCCGGCCCGGATCGAAGAGGTGCACCACGCCAAGGAGGAGGGCGTGGAATTCCTCACCCTGACCAATCCCATCGAGTACATCGGCGACTCGGAGGGCCGCGTGCGCCAGATGAAAGTTCAGAAGATGGAGCTGGGCCCGGCCGACGACTCCGGCCGGCGCCGGCCGGTGCCCGTCAAAGGCTCCGAGACCACGATCGACGTGGATGTCGTGGTGGTGGGGGTCGGCACCGACCCCAATCCCATCATCCCGCAGACCATCGGCGGCCTGGCGGTCACCAAGTGGGGAACCTTGATCGTCGACGAGGCGACGATGCAGACCTCCATTCCCGGGATGTTCGCCGGCGGCGACATCGTGCGCGGAGGAGCCACCGTCATTCTGGCCATGGGCGACGGCAAGCGCGCCGCCGAGTCACTGCACGCCTATCTGGGCGGCTGACCCCCCCCGTCTGCATCCCGCCCCCATCGGCTTCCCTGCCGGGTGCCGCGCCGGAGCATCCGCTCCCGCAGGTCGCGCAGCAGCCCGGCCTTGTCAAGCGCCCAATCGGGAGCCACAAACAGCTCCCGCTCCCGCTCGCCGGTGAGCCGCTCGACCACGATGTCGGGACGCAACCGCTCCAGCAGGCCGGCCATCAGTTCCAGGTACTCCTCCCGCCCCAGCAACGGGAGGCGGCCGGCGGCGAAAAGCTCCTCCAGCTGCGTGCCGCGCAGCACGTGAAGCGGGTGGAACTTCACGCCCCGCGGCCGGATGCGGTTCATCTCGGCCACCGTTTCCGCCATGTCGGCGGGCGATTCGCCGGGGATGCCGACGATCAGGTGTACGACCACGCCGATCCCGATCGCGGCGAGTCGCCGGAACGTCTCCAGGAACCGGGCATAGGTGTGGCGCCGCTGAAGGAAGAGCAGGCTGCGTTCATGCACCGATTGCAGTCCCAGCTCGACCGTCAGCCAGGTGCGCCGGTTCAGCTCCGCCAGGTGGGGAAGCAACTCCTCGGCCACGGCGTCGGGGCGGGTGCCGATCGAGAGGCCGACGACGTCCGGGTGGTCGAGGGCCGCCTGGTACAACTCGCGCAGGCGGTCCAGCGGCGCGTGCGTATTGGCGTGCGCCTGCAGGTAGGAGATGAAGAGGTACCCGGGGTGAGCGGCCGCGAACCGCGAAACCTGTTCGCGGACGGGAAGTTGGAAGCCGGTGAGCGGACCCGCCCCGCGGGCATCGCAGAAGATGCAGCCGTCACGGCCGATCCCCCCGTCCTTGTTGGGGCAGGAGAGGCCGCCGTCCAGGGGAATCTTGATCACCCGCCGGCCGAACCGCTCGCTCAGGAAGGCGCGCTGGCTGTACCAGGGCTCATTCATGCAGGACAGCCCGGATGCGGGCCAGCAGCTCCTCCGTGTTCAGCGGCTTGCAAAAGAATCCGTCCAGGTAGAAATCGTCCAGCTGCTGCGCGACCTCTTGGCGCTTGTAGATCCCGGACATGGCGATCACCGGGATGAACAGGTTGTCCTTGATGTTGCGGATGACCTCGACGCCGTGTTCGCCGGGCAACAGCAGGTCGACCAGCACCAGGTCGGGCACATGTTCCCTGGCCAGCTCCAGCGCTTTCTGCCCGTCGGCGGCCAGCAGCACCCGGTAACCGCGACCGACCAGCAGGTCGCCCAGCAGCGAGCGCACGCTCTCCTCGTCGTCAACCACCAGAATGGTTTTCTCGTCGCGCATCTTTCTCCCGCAAGTATACCAGAAAGTAGGCCGCCCAGGACCAGAGGAGGAAACTCAGGCTCAGGGTAATCAGAAACTGTTTCAGCGCAGACATGTCCCACGTTTCGCTGAGATCGAGCAGGAAGATGAAAATCAGCAGGCTCAGCAGGCCGAATGTGAATTTGCCGATGACCAGCGCCGGCTTGATGACGTGCCGCCCGTGGTAGAGCAGGATGCTGGCCACCAGAATCAGGGCGTCGCGGGAGAAGATGAGCACCGCCAGCCACAGGGGAAAATCGGCGCGCACCGTCAGCACGATCAGCAGGGCCAGCACCAACACCTTGTCAGCCAGCGGGTCGAGCACCTTGCCGAGGTTGCTCTCGAGCCGGAAGCGCCGAGCCAGAAACCCGTCCAGGAAATCGAGAAACACGGTGAACACGTAGAGCCCCATCAACAGGGGAAATACGGCTTCATTGACGTGGATGATGAACAGGATGAGCAGCGGGATCATGAGCAGGCGCAGGAAACTGAGCAGGTTGGGCAGCGTCAGTATGGGACCCACAGGCGGCAGGATACCGTACCCTCCCGGGAAAATCAACCCGCCGCCGGGCCTCAGCCTCCGCGCAGCAGAATGTTGCCGTACTGGTTGTTGATGACGATCTGCGCCTTGTCGCCGGTGTAGTTGACCGAGCGCTCATCGGACTCGGTGAAGACTTCCAGCGGCAGCCGGGTGCCATTGTCGATGGAGCCGAAGCGGGCTTTGAGGCGGCAGGTCGGGTTCATCGCCGCCGGGAGCACGACTTCCACGTCGGCCTGGCGGGAGTCCACGCTGAGCAGTTCCCGCAGTCCGGCGAGCGCCACCCGCGTCCGGCCGTGCTTCTGCCAGATGTCCACCCGCCTGGCCGAAAGATCTTCCAGGACAATGTCGCTGTATTTGTTCTTGATCACAAACGCTTCGGCCCGGCAGGACTCCGCGGAAATCGTGCAGTAGTTCCCGGAAACATCGATGTCGCCGCCGACCCGCACCATTCGGATGCCCTCAAACGAATTGCTGACCTTGAGGCCGGCCGCGATGCCCTGGAATTCCAGTTGCGCATGCCGCGCCATCACTTCGGCTTCTCCCGCGTTTTCGATAACGACCCCACCGTGGGAGTGCCGGACGAAGACGCGGCCGCGGATGCTTTTGAGCACCATGCGGCCGTGAGAATTCTCGATGTTCAGCGAGCGGACCTCTTCCAGGTCGACGTCCGCATACCGGGCTCTGACCTCGACATGGCCGGCGATCCCCTTGACCAGCAGGTTTCCCTGCAGGTTGTCAACGGTCAGGTTGGAGGAGATGTCCTCGGCGAAGAGGTGCCCGAAACTCTCCTTCAGATACACGTCCCGACCGGCGCCGCGCACCCGCAGGTCGCCGAAGCGGTTCTTCACGATCAACTTGGCAGCGGCCGGCACCTGCAGGCGCAGCCGAACCCGCGCCCGGTTGAGGGGAAAGTCTCCGTCGGCATGGACTTTCAGTTGCACCTTGCCGCCATCGGCCTGCGCCTGGCAGCGGATGGTCCTGGCGATGCCGTCGGCCTCGCTTTGGCGGTCGTGGTAGATCCGGACGTGGGCCTCGATTCCCAGCCCGCCGTCAGCGCTCGCTTCCACCTCCACCTCTCCGGCCGGATTGTCGACTTCCAGCTCCGTCGCTCCGGCGAATCGTTGGGCCGGCTGCGGGTATTCGTGGACGATTGCGCTCAACAGGCGGGAATCGCGTTCCCAGCGCGTCAGGTCACCCGTCAGCACGCGGCGCCCCTTCTCGACCGCCTGATAGATCAGGCCGAACAGGACGAGCCCGATAACCAGGAGAATTTCGCGCCTTTTCATTGCCTGTTCTTCATGTAGGAGAATATGTTCTTCAAACCGATCAACACCAGGATCAGCGGCCAGTACCGGCCGGCCAGGTGCCAGATGTCGATGTGCCAACCCAGGTTGCGGAGCAGGAACAGCACGCCGATGATCAGGATGACCGCGCCCCAAAAAATGGAATCTCTGCTATCTTTGCCCATCCGAACCCTCCTGTCTGCGGACATAGTTGGAAAGCAGGCGCACGCCCAGCCCGACCAGCAGCAGCGGCCAGAGCCGGACGATGTCTCGGAACGGAATCCAGCCCAGGGTGACCCCCTGGAAAAGAAGGCCCAGCACGACCAGCAGAACGGAAGAGAACAGCGACCGCCCGCCGCCCCCCGCCCCCGCTCCCGGCGCCCCGACGCGGTTGTCCCCGTTCGCGCAGGCCTCGTTGTAGGAGTCGATGATCTGGTAGACATAGAAGCCGGCCAGGACCAGGGCGAGGGCTGTCCCATCGGCATGGCTCTGGCCCAGGAGCGCGACCATACCGGCAAACAGCCCGAAATAGGCCAGCGCCTTGCTCCGGTTTCCGGCGTACCAGGCTCCGGCACCCGGGAATATCGCCAGGAAAGCCGCCAGGACGGGGCTTCTTTCCGGCTTCCCGACATGGTTGCCAACCGGATCAACCATTGCTGCCCCCCTGCCCGGGCAACTTGTCCACGCCGGCCGGCGGGGCCCCGCCGCTCCCGCTGGTGGCCGAAGAGCCGGGGCTCAAGAGCGCATACAGCAGCAGGTCTTTCGACTCGCTGATCTTTTCCACCCACCCGCCGGTGCGGACGGCAAAGCGCTCGATGCCGGCCACAATCGTGTGCAGGCGGCGGTTGGCCGCCGGGAACACGTTGGTGAAGTAGAACAGGTTGAACACCAGGATCAGGGTCCCCACCGCGACGGCAGCCCACTTCGACATCCACAGCAGCCGCCCGCCGGTCCGGACGGCCTCCCGGCGCGGTTCGGAGATATTCAGCAAGCGGTTCTTCAGCAGGAACGGCACGTCGTCCTGCAATTCGGGCAGACGGCAGAGGAGCAGCTCCACGCCCTCCTTTTGCAGGCTGCAGGAGGCGCACTCCCGCAAATGACGTTCGACCTGCCCGCGGACGGCGGGCGGCAGTTCGTTTTCCAGGAAAGCGGAGATGAGGGGCTCGACATCACGGCAATTCATGCAACACCTCTGCGCATGCTCTGGGCCAGCTTCAGCCGCCCGCGGTTGATGCGCGATTTCACCGTTCCCTCGGGAACGTTGAGCCGCTCCGCAATCTCCTGATAGGAGAGGCTCAGGATGTCCCGCAGGATAAGAAATACGCGCGCCTCCGGCTCCAGCGAAAGAATCGCCTGGCGCAGGCGGACGATCTCCGCTTCCCGCGCCACCTCCTCTTCCGGAGTCTCCTGGCAGGCCGCCATGTTCTCCTCCACCTCCTGCATCTGCAGGTGGCGCTTGTTCTTGCGCCAAAAATCGATGCAATGGTTGCGCGCCAGGGTGAACAGCCAGGAGCTGAAGTTCCGCTCGTCTTTGAATTTGTCGAGGTTGTTGTAGAGTTTGATGAAGACTTCCTGGGTGATGTCGGCAGCCATGTCGCGGTCGGCGATGAAGTTCAGGGCGATGTTGTACACCGCCCGGGAATAGGCGCCGACGATCATGTTCCAGGCCTCCCGGTCACCATTTCGGCACCGCCCGATGACTTCGATCACGTCCATACACACCCACTAACGCGGGGGAAGAGGACAAAGTTCCGCGTCCACGCGGCTCATTCCACGAGGCGCCTGGGGATCGCCGGGTTCAGCCGGGCCAGGATCTCATAGTTGATCGTGCCAGCCCACTCCGCCAGCTGGTCGGCATCGACCCGCTCCCCGCCCTGAGATCCAAGCAGGACCACGTCGTCTCCGGGACGCACGCCCCGGATATGGGTCACCTCGACCATGAACATGTTCATGCAGACCCGGCCGCGCACCGGGGCCAGGGCGCCGCGGATGATGACGCTGGCCGTGTTGGAGAGACGCCGGTCATAGCCGTCATAGTAGCCGACGGGAATGACCGCGATGCGCGAGTCGGCCAGGGCGCGGTAGGAGAGCCCGTATCCGACCGAGCTCCCCTTGCGGAGCGTCTTGACCTGGGCCACGCGGCTGTGCCAGGTCAGCGCCGGCAGCAGCGACACATCGGGGGTTTTCTTTTCCAGGTGGGAGAGATAGGTCTGCTTGGACGGCCAGTAGCCGTACGCCGAGATGCCCACCCGCACCATGTCGAAGTAGGTCTGCGGGAAGAGCAGAGCGGATGCGGAGCAGGAAAAATGGCGCACCAGCCCGCGGCGATTGACGCGCCGCACCAGGTCCCTGAAAACCTGCAGCTGCCGGAAGGCAAAGGAGGAGTCGGACGTGTCCTCGATGTTGGCAAAGTGGGAGTACAGGCCGACGGCCTCCACCCAACCCGGTTGCTTCAGCAGGGCCGCCACCTCGTCGGGCTCCATGCCCAGGCGGGCGGTACCCGTTTCCACCTTGACGTGAACGCGGGCCCGGCGCTGCATTTTTTTCGCCAGCTTCTCGGCGATCCGCCACTGCTCCAGCGAAGGCATGACCACTTCAACGTTCATGGCGATGAGTTCCGCCAGCTCCGGCTCGTCGCTCCAGCCCAGGACCAGCACCGGCTTCCTCTCCCGCCAGGCCCCCAGCTCCCGGGCCTCCGCGAGCGAATCGACCGCCAGGTAGTCCACCTCGGCCATCGGGGCCACAACGCCGGCCACCTGCGCCAGCCCATGCCCGTAGGCGTTGGCCTTCAGCACCACCATCAGCTTCCGGCGGCCCAGGCGGTGAAAAACGCGTATGTTGTGAATCAGGCTCCCCCGGCAGATCTCGATGTGGGTCTTCATTCGACCATCTCCCAGGTGATCCACTGCTCCGATTCGATCGCCGCCCGCGCCCGTCGTCCGTAGAGACGGTGGGCCTCATCGGGGGCCACCCCCAGCCCGGGGCGCTTCAAGGCCGTGTTTTCGCGGGTGATCATCTCGCCTCCGGCGATGTCCCGGCAGGCCACGACGCTGCGCCGGCCCATTCTCCGCTCCTGCTCCTCCGCCCCGGAAACGACGCGCTTGCGATTTCCCCGGAGCGACCGCTCCACCTGCCGAATCCCGGTTACCAGGTCACGCAGCGCCGTTACGTCGGCCGAAAGGGCGTGGTCGGGCCCGGGCTGGCGGCAATCCAGGGTAAAGTGCTTCTCGATGAAGCGTGCACCCCGGGCCACGGCGGCCAGGGCGTGCCAGGTGCCCACCGCATGGTCCGAGAAGCCGACCGGCAAGCCGAAGGTGTCGCGCAGGAAATCGATGTTCAGCAGGTGGATGGATTCGGGAGGCGCCGGGTAGGAGGTGGTGCACTCCAGCAGGACAATCTTGCTCAGCCCCCGCCCTTCCAGGAAGCGCACGCAGGCGGCGATCTCCTGCAACAGGGCCATTCCCGTCGACACCACCACGACATCGCTCAGCGCCAGCACCTTCTCCAGCAGCTGGAAATGGTTGATCTCGGAGGAGGCCACCTTGACGAAGTCGATCCCGGCCGAGGTCAGCGCCCGCAACGACTCCTCGTCGAAGACCGATGCGCTGAATAGCAGGCGGTTGCGCTCCGCTTCCGCCCGCAGCTCCGCCCACCACCCATCCCCGGTTGACAGGGCTCGAAGCTGGGCGAAGACGTCGGCGTCGGTGTGGGCGAAACCGGGATGGCGCCGCGAGAGGAGGTGTTCGGCCCGGAACGCCTGGAACTTGACCGCGTCCGCGCCGCATTCGGCTGCCGCCGCCACCAACCGCTTGGCCTGTTCCAGGTCGCCGTTGTGGTTGATGCCGATCTCGGCGCAGACAATGACCCGCTCCTGCAGCAGAGAATACAAGTCTGGCATGAGAGGAGAGTACACCAATCGGGCCGCTTTGCCAACCGCAGCGAGATGGGGCGGCTTGTATTTGTATATACTCCTGTGTCATTCTGTCCGCAATGAGAAGAAGGAGAAATCCCGATGAAGCAGACGCTCCGGTTACTGCTGGTAGGCGGCCTCTGCAGCGTTAGCCTGCACGCGGCCTTCTCGTCCTTCCTGACATACCTCCCCAAGGTCGAACGCGGCAGCGGTAGCGTGACCGTATCGGTCCGCGTGCCCTCCCCCCCGCGGGAGCTGCTCCTCTACTATCGGGTCGAGGGCATCCGCGGCTACCAGGTCCGCCAGATGCGGCCGGGTGAAGACGGAGTCCTCACCTGTCGCCTGCGCACCGACACCCTGGCCGGCAAGAACCTGGAATACTTCCTCAAAGAGAACCGGGCCGGCAAGGGAGCCGTCTCTCCGACGTTCACCATAGTGAACGCCGGCCCCGGCGGGATGCCGGACATCTATTTCCAGGAGACTCCAGAGCCGCAGCCTGAGCCGGAAACCGTCCGCGATCCCTTCATCCGGGTCGGCGGCTCGTTCTCCGCCGCCGGCCGCCTCTACCAGAAGGAGGATGACGGCGCCGACACCTTCACCGCCAGCGGCAACCTCCGCATCTACCGCAACATCGTGAAGGAAGACGGGCAGATCGACTTCGACTCCAACTTTGCCTACACGAACCAGGCCAGCGCCGAAACCAAGCACCTCGATCTCACCAGCATGCTCTTCCGCCTCAAGCGCGGCAGCAACCAGTTCGAGATGGGCGATTTGGCCATCAACCACTCCGAGTACTCGACCGCCTACCTCAACCGGCGCGGCATGCGCTACGAGATGGAAGGCAAGAAGATCTATCTCAGCTCCTTTTTCACCAATTCCCAGCAGAAATCGGGTTTTGAGGGGTTTGGCATCCCCTCCACCAACGCCGGGCTGTTCGGCGCGGTCGCCGGCGCCAACCTGGGCCCGGCTTTCAAGCTGCGCGGCATCTTCCTCACCGGGCACGACAACCTCGAGAGCAAGACGGTCGTCTCCTCGGAAAACCCCAACCGCAAGGGCAGCGTGGTATCCGTCTGGGGCGACCTCAGCCTCTTCCAGAGCGCCCTGCAGCTGGGCGGCGAATACGCATCCAGCAACTTCGGCAGCGCGGCCGCGGACGAGCAGGTCACCAAGCTCCAGGACCATGCCTATCGCGGCAGCCTCTCCTTCAACAAGGGGATCATCTCCAGCTCCGTCAACTACCGCTGGATCGGTCAGAATTTCAACTCCATCGCCAACCTTTTCCTGCAGAACGACCGCCAAGGGCTGGACAGCACGATCACCCTGAGCATCAAGCAGTTCTCGTTGACCGCCGGGTACACCGACCAGAAGTCCTATCTGCACAGCCTGGTCCAGGACGCCCAGAAGCAGAAGCGCTTCAACACAGGGCTCAACTGGCTCATCGGCTCCCACCTGCGCGTCGGCGGTGAATTCTCCAAGGACAGCCTGGATTACGACACCAGCACCGGCCTGCCCACCAGCAACACCGGCATGGACACGACCAACGCCTCCGGCTCCCTCGGCTACATCGCCGGCAGCACCAATGTCACCGTCACCCTGACCAAGACCACATCCAAGAATTTCAGCTCCAACTTCTCCGGGCAGCTCTCGGCCAGTTTCCGCTTCGGGCAAGCGGTCTCGCTGGCCCCCATCGTCTCCTACCAGGAGAACGAAGACCACTCGAGCCACCAGACCAGCAAGATCTACAACGCCAACCTGAACGGGGAGATCACCTTCGTGCCCCAGTGGTTCGCCCTCACCTTCAACGGCGCTTACACCCGCAACCGGAGCGACACCTACGACTCGACCGCCTTCTCCCTGAACGGCAACCTGAACCTCTACCTGTCCAGGCTCTTCAACGGAAAGATCCAGCCGGCGCTCTCGGCCAAGAGCCAGTATCAAAGCAACGAGGCGTCGGGGACAAAAACGACCAATTTCGCCTTCTGGATGCAGTTCGACATCTCCTTCTAGGAGCCCGCCATGAAAAAGCTGATTATCCTGACCCTGCTGCTGCTCGCGGTCACCACCCTTTCGGCCACCATCGTCACCCAAACCGGCGGCACCACCTTCTACATCAACCAGAGCATCGGCTTCGACACCACCTGTCACGACGGAAACTGGAACCTGTGCGACTGGTACTGGGGGGACGGCCAGGTGCTGCTCGACGTGCCGAACTCCGCCGACTGGCGCTATCATACCTACACCCAGCCCGGCACCTACACCGTCCACTTCCACCGCGAATGGGTCTACGTGGGCGGAAACATGTACCCCGACAGTTGCAACATCATCGACGAATACCTGACCATCACCATCCTCGACAATCGAAGCATCACCGCGACCCCGACCAACCCGCTGATCGGCCAGCCCGTCACCTTCACCGCGGTCAACTTCAACACCCCCACGCAGATCCTCTGGCACTTCGGCGACGGCAGCACCGCCCTCGGCGGCCCCACCGTGAGCCACGCCTACACCAAGGCCACCACCTATCTCGTGCAGGCCTACGACTGGGCCGGGGACACCGACACCCCCATCAGCGTCTCCGTCTCCGTGGGCGAACTACCGCGGCAAATCGTCTTCACCCCGGCCAATCCAAGAGTCGACCAGCCTGTCTATTTTTCGGCCCAAAACTTCAAGTCGACGACGATCGACTGGAAGTTCGGCGATGGCACGGGCGTTCATCCGGGCGGAACGACCATCGCCTACCGCTTCCAGGCCGACCGAGCCTTCACCATTCGGGCAACCGAAAGCGGCACCGCGGAAAGCGGGGCGGCGGTCATCACCATCACCATCCTCCCCGAAAACCGCTCGGTGATCGCCTCCGCATCCCAGGTCCTGTTGAACGAACCGGTCACCTTCACGGCGATGAATTTCCGCTCCCGGGCCCTGTGGGATTTCGGCGACGGCACCCCGCCGGCCGTTGGCCCACGCAACATCAGCCACGCATTCTCCAAACCGGGAATCTACCACGTCAGCGCCCGCGACGAGCGGGGTGGCAGCGCCAAGCCTTTCACCGCCGACGTGCGCGTGATCGGCATCACCGACACCCTCAACCTGCTCCTGGCCGAGCTCTCCCTGGAGAACGGCAAGGCCTACCAGGTCGTGCCCCGCAACTCCGGCGACATCCGCGGCGTACTCCGGATGAAACTCCTCGGCACCGGAACGGTGTCCGGCTACTGGACCGTCGACGGGCAGCCCTTCGAACACTTCAGCCAGACCGCCTACCAGGGCGAAATCAAGACGATCTTCACATCCCGAATTCCCGGTTTGCCCACCCACACTCCCGGGCTCCACACCCTGTCGGTTCGGCTCATCCGCCCGGCTGAGAACGCGGTTTTTCTCCCCGACCTGCGCTACTTCGTCTTGCCCCACGAGAACACCATCGAATGCATCGGCCCGGTCGACCGTTCCGTAAGCCGGGAAGATGCCATCCCGCTCTTTTCCTGGCGCCCCGCCCGCGGGGCCTCCCGGTACCAGATCGCATTTGCCAACGGCCTTCTCAGCATGCTGGAGAACTCGCCGCCATTGAAGTGGATCGACACCCTGGACAAGACCGAGATGACCCCGGCGACCGAGACCTGGCAGGGGCTGTCACGCAACCGCTGGGTCTACTGGCGGGTTCGGGCCCAGGACAGCCTGGGCAATACCCTCGCCGAGAGTCCGCTCATGGAAATGAAGATCATCGTCCCCGAAGCCACGATCTCCCTGCTCCGCCTGACCGACCTGGAAGGGAACGGCCTCGAGACCCGCAACGGGCACCCGGTCGCCCGCAAAAGCGCCGCGTTGCTGCACGGCCGCATCCAGTACGCGGCGGACGCCGAGTACCTGATCGTGCGCGTCTTCCGCAACCAGGTGCTTTCCGACCAGCTGCTGTTCCGCGATATGCGCAGGGGCGAGGCTCGTGATTTCGAGACTTCGGTGGAGACCGAGGCCGGGGTGAACGAAATCGAGTTCCAGGTGGTGAAATCGTCTTCTCCCTCCATCATCATCGGAAGCGAGAAGCTGCTGCTCGAGGGAGGCAACTAGGTTTCCGGGCGCCGCAGCCGGGTCGCCAGCAGGAGCAGGAAGAAAGGCGCGCCGACGAACGAGGTCACCAGCCCCACCGGCAGTTCGGCCGGGGCCAGGAGCAGACGCGAGACCAGGTCCGCCGCCGTGAGCAGGGCGCCTCCTAAAACCATGCTGCAGAAAGCCGTCATCCGCAAGGGACCGGCGACGAACAGACGCGCCATGTGAGGCACGATGAGCGCCACGAACCCGATCGGCCCGCACACGGCGACGGTCGCACCGTTGACCGCGGCCAGTTGCAGCAGCAGCAGGCGGCGAAACCGGGAGACGGCCAGGCCCCGCGCCGCGGCAAAGTCATCGCCCCCGGACAAGAGCAGCAGGGCATTTTCCTGGAACCGTATCACCCCCCCCCAGAGAAGCAACACGATGGCCAGGACCGACACCTCTCGGTAGCCGGTCACGGCGATCCCACCCATCATCCAGCGAAGCAGCGAAAAAGAATTCGTGAAGTCGGACAGGTACTGGACGAGCACCACCAGGGCGGAGAAGAATACGTTGAGCGCCACCCCGGACATCAGCAACGTGTAGATCGAGAAGCTCCGCAAGAGACGGGCGATCGCCAGGATCAGCAGCACCGCCAGCAAGGCCCCTCCGAAGCCGAGCAAGTAGCCGCCGGAGGCCCCCAGCAGCCACAGCGGCAGGTTCAGCCGGCTCCCCAGGACCGCGCCGGCGGCCGCCCCCGATGAGATTCCAAGGACATCGGGAGCCGCCAGGCTGTTCCGGAATACGATCTGGCTGACCAGGCCGCACAGGCCGAGCAACGCCCCGCATACGAACCCCATCAGGACCCGCGGCACGCGCAGTTGCCAGAATACACTCTGCAGCGGACCGGGCCTCACGGCATCGCCAATCCCGATGGCCAGGCTCCCGGCGAAGGGCGCCGCCAGAAGCAGGGCGACACTGAGCAGAATGACCCAGACGAGTTTATTTCTCATCCCAGCACACCACCGTGCGCCCTCCAGCGCTCACCTGCTGCGCACCCACCCCGTACACCTCGCGCAGCAATGCGGGGAGGAAGCGCTTCTCTCCGAAATAGGCCAAGCGCCCCTTTTTCAAGGCCGCCATGTAATCGGCCAAAGGAAAAAAAACGTCCAACTGATGGGAAACAACGATGATCGTCCGTCCCTCGTTACGGAAGCTGCGCAGCATGGACAGCACCTCTCCGATACCGCCGGGATCCAGAGAATTGAGCGGTTCGTCGAGACAGACCAGGGGGACGTCCTGGACCAGCGCCGAGGCGAGCAGTACCCGTTTGCGCTCGCCACCGCTGAGAAGACGGACATCGCGGTCGAGGTAAGCGCACAAACCGAACCGGGCGGCAACCTCGTCAATCCGCTCCGTATCGATCCGGGTCGGCCCAGCCAGCGGAGACCTGCGGGCATAGCGGCTGGCGGATAGCACCTCCCGCGCGCTGATGGGCAGGGAAAATTCGTCTGACTGGCTCACGTAAGCGCGGAAGCGCGCCAGTTCGCGCCAACCCAGCACTCGAAGATCCCGGCCATCGAGGTGCACCGTCCCGGTGAATCCCGGCTGCAGGCCGGCCAGCACCCGAAGCAGACTCGTTTTTCCTGCGCCATTGGCTCCGAACAAAAGGAAGAAGCTGCCTGCCGGGAGCGCCAAGCTGATCTTTTGCAACAGCCACTGGCCGTTGGCCTGCAAGCCAACGCCCTTCAGTTCTATCACCGCCATTTTCAGATCTGACCCCCGGCTGCGGGATGCAGCAGCCGCTGCAGTTCCTCGGCCAGCATCCCCACCCGCGGCCCAGGACGCAGCCAGAAGTTATCCCTGACGAACCGGATATTCCCTTTTCGTACTGCAGGAATTTGCTCGAACCGAAGCCAATTCCGAAGGATTCCCTTTTCCGGGAACCCCTCGTAGAACGCGGAAAGCTCGACAATGAACGCGGGTGCCATCGCTAATACCGACTCCACGGAGACCACCGGGTATGGAACGGCTCCTTCATACGCATTTTCACCGCCGGCCAGCGACAGGATATCGTTGATGAAGTCCGACCGCCCGATCAGGTACATGTTGCGCAGTTGGATGGACTCCCGGCTGATGACCAGCAGCACCCGTTGCCGGGGAAGCCCGCGGGAGCGCTCCGCAACCTTCGCCAGCCGGGACCGGATCTCCAATTCCAACTCCATGCCCCTCGATTTGCGACCGAGGGATGCGGCGATCAAGCGGATCGCTTCGTAGAGGTCGGCCAGCGAGCGGTGCGGTACGACTACCAATCGGGTACTTCCCAGCAAAGATCCCAGGCGTGATCGGTTTTCCGGGTAAAGAAAGACGATATCCGGCTTCAGCGCCATCAGCTTTTCCACGTCCAGATCCAGGCGCCCCCCGACGCGGGCCAGGCGCGAAGCAGCCGGCGGATGATCACAGTAGCGGGTGACACCGACCAGGCGGTCTCCCGCCCCGATCGCGAAAACGATCTCGGTCACCCCGGGGGCCAGAGAAACCACGCGTTGCGCAAAAGCGGCCAACGGCAGCAGAAGAACGAGAACGAGCCCCCGTACCATGGAACCGGTCCGGGTCAGGGATGCGAGGTGTACTCGATCCCCACCGACAGACGCCGTCCCGGAGCGGGGTAACCCAATACTTCCGCATACCTCCGGTCCGCCACGTTGCTCAGCCGCCCCAGCAGAGCCAGGCGGCCCGGCAATGGAATCCGGCCGGCGACATTGAAAACGTTGAATGAGCGAATCTCGCCCACGCTCCACAGGATCTCGTCATAATCCAGTCGTTTTCCCACGTACACCATGTCGGCGCTGAGAGAACATCCCCGGTGGCGCAGTTGTACGGCCGCTGAGAACTGGTGTTTCGGCCGACGCAGCAGGCTGCGGTCGTATTGCATGTCAACCGTGTGCAGGTAGGTGTAGCTCCCCAGGACGAGCAGCCACTTGGCAGGCGTGAGTCGACCGTTCACCTCGAGCCCCGAAATGCGCGCCTGGTTGATGTTGGCGAAGCGCCAGGTGAGCGGGCTGTATCCGATCAGGTCTTCGTATCGGGAACTGAACCAACAGGCGCCGAAGAGCCAGGAGCGGGAGAAGGCGTCGGCTCCCAGCTCGAACGAGAGGCCGCGCTCCGTTCGCAGATCCGGGTTGCCCCACAGCGGATTGAGACGCTCGGGCAACGAAGGCGCGCGGAAGCTGCGCGAGAACGAGCCGCGCAGCTTGAGGCCACGGGCGAGGTTCCAGGAAACGCCGGCCTGGGGTGACCAGACTCCGATCCCGTCTCCCACCCGGTCGAAACGCAGCGATATGGAGGCGAGGAGGCTGCGGAGGTCCGCGTCGACAGACCCGAAGCCGGACACGAGTGGCTCCCTTCGCCAGGGGCTCCACCGGCCCGGGCTTTCCAGATCGGCCACCTTCCGAAAAGAAAAGTCGATCCCCCCGTTCAGACGCAGCAGGCGGGTGACGGCCGTGAACCCCCGCGCCTCGATTCCCAGCACCTGCGACCGATTCCCATAGTTCGGGGTCCAGGCATCCAGTGGATCGGAAAAATCGTAGCGATGCCGCTGCCAGGAGAGCTGCAGCTCAACCCCGGACGGACCCTCGGCGTGCCAGGAGAACGGCAGGATGAGCAGCAGGTCATCCTGCCCGTAACGGCGCTTCGGCGACTCGCTGCCCATATAGAGCGGGATCCCGCAATCCACCCGGTCACCGACCAGGGTGAGCCCGGTTCGCAACCCCTCTCCCTCGTAGCGGGCCGCCAGCACAAAACCGCGGTTCTGATACCGGTCGTTGGTCTCCCCGTCACTGTAGGAGAGCACGGAACCGCTGCTGGCGAGTGAGACGCGGCGCCAGCTTTTCCCGGCATGCAGCCCGGCCTGAACCGTACCGTGGCTGCCGCCCAGCAACGTTGCAGCCACCCCGTTTTCACGGCGCGAAACCAGGTTGATCACTCCCCCCATCGCACTCGAGCCGTAGCGGTTGCTGAGCGGTCCGCGGACGACCTCGACCTTCTCCAGACACAAGGACGGCAGCAGGGAGAAGGAGTTGCCGAGCGAACTCGAGGGATCCTGCAGCTTCACGCCGTCGAGCAGGTAGAGTTGCTGGTTGACCGCCGCCCCACGGGCGAACGAATAGGAGTACTGGCCGGCATGCCCCGACGACAGGATCAGCATCCCGGGGACCAGATGAAGCACCGTTTTCAGGTCAGAAAAGCCAAACGAACGCAACTCGCCCAGATCGAGAAGGGTCACGCTCTGCTGACTGCGCGCCAGCTCCACCTTGCCGATGACTTCGATCCGCTCGTGGAAGTCCGGCACTTTCTCGTCCTTCTCCTCGACGGCCCTGGCGGGCGCACACAGACTCAACGAAAAAAACCAGAAAAGAAAAATCGCCTGGCGCATGCACGACTCCTTGGCATGTGTGAGGGCACCGTCAGCATCCGTTTCCGCCCTCCGCAGAAAACGGCCATCCTGTTGCCGCCTGGTAGGTCTTCCGACTCCCGGAACTCCCGAAAAGCCTTCCCACCCCAAGCATCGGGGCAGTGGCTGCTCCTTTCGGCAGCACTTCCGGCTGACGCCGGTCCGGTCACGGCAGCGGGGGCTGTGGGCAACGCCTCTTCCCTTGAACCAGGCTGCATCGCACTTATATTCGACTTCAGCGGGCTTGTCAAGCACGCGCCCGATGAACTTGAATTTCCCTCGCTGCCATGCTATTCTGCGTGATCATGCTCATCCCCGAAATCGTGAACAGACGGTCGATTCGCCGATTTCTTTCCGGTCCCCTCCCGGAGGGCCTCCTGCAGGAGATCTGCGAGGCTGCTCGCCTGGCCCCGACCGCCCGTAACCAGCAGGATTGGCGTCTTCTGATCGTCGATGACCCTGGGCAGATCACCCGCCTGGTGGAGGCCGCCTCCCCCCACCAGCCATTCCTGAAGGAGGCCCCGGTCATATTGGCCGCCTGTGCCACCCGCCCGGACTACGTGATGCGCTGCGGCCACCCGGCATTCCTGATCGACCTGGCCATCGTGCTCGACCACGTGACCCTCCAGGCACAGCGCCTGGGGCTCGGCACGTGCTGGATCGGATCGTTTTCCGAAGCGATGGCACGGGATGTCCTGGAAGTGCCAGAGCCCTTCCGCATCGTCCAGTTGATGCCCATCGGTTTCCCCGCCGAAAACCCCGCTGCCCGTTCTCGCAAGCCACTCTCATCGCTGATCGGGAGGAACCGCTGGTGAGCGTGAAGCCGGTAGTAGAAATCATCCCCGGCGTCTGGCTGCTGGCCGAGGAGATGTTCCCGCTCTACCTGGTTCTCGGTGAGTCCAGTACCCTGATCGATTGCGCCGTGCTTCCGCGCGCCGAGTCGATCCTCGCCAGAATCGATCGGGTCCTTGCCGGCCTGCCCCTGCGACGGATCGCCCTGACCCACTCCCACTACGATCATGTCGGCGCCCTCCCGCGCATCCAGCAAGTGCACCGGGCTCCAGTCGTCGCTTCCGCCCGCACCCAAGAGGTGCTCGCCAATCCGAAGGCCGTCGCCTTCATCGACCATCTGAACCAGGAATTCAAGCGCATGGTCGGCGACGCATCCGTTTCGGCGTTCACCAGGCCCGCCGACATCACCGCCGTGAAAGAGGGGGATCGGATTTCCCTGGGACCCGGCCGGTGGTTGGAGGTGTACGAGACACCGGGGCACACGCGCTGTTCGATTTCGTTCCTGCTGCTTCCGGAGCGGGTTTTGTTCCCCGGCGACGCCGCCGGGGTCGTGGAGCGCGACGGCCGCATCAAACCGCTTTTCCTCTCCCATTACGGCCAGTACGAAAGTTCGCTGCGCAAGATCTCCGCCCTCCGGCCCTCTCTGCTGGCCATGCCGCACAACGCTCCGATCCGCGGGACGCAGCGGGCCTCCGACTTCCTGGGTCAGGCGCTGCGGGAGACCCAACGGGCGCGTGACGAGATCCTTCAGGCGTTGGCCGGGAGCGACGATTTCCAGCAGATCGCCGTGAACTTGCTGGCCCGCGAATATCCAAAACCCTCGCTGCTGGGCCCCCGGGAGGCCTTCCTGATCAACCTGACGGCCATGGTGCGGGCAGTGCACGCGGAGTTCTCTGCACCCGAAAAAAAAATTGAAAATTAACGAAATCTGAGAGGAGAATCAGGCTGGCCGGCTCCGCCGCGTCTCTCGGGCCTGGCGGATGAAGGAAACGAACAACGGGTGGGGGGCGAGCGGCCGGGACTGAAACTCGGGGTGGAACTGACAGCCGACGAACCACGGGTGGCCGGGCAGCTCGACCATCTCAACCAGGTTGCGCTCCGGGTTCTTTCCCGAAATGGCCATTCCCGCGGCAGTCAGCTGCTGCTCAAACGCCGGGTTGAATTCGTAGCGGTGACGGTGACGCTCGGAGATTTTCTCCACACCATAGATGGCGTGGGCCCGGCTCCCCTTCTTCAGGATACAGGAGAACGACCCGAGACGCATGTTGTGCCCCATCTCCTCCACGTGCACCAGTTCCTTCAGGATCAGGAAGGCCTTGTTGGGCGTCGAAGGGCTGAACTCGGTGGAGTGGGCGTCCTTCAGCCCAGCCACATGGCGCAGGTACTCCACCGTGGCCATTTGCATGCCCAGGCAGATGCCGAAGTAGGGGATTTCGCGCAGGCGGGCATACTCGATCGCCTTGATCATGCCCTCCACGCCGCGCTGCCCGAACCCCCCGGGAACGAGGATGCCGTGGCTGGCGGCGAACACCTCATCCAGGTTCCATTCCAGCAGGTTGTCCGCGTCGACCAGGTCCAGGCGCAGGCGCACGTCGTTGTGGACGGCACCGTGATAGAGCGCCTCATACAGGCTTTTATACGAGTCGGAGTGCCGCACGTACTTGCCGACGATACTGATGACCACCTCTTCGCTGGCGGCCCGGGCGCGCTCTACCCACGCCTGCCACTCCCGTGAATCTTCCTGGCGCGGATCGAGCCGGAGTTTCCGCAGGATGATCGTGCCCAGGCCCTCCTTATTAAACAGGAGGGGAATCTCGTAGATGTTCTGCACGTCGACGGCCGAGATGATGTCCTCCTCCCGCAGGTTGGTGAAAAGGGCGATCTTCTTTTTCATCTCCGGGGTCAGGGGCATTTCGCCTCGGCAGAGAAGGACGTCCGGTTGAATTCCGATCTGTCGCAACTCCTTGACGCTGTGCTGAGTCGGCTTGGTCTTCAGTTCACCGGCCGCCTTGATAAAGGGAACCAGGGTCAGGTGAATATAGATGACCTGGCCGTCCTCCAGGTCGAGTCCGATCTGGCGGATGGCCTCTAGAAAGGGAAGGCTTTCGATATCACCCACCGTGCCGCCGATTTCGACGATCACCACGTCGGTCTCGGCGGCGACCGCGTGAACGGCGGCCTTGATCTCGTCGGTGATGTGGGGAATGACCTGCACGGTCTTTCCAAGATAATCTCCACGACGCTCCTTTTGGAGGACGCTATCGTAGATCCTTCCGGCCGTCCAGTTGCTTTTCTGGGAGGTCACGGCCCGGGTGAACCGCTCGTAGTGGCCGAGATCGAGATCTGTCTCGGCGCCATCCCCGGTCACGAACACCTCGCCATGCTGGAACGGGCTCATGGTCCCCGGATCGACGTTCAGGTAGGGGTCGAGCTTGATCATCGAGATTCGGTACCCATGCGACTCGAGGATATTCCCGATGGAAGCCGCAGCCACCCCTTTGCCAAGCGAGGAAAGGACCCCGCCCGTAATGAAGATGTAACGAGGTTTACTCATTCTCCAGCTCCAGGATCTTTTCGATACGGGTGACATCGCCGGGAACATCAACGCTGTGAGACCGGTAGTCGCCCACGAGGATGGAGATGGGGATCCCGCTCTCGAGGAATCGCAACTGCTCCAGGTTCTCCATCCGCTCCAGCGGAGTCGGCTCCGTGCTCACGAATTTGGCCAGGGCATCGCGCCGGTAACCATAAATGCCCACGTGTTGATGAAAAAAGGTGAAATCGGCAGCCTTGACGAACGGGATGGCGGAACGGGAGAAATAGAGCGCCTGTTGCGCCGCGGAGACCACCACCTTAACCACGTGCGGAGAAAGGAGGTCGTCGTAACTCCCGTTTCGGGCGGCGGCCGAGACGACCGGCGCGTCTCCACGCCCCAGCCGATCGCAAATCTGGCGCAACAGCGGCGGCGGGACGAGCGGCTCATCGCCTTGAATATTGACCACCGCGGTAATCTCCGGCCTCTCCCGGATGGTCATCCAGACTCGCTCGGATCCCGAACGCAACTGCGACGAAGTCAGGACCGCTTGTCCCCCGAAGCGGCCGACCTCGAAGGCGATGCGCTCATCGTCGGTGGCGACCAGCACAGGGTCGAAACAGCCCGCGGCGACGGCCCGACGATACACCCATTCGATCATCGGCCGGGTCCCGATGCGAGCCAGCGGCTTCCCGGGAAATCGGCTCGAGGCGAAGCGGGCGGGAATGACCGCGGCGACGCTCATTTATAGGTCTTTTCGCCCACCTCATGCCCCTTGCTCTCCAGGGCTTTGAGCTCCATTTGGCAGGAACCCTGGAAAAAGGCCCCCTCCTCGATGATCAGCTTGGGGGTGATGATCGTTCCGGAGACCCGACCACGCGAAAAAACCTCGATTTTCTCCTTGGCCTTGATCGACCCCTTCACCCGGCCGTTGACCGAGATGCTGTTCACTTCGATCTCCGCTTCCACGTCACCCGACTCGCCGACGATGAGGCCGTTTCCGGACAGGATCTTTCCCTTGAAAACTCCATCGATGCGGAAGTTCTCCTTGAACTTGATGTCGCCATGTATCTCGGTATCTTTGTCCAGGAATCCGCTCACGCGCGAGACGGGTTCGGTCTTGTTCATGGATCACTCCTTGGTCAGGATGGAATAGATCCGCTCGAACTCCTCGAGCGATCCGAAATAGATTTCCAGCCGCCCCTTGCCGCCTTTTTTCCAGCTCAGCCGGGTGCGGGTCATCAGCCTACGGCTCAAACGCTCCTCGGTCCGGGCGACATCGGGATCCCGGCTCACCTCTTTGGCCTTCTTCTGGCGGTAGAAACCCTTCACGTAGGCTTCGGTCTGTCGTACCGACATCCCCTTGCGCACGACGGTTTCCGCGGCTTGCAGCATGTCGTCGGTCCCCTGCAACCCAAGCAGCGCCCGGGCGTGGCCCTGATCCAATTCTCCGTTGATCACCATCTCCTTGGGCCGCGCCGGCAGCTTGAGAAGCCGGAGCAGGTTGGTCACCGCCACTCGGCTCATACCGAGCTTCTCGGCTGCCTGCTGCTGGTTCAACCCGCTTCGGGCGATCAGCGACTCGATCCCCTGCGCGGTTTCGATCGGGTTGAGGTTCTCACGCTGGATGTTCTCGACCAAGGCGGATACCATGCGCTCGATATCGGCCGGCTTGCGGATGATGGCTGGGATTTTTTCCCATTTCAGCAGCTGGGCCGCGCGCCAGCGTCGTTCACCGACGATCAGGTAGTAATGGTTGTCACGACGCATGACGACGATCGGCTGGATGAGTCCGCTCTCGCGGATGGAGTCGGCCAGTTGCTGCAGACTTTCGGTAGAGAAGGTCTTGCGCGGCTGGTCTGGGTTGGGAAAGATGGAGTCGATGTCGATCTCCTGGAATTTCCCCTCCTGGGCCGGTTCATTGGCGATGATGGCGGCGATCCCTTTCCCCAACGCGCTTCGCTTCATTGGCTGACGATCTCCTGGGCAAGCATCATGTATGCCCGGGCTCCCGACGATTTGATATCGTAGACCTGAATCGGCTTTCCGAAGCTGGGCGCCTCGGAGAGGCGGACGCTCCGGGGTATGATGGTTTTATAGACCTTGGACTGGAAAAACTTGCGCAATTCGTCTTCGACCTGACGGGCCAGGTTGGTGCGCTCGTCGTACATGGTCAGCAGCACCCCCTTGATCTCCAGCGCCGGATTGAAATGCTCCCGGATGCGCTCGATCGTGCTCATCAGATCCGACAAGCCCTCCAGGGCGTAATACTCGGCCTGGATGGGAATGAGCACGTTGTCGGCTGCGGTCAGCGCATTGATCGTCAGCAGGCCCAAGGAGGGCGGCAGGTCGATGATGATGTAGTCGAACCCGTCACGGTGGCCATCCAGGATCTTCTTCAGGTAGAGGTGGTTGTCGTCTTCCGAGACCACTTCGAGCTCAAACTTGGCCAGGCTGCGCGACGAAGGAACGGTCTTCAGAAACTTCAGCTCGTTCGGCTGAACCGCTTCTTCGAGGCCGCAGGATCCTGACAGCACCGCGTAGATGTCTTGGCCTGGGCGATTCTTGTCAATTCCCAGGCCGGTGGTGGTGTTGGCCTGCGGGTCCAGGTCGACCAGCAGAACTCTTTTCTCGGCAATCGCCAGAGCGGCGGCCAGGTTGATGGCGGTCGTGGTCTTACCCACCCCGCCCTTCTGGTTGGCCACCACCATCACTTCACACTTCGTTGGTTGTTTCACGTGAAACATTCTCCAGTACGGAAATGACCAGGTTGTCCCGCGAAGGGACATTATAGTCGGTCCGGCGGAATTTTTCCAGCCCCCGGCCCATCATTTTCGCTTTCTCCGGTGCCGTGATCAATACCAGCTCGGCCACCCGGTTGCGCAGGATGTACCCGGCCAACAACTCGTTGTCGGGAAAACCGCGCGCCACGATCGCAGCCCCGGGCTGGTCGAAGTGGTGCATGAACTCCTGGATGGAGCGCGATTCCACCCGGGCGTTGCCGAGTCCGAGCAGTCGGCAGGCCTCCAGCAGAAAGCGGGATTTCTTCAAAGTCGATTCCACCAGGATGACAGATCGTTCCGGGAATCGGATGGCGAACGGAATACCGAGCAGACCGTTGCCGCTGCCGGCATCGATGACCGGGTTTCCGGTCACATGCTGCCCAGCCCGTAGCGACTCTTCGATCAGCACCAGGAGCGAGGCGCGGGTGACGTTTCGGGAAAGGACGTTGATCTTTCTGGTATATTCGAGAAGGAAACCAACGAACTCGTCCAACTTGGCGGCAACCGGATCCATGTCCTCCCCTCATGCCCTCCGGAGGCCAGTTCGCCGGATGGGCTAATCCTTTTTCTGCTTGACGAAAACAAAGTAGGCGGCAGAGAGAAGCCAGATGGTTAACACTACCGGAGAGAATCGGTCCACGTCGATGAACAGCAGGGCGGGGGAGAAAACCAGCACGCCGACGGCGACGATAGCAGCGGCCTTCTTTGCCATGGCGGCGGGCCGGGGTCAGAAGTTGAAATAGAGCTCGAACTCTTTCGGGTGGGGCACCAGGGCAACATCAAGTACCTCTTGGCGCTTGATGCGGATCCACTGGCGCAACACCCCTTCGTCAAAAACATCTTCGTGGCGAAGGTATTCGTTGTCTTTCTCCAGGTGGTCAAGGGACTCGGAGAGAGACCCGGGCAACTCCCTGATCCGGCTCTTCAGGACCTTGGAGTCGGGCACGCCGCCGTCGAAGGGGCCGAAATTGAATTTTTCGGGCGTCAGGTTCTTGTGCACGCCGTCGATTCCCGCCATCAGCATGGCGGCCAGGAATAGGTACGGATTGCAGGTGGCGTCGCCCGGCCGATACTCGATCCGTGTCTCCGCCTCATCCACGTAGGCCGGAATCCGGATGGCCGCATTTCGGTTCGAGGTGGCAAAGACGGCCGATACCGGAGCCTCGAACCCTTTCACCAGCCTCTTGTAGGAGTTGGTTGAAGGATTGGCGAAAGCCGAGAGGGAGGAAGCATGGAACAGCAGGCCGCACACGTAGTTCATCCCGGCCCGCGAGAGGTTGGCGTACTGGCCGGCCTCAAAGAAAACGTTCTTCTCCCGGTTCATCACATACTGGTGCACGTGCCAGCCATTTCCGGCCTTTCCAAAGAAAGGCTTGGGCATGAACGTGACATGCAGGTTGTTCTTTTTCGCCAGGTTGAAGAGGACGTACTTGATCATCACGGCCTGGTCGGCCGTGCGCAGCAGTGTGTCGAAGCGGGTTTCAATCTCGTGCTGGTTAACCGCGACTTCGTGATGGTGATACTTGATGTCGATGCCGATACTGAGAAGTATGGCTACCGCCTCATTCTTGAAATCGATGAACTCGTCGTCAGGGGATGCCGCGTGGTAAAAATTCCTTCTTTCCTCGCTGTCCTTTTTCAGGTAGCAGTAGCATCCCTCCTCGGACAGACCATACTCCGCCTCTCGGAAAATGAAGAATTCGAATTCGGGCCCGAAAAGGGCGTGGGTGCCGAGTTTCGACTTGCGAACCATCTGTTCGGCTTTCTCCGCTATGAAACGGGGATCCTCGGCATAGCGGGTGCGGGCGCTGTCCGTCAGGTGGATGTTGGAAAGGAAGATGGCCGTGCGCCGTTCACGGAAAGGGTCAACGATCATGGTGTCCAAGTCCGGGATCATCACCATGTCGCTTTTGTCGGGTTTTGCGAAACCGTAGGAGGAGGCGTCGAACCCCACCCCGTTCTTCATCAGTTCCTCACCCATCATACAGGCGGGCAGAATCAGGGAGTGGATCTTGCCTTTCAAGTCAAGAATTTTCAGGTCGACAAACTCGACCTGCAGCTCTTTCAGCTTGCGCATGACGGCATTGAGGCTGGTTTTCTCGCTCATGCCGCCAATGGTAACAAAACCAATTCTTTTGTCAAGGCTTGACTTGTCCCGCCGATTCCACTACCATTGCCAGCGTTCGGAATGAAACCAACGCGAAGGAAAAGAAACTCTATTTCCACAATTGTTAAAATATTTGTGGAAATTTTGGTGCAACCATGAACCAACTGGATAAGCTCAAAACCCACCTTCAGTCCGTTCTCGACGATCCCTCTTATCGCAAATGGATCGAGCCGATGAAACTCATCGGCACCCTGGATGGCACCCTTTTCGTCGGCGTGCCGGACCGCAAGATCCTCAAGTGGTTGAAACAGAACCTGCTGGAAAACATCAACGATTACTGCCGCAAGAATTACGACATGTCCCTGAAGCTGGTGTCCGTCTCCGGAGACGAAGACGAGATCGTGGAGCGCGGCGAGGCCCGCCCGGCTGGAACCTACCACACGAACCTGATCTCCCGCTTCACATTCGAAAACTTCGTCAAGAGCCCCTCCAACAACATCGCCTACTCGTTCGCCTACAACGTGTCGGAGTACCCGGGCAAAAACTACAACCCGCTCTACATCTACAGCGGCGTCGGTCTCGGCAAAACCCACCTGATGCACGCCATCGGCAACCGCATCGTCTCCAACAACAAGGGCATGAAAGTCGTGTACATCACCACCAGCGACCTGATGAACGAGTACGTGGAATACACGACCCGGCTCAAGAACCGGCAGGAATTCATCAAGAAGTACACCACCGTGGACGTGCTGCTGATCGACGACATCCAGTACATCACCAAGTGGGGGGGGACGTCCGAGCAGTTTTACTACATTTTCAACTCCCTCATCCAGCAGGAGAAGCAGATCGTCATCTGCTCCGACAAGCACCCGGGCAACATCCCCGACCTGGAGAACCGGATCAAGTCCCGGTTCGAAATGGGCGGTGTCGTCGACATCCTGCCCTATGACCTGGAGACGAGAATCGCCATCCTGAAGCAGAAGATCAAGGAGAAGCAGGGCGCCCCGAACTCCTCCTTCGCCTCCTTCACCATGGAGGCGGACGTTGTCTACTACATCGCCTCGGCCATCAAGGACAACGTACGCAAGCTGGAGGGGGCGCTGAACCGCATTCTCGGCGTCGCCTCGCTGAAGCTCGCCGACAACAAAGATTTCGTCATCAACATGGGCTTCGCCAAGGAATCGTTAAAAAATTACATTAACTTGAACAAGGAAGTGGTCACCGTCGACAAGATCCAGGAGTTCGTCGCCGACAAGTTCAACATCCGCACCGACGAACTGAAGTCGAAGAACAATTCACCCAAGGTGGCCCTGCCCCGACAGATCGCCATGTACATGACCAAGAAGCTGACCCGAATCCCCCTGGCCGGGATCGGCAACTCGTTCGGGGGCAAGCACCACACCACGGTGCTTCACTCGATCAACAAGATCGAGAAAAAGATGGAAGAGGACGCCGAGTTTTGCAGACAAGTGGAAAACTATGTTGAATTTTTCACCAACTAGAATTTTCCACAGTGGCCACCCGATTCCCACAGTTCGATTCAGCTCCGAAACCGGTGTCTACCGCTTCTTCACCGGTTTTTCAACTTTTACTCGGGGCTTTGTTCTATTTTCATTTCAATTATGCTATGATTTAAAAAACTTAATAAAAGGACAGGTCGAATATGAAGTTCACTGTTGAAAAGTCGAAATTCGAAAGCGAACTTCGTCTGTTCCAGGGTATTTTCGAGAAGAAGGCGATCATGGAGATTCTCCAGAACATCAAAGTGACCGCTCTCGACGGGGGCGTTCTGGAACTCGTCGCCACCGACCTGGAAATTGGCCTGACATCGAACATCAGCGCCGGCGTTTTCTCTCCCGGCACCTTCACCGTGAACGGCAAGGAGTTTTACGACCTGATCTCCAAGATGCCCGAGGGAATCGTGGACGTCTCCGAGAACAACGACCTGCAGGTGGTCATCACCAACGAAAAGAAGACCTGCAAGTACAAGCTGCCCGGCATGCAGTCCACGGATTACCCCGAATTGCCGGCCAACGATTTTTCTTCTTCCGTCCAGCTTTCCCTCAAGGACCTGCAGACGATGATCAACAACTGCTACTACGTGATCTCGCCCGAGATGAAGTTCAATTTGGGCGGAGCGCTGCTGAGCATTCTAAAAAATCGCCTGGAGCTGGCGGCCACCGATGGCCACCGGCTCTCCTATACGTTCGCCAACGCCGATTTCTCGCTGGCCGAGCCGGTCGAGTACATCGTATCGCGCAAGACCCTTTTGGAAATACTGAAGATCGGCTCCGACGGCGAGGTCGATTTCTGTTTCGACTCCAACAATCTCTTCTTCCGCTACAAGAACCGCATCCTCTGCTCCCGGATCGTCGACCAGAAATTTCCCAACTACAAGGCGGTCATTCCCGAACGCACGGAGTACACCGCCCACATCGACGCCGACGAACTGCAGCAGGTCCTGCGGCGCATCCTGATTTTCAAGACCCGCAACAACGGCGTCATGTTCAAATTCTCCCGAGACAAGTTGGTTCTCGAGCGCACGGCCCCCGAAAAAGGGGAAGGCTACGATGAGATTCCCATCGAGTTCCAGGGCAAGGCGCTGAGCGTCGGTTTCAACGGCAACTTCATCCTCGATTTCCTCGCCCACACCGACTCCCCGAAGATCTCGATCAGCATGAACGACAGCGAGAGCTCGTTCATGTTCAAGCCCGCCCTGGGCGAAGGGGTGAACTTCATCTACATCGTCATGCCCCTGAACATCTAGTCCGTCTTTGATTCTCGAGACCCTCACCCTGCAGGGGTTCCGCAACCTTCCCGACGGGATGCTTTCGTTCGACGATCATCGCACCCTGATCTTCGGCGAGAACGGCAGCGGCAAGACATCCGTTCTGGAGGCCATCTTCCTGCTTGGATTCGGCAAGTCGTTCCTCAATGCCCGTCGCCGGGAAATCGTGGCCGACGGGCAGGAGGGATTTTTCGTCCGAGGCGGGTTGCGGGGCAGCTTCGGCTCCTGCTCGGTTTCCGCCGCGCAGGGAAGCCAGTTTCTCCTGCATTTGAACGATCGCAAATGCAACCTGCCCGATATCAGCGAATACCTCTATCCAATCTGCTTCTCGTCCCTGCAGTACAATGCCCACATCGAGAGCCGGCAGTTGCTGCGGCGCCTGGTGGACCGCTTCATATTTGGTGTGCAGCCGCTTTACTTACACTACATTTTGCGGTATAATCAGGCTTTGAAGCAAAAAAACAGCCTGCTGAGGAGAGCGCAGCCGCCGCTCGCCCAATCCGAAATCGAGTCCTGGGACCAGATACTGGCGGAGGCGGGGTCGCGTATCGTCCACGAGAGAATGACGCTGGTCGAAAAACTAAATAGGGTTATCCGGGACAAGTTTTCCCCGGAGCTGACGCTCCGCTATCGCCCCGACACCGGCACTGTGGCCGGGGATTCGTTCCTGGCCGCGCTGCGCGCGGCGCGGGCGCGGGAGATCCGGGGCCGCCAGTCGCTGGTCGGTGCGCAGCGTGACGCGTTCGAGTTCCATGTGGGCGGCCGCCGCCTGGCCCGCTTTTCGGCCGGAGAGAAGAAGAAGTTCCTGTTGCTGTTCTATTTCGCCTATATCGAAAGTTGCCGGGACTCCCGCCGCGAATCGCCCATCCTGCTGATCGACGATTTCGACGCGGCGGTCGACGACCAGAACCTCGACTTCCTCTTTTCCCGCTATCCCGGGATCCAGGTGATCGCCACGTCCGTCCGCGCGGACCGGCGCTTTTCCCGGCAGATCGAATTGCACAAGGAGAATTGAGCCGTGGTCAAGACCGACGCTCGCTTCGAAGACAAGACGTATACGGCTGAAAACATCAAGGTGCTCGAGGGACTCGAGGCGGTCCGTGTCCGCCCGGCCATGTACATCGGATCCACCGGCCTGGCGGGTTTGCACCACCTCGTCTACGAGGTGGTCGACAACTCGGTCGACGAGTCCATGGGCGGCTACTGCGACCGCATCGACGTCACCATCCATTTCGACAACTCGATCACTGTCAACGACAATGGCCGCGGCATCCCGGTCGACTTGCACAAGGAAGAAAACCGCTCGGCGGCTGAAGTGGTCATGACCACCCTGCATGCCGGGGGCAAGTTCGACAAGGACAGTTACAAGGTGTCGGGCGGGCTCCACGGCGTGGGCGTCTCGGTGGTCAATGCCTTGTCGTCGAAGCTGGAGCTGGAGATCAAGCGCGGCGGACTGGTCTATTTCCAGAAATACGAGTACGGCAAGCCGGTGACCGAGCTGAAGAAACTCGGCAAGTCGGCCAAGCGCGGCACCAAGGTGACCTTCTGGCCGGACGAAGAGATTTTCGAGACGACCGAGTTCAACTACGCCACTATCGCCAAGCGTCTGAAGGAGCTGGCCTTTCTCAACCAGGGATTGACCATCCATCTCACCGACGAACGGGTTTCGAAGCAGGAAACCTTCTATTTCAAGGGTGGGATCATTGAATATGTCCAGTATCTGGTGGGCAACAAGGAACGCGTCCACAACAAGCCGATCTACCTGTCCTGCAAACGCGAAGACATCGAAATCGAAATCGCGTTCCAGTACATCGAGTCGTTCAACGAGATGCTGCTCTCCTTCGTCAACAACATCAACACCATCGAGGGCGGCACCCACCTGTCCGGTTTCAAGTCAGGCATCACGCGTACCATCAACACCGTCGCCCAGGCGAACAACCTGCGCAAGGACCTGAAGGAAGGTTTCAGCGGCGATGACGTGCGGGAGGGGCTGATCGCCGTCGTCTCCATCCGCATCAAGGACCCGCAGTTCGAGGGGCAGACCAAGGCCAAGCTGGGCAACTCCGACGTCAAGGGGATCGTCGAGTCCTTCGTCAACGAAAAGCTCGCCGAGTACTTCGATGAGAACATGTCGGTGGCCCGCTCCATCATCAACAAGGCGCTGCTGGCGGCCAAGGCCCGCGAGGCGTCGCGAAAGGCCAAGGACCTGGTGCGCAAGACCAGCCTGCTCGAGAGCACGACCCTCCCCGGCAAGCTGGCCGACTGCCAGTCCAAGGACCCGCAGGAAAGCGAGCTCTACATCGTGGAAGGCGATTCCGCCGGCGGATCCGCCAAGCAGGGTCGTGACCGCCGCTTCCAGGCGATCTTGCCGCTGCGCGGCAAGATCCTGAACGTCGAGAAGGCCACCGCCCACAAGATGCTGGAGAACCAGGAGCTGAAAACCATCATCGCCGCCCTCGGCGTGGGCATCGGCGCCGAGATGTTCGACGTGGACAAGCTCCGCTACCACCGCATCATCATCATGACCGACGCCGACGTCGACGGCTCCCACATCCGCACCCTGCTGATGACCTTCTTCTACCGGCAGATGAAGCCGCTCATCGAGAACGGCTTCCTGTACCTTGCCCAACCGCCGTTGTTCCTGGTCAAGAAGGGCCAGGCCAAGTTCTACCTCAAGAACGAAAAGGAACTGGACGCATTCCTGCTGAACAAGATCGGCGACGACGTCGTCCTGCACCGCAACGGCAATGGGGGATCCCAGCTCAAGGGCGCCGCCCTGGTGCGCTTCGTGCGCATGCTGAAGAAGAAAAAATCCCTGCTCGACAGCCTGGAGAAACGCGGGTTGCCGCAGCGGCTGGCCGAGAAGCTGATCGAGCTGGTCCCGGACGAAACCGCTTTCCGCGACCGGAAAAAAGTAGAAGCCATCGCCCGCCAGCTGGTCAAGGACAAGGTCTGCCTCCAGGCCGCACTGCGGAAGGACGAGGAGCACACCACGTTCATCCTGGACATCGAATACGAGATGGACGGGGTGAAGCTGGCGAGGGCTATCGACTGGGAATTTTTGACCGGCCCCGAGTTCGCCGAGATCAACGAGCTGTACGAGAAGCTGAAGGAGCTGCCCGGAGCCCCCTTTCGCTGCTCCGTGGGCAAGGACGAGCTGCGCTGCGAAAGCGAGCGGGAGTTGGTCACCAGCCTGTTCGAGCGAGTGAAAAAGGGCTTCTCCATCCAGCGCTACAAGGGCCTCGGCGAGATGAATCCGCAGCAGCTGTGGGAGACCACCATGGATCCGGGGCATCGCTCGCTGCTGCAGGTGAGCATCAACGACTTCCACGAATGCGAAGAGGTCTTCGACACGCTGATGGGCAATGATTCGAACAAGCGCAAGGACTTCATCCTCGGCAACGCCCTGAACGTGAAGAACCTCGACATCTAAGGACGGACCATGGCCGAAGAAAAAGAGAACCAGCCGGTCATCGGAAAGGTCGAGGAGGTCGCGCTCGAAAACGAGATGCAGACCTCCTACCTCGATTACTCCATGAGCGTGATCATCGGCCGCGCCATCCCCGAGATTCGCGACGGCCTCAAGCCGGTGCACCGGCGCACGCTGTACTCCATGCACGTGACCGGCAGCCACCATAACCAGCCCTATAAAAAATCGGCGCGCATCGTCGGCGACGTCATGGGAAAGTACCACCCGCACGGGGATCAGGCGATTTACGACACGCTGGTGCGCATGGCGCAGGAGTTCTCCCTGCGGTACCCGCTGGTGGACGGCCAGGGCAATTTCGGCTCCATCGACGGCGATCCGCCGGCGGCCATGCGCTACACCGAGGCCCGACTGCAGACCATCGCCGACGACATGCTGGGCGACCTCGACAAGAACACGGTGGACTTCGTACCCAACTATGACGGCTCGCTGAGCGAGCCCGAAATCTTCCCGTCGCTGCTGCCGATGCTGCTGCTCAACGGCACCTCCGGCATCGCCGTGGGCATGGCCACCTCCATTCCGCCGCACAACCTGGGCGAGCTCGTCGACGCCTTCGTCTACTACGTGGACCACCGCGACGCCTCGGTTGACGAGCTGATGTCGATCATGCCCGGTCCCGATTTCCCGACCGGCGGATTCATCTTCGGCAAAAGCCTGATCCGACTCGCCTACGAGACCGGCAAGGGCAGCCTGGTGGTTCGTGCCAAGGCGGTGATCGAGACCGACAGCAAGGGGCGGCAGAAGATCGTCTTCACTGAGATTCCCTACCAGACCAACAAGGCGCGCATCCTGGAGAACATCGCCGACCTGGTCAAGAACAAGAAGATCGAGGGCATCTCCGACCTGCGGGACGAGTCGGATCGTGAGGGCATGCGCATCGTCGTCGAACTTCGCCGCGACGAGATCCCCGAGGTCATCCTCAACTCGCTGTTCAAGTTCACCCAGCTGCAGATCAGCTACTCGGTCATCTTCCTGGCCATCGTCAACAACCAGCCGCGCCAATTCTCCCTGCCGGAGTATTTCAACTATTTTCTCGGCCACCGGCGCGAAGTGGTGCGCCGCCGTTCGCTCTACGAGCTGGACAAGGCGGAGAAGCGGGCCCACATCATCGAAGGGCTGAAGATCGCGCTGGACAAGCTCGACCTGGTCATCAAGATCATCCGCGGCTCGAAAAACCGCGCCGACGCCAAGGCCACCCTGATGGCCAAGCTGCCCCTGGACGAGGTTCAGACCGATGCCATCCTGGACATGCAGCTCTACCGCCTGACCGGGTTGGAGGTGGAAAAGCTCGAGGCCGAGTACATCGAGCTCATCAAGCTGATCAACTATCTCAAGGAGTTGCTGGGCAACGAGCGCATGCTGCTCGGGGTGATCAAGGACGAGCTGCTCAAGGCCAAGAGGGAGTTCGGCGACCGGCGCCGGACCACCATCGTCGAAAGCGAACTCTCCGAGATGAAGATCGAGGACCTGATCAAGGATGAGGACTTCGTCATCACCTACACGCGCGGCGGCTACATCAAGCGCACGACGCTGAGCTCCTACCGGAGCCAGTCCCGGGGAACGGTCGGCCGCAAGGGGATCAGCCTCAAGGAGGAGGACGCCATCTCGCGGGTGTTCGTGGCCTCGGCCCACGACTACATTCTGGTGTTCACCGAGAAGGGGCGCATGTTCTGGGTCAAGGTCTACGACATTCCGGAAGGCGATTCGGCCGGCCGGGGCCGCCCCCTCAACCGTCTCGTCGCCATCCAGGCCGAGGAGCGGGTCTGCTCGGTCATCAACGTCAAGGACTTTCCGGCCGACCAGTTTGTGATGCTCTTCTCGCGCCAGGGGATCGTCAAGAAGACTTCGCTGGCCGAGTTCTCCCATCCGCGCGTAACCGGCATCATCGCCGCCGATGTGCCGGGGGACGACAGCCTGTTCGAGGCCCAGCTGACGTCGGGCAACGACGAGGTCATTCTCGGCACGCACCTGGGCAAATCGATCCGGTTCAGCGAAAAGCACGTGCGCGAGATGGGACGCCAGGCGCGCGGCGTGACCGGCATCAAGCTGGAAAAGGGCGACTACCTTGTCGGCTCCGACGTCATCCGCTCCAGCGACCGCCACATCCTGACGGTGACCCAGAACGGGTACGGCAAGAAGTCCGACCTGGGGCTCTACCGCCAGCAGAGCCGAGGCGGCAAGGGCCTGATCAACATCCGCATCAATGAGAAGATCGGCAAGGTGATCGGGCTGGTCACCCTGACCGACAGCGGCGACGAAATCATCCTCTGCTCCGAGAAGGGAATCATCAACAAGCAGGACGCCGGCAACATCCGTGCCCAGGGAAGAGCCACCCAGGGTGTCAAGTTGATCAACCTGCACCCCGGCGACCGGCTGGTGTCGCTGGAAAAGGTGCTGAAGGACAAGACCGAGCCCTGAACCGGGGACGGCTGACCGGTTCGGCTGCGGGACCTACGATTCCGTGCCTGCGTTTTCCGGCAGCAACCCCTCGCTCCCAAAGGCTTTTTCCAGCATCTTGCGGATCTTGGACGGATTGATCGGTTTCAGGATGTAGTAAGCGGCCCCCTTGGCCATGGCGTCGAGCACCAGCTCCTTCTCGTTGGCCGAGGAGACCATGATGACCCTGGCCCCGGGGAACTCGGCCCGGATGGCCTGCAGTGCGTGCAGCCCGTCCCGTCCCGGCATGCTGATGTCCATGGAGACCAGGTCGGGGCGGTGCCGGCGATACAATTCCAGCGCCTCCGGGGCGGATGCGGCTTCGGCCACGACCGTGTGGGAGGAAACCTTGCCGATGATGGTGCGGATCATCTTGCGCATCAGCGCGGAGTCATCCACGATCAGTATGCTGGCCATCCGTCCCCTGCGCTCATTATAGCAGATCGGGGCAGCCGGGCAAGCGCCAGAAAGCCCGGACCCAGGTCACGCCTTCGATGTGGGCGGGCAAGGCAGCGAGAAGAACCGGGCAAAGTTCTCCTGCAGGTCGCGGCCCAGCTGCTGGGGGGAGACGGCCCGGATCTCCGCTACCCGGTCATGGACCAGCGGGAGCCAGGCGGGGCTGTTGGTCTTGCCGCGGTGGGGCACCGGGGCCAGGTAGGGGGAGTCGGTCTCGACGAACAGCCGGGAAACGGGGACGGACGCGGCCACCTCGCGCACCTCGCCGGCGCGGGGGAAGGTGACGATTCCGGAGATGGAGACGTAGTGGCCGTCCAGCAGGATCTGGCGCGCCTGCTGAAGGCTTCCGGTGTAACAGTGGAAGGCGACCGGAAGCGAGAAGCGCTCCTCGGAAAGAATGGCGAGGGTTCGTTCCTCCGCCGCCCGACTGTGAACGATCAACGGCAGTCCGAATTCGCGGGCGATGGCGATTTGCCGCCGGAACACCCGCTCCTGTTCGGCCGGGGGGGAGAAGGCATAGTGGAAATCGAGGCCGGCTTCGCCCACAGCCCGAACACCCGGAGTCCGCAGAAACGAGAGCAGCCGCTCCTCGCAGGCCGCGTCGTAGCTGGACGCCCCGTGGGGGTGGGCGGCCGCGGCTCCGATCAGCGGCGCGAAGGAGCCGAGCAGCTCGGCCGTCACGGCCAGCGAGCGGGGCTCGTAGGGCTCGGCGACGGTGACCATCCGGACCAGGCCGGCGGCCAGGCATTCGGCGATCATGGCCGGCCGCCTCGATTCGAAGACCGGGGCGTCTAGATGGCAATGGAAATCGGCGTATTCCGGCGGTTGCATGCTGACCATTATACCGGATCGGGCCCGTTTGCCACAGGCGGGTTGCCAGCCCCCGCGGCCCGATCTATAATGGATGAGGTGGTCAACTTAAACAAGGAAAAAGTCAGCAGCGTCCTGCGCATCAACGAGCAGATCAGCCATATCCGTGACATCGATTCGCTGCTCGACCGGGTTCTGCTCGAGGCGCGGCACTGCACCCGTGCCGATGCCGGATCGATTTTTCTGGTCGAGGGAACCCGCCTGCGCTTCAGCTATGTCCAGAACGATACGCTCAGCCGGCGCGGGGCGGATAACCGCTATCTGTATGCGGATCACGAGATTCCGATCGACAAGGCGTCCATGGCCGGCCATGTGGCCATGACCCGGAAGATGCTGGCCATCGAGGATGCCTACGCGATCGACAGCCGCCTGCCCTTCTCGTTCAATCGCTCGTTCGATGAGAGCTCGGGGTACCGGACCCGCTCGGTGCTGACCGTGCCGCTGGTGACCAGCCGGGAAACTCTGATCGGGGTGCTCCAGATCATCAATGCCCTGGACGCCGAGGGGGAGATCGTTCCCTTCAGCGAGGAGGACAAGCGGTTCGTCTCCTTCTTCGCGGCCCACGCGGCCGCGGCCATCGAGCGTGCACGCATGACCCGCGAGATCATCCTGCGCATGGTGCGCATCTCCGAGTTGCGCGACCCCCGCGAAACCGGCGCCCACGCCAACCGCGTCGGGGCCTACTCCATCGAGATCTACCAGGAGTGGGCGCGCCGGCGGCAGATTCCCATGCCGGAGATCAAGAAAGTCAGGGACACGCTGCGCATCGCCGCCATGCTCCACGATGTGGGCAAGGTGGCCATTTCCGACCTGGTGCTGAAGAAGAGCGATCGCCTGAGCGTCGACGAGTACGAGACCATGAAGTGGCACACCGTCCACGGGGCGCGCCTGTTCCGGGACTCGACTTCGGACTGGGATGACATGGCCGCCGAAATCGCCCTGAACCACCACGAGAAGTGGGACGGAACCGGCTATCCCGGGATGTTGTCCGATCTGGACGCCGGCCAGCTGGTTCCCGGGACCGGGAAACGCGGCGAGGAGATTCCTCTTTCGGCCCGCATCGTCGCTCTGGCCGACGTCTATGACGCCCTGACCTCGAAGCGTGCCTACAAGCCGGGATGGTCGGAAGAGGAGGCTCTCCGGGCGCTGCGCGAACAGCGGGGCCGGCACTTCGACCCGGAGGTCACCGACGCGTTTTTTGCCATTTACGAGGTGATCCGCGCCATCCGCGAAAAATTCCGCGACTAGTTCTCGGTCCCGGGGCGAATGTCGAAGGTGAAACGGTCATTTGCCCAATCAACGAAAACCTGGCTGCCCGGGGGCAATTTCCCCTCCAGGGTGAGCGTGGCTAGTTGATCCTGGATCCGGGTCTGGATCACCCGCCGCAAGGGGCGGGCGCCATAGGCGGGATGAAAACCCTCGGAGGCGAGTTGGGCGAGGGCAGCGTCGCTGACCTGCAGCGTTACCCTGGCGGCACGTATCAGACCGGCGAGGCGATCCGTCTGAATGCGGGCGATCTGGTGGATATGCTCCGCCGTCAGGGGACGGAAGATGATCGTCTCGTCGATGCGGTTGAGAAACTCGGGGCGGAAGTGGCGGGTGAGCAGGGATTGGATCTGGGAGCGGATCCGGTCGTACTCGCGAACCTCCTGAAGGATCTCTGAGCCGAGATTGGAGGTCATGATGACGATGGTGTTGGCGAAGTTCACGGTCTTGCCCTTGCCGTCCGTCAGCCGTCCGTCATCCAGGATCTGCAACAGGATGTTGAACACGTCGGCGTGCGCTTTTTCGATTTCGTCAAGCAAAATCAGCGAATAGGGGCGTCGCTTGACTGCCTCGGTCAACTGGCCGCCCTCGTCGTATCCCACGTAGCCCGGAGGGGCGCCGATGAGCTTGGCGACGGCGTGCTTTTCCATGTACTCCGACATGTCGATGCGGACCATGGCTTTTTCGCTGTTGAAAACCAGCTCGCTCAGTGCTTTGGCCAGTTCGGTCTTGCCGACCCCGGTCGGACCGAGAAAAATGAAGGAGCCGATCGGGCGGCCCGGATCCTGGAGCCCGGCCCGGGAGCGGCGAATGACGCGAGATACGGTGCTCACGGCCTCTTCCTGGCCGATGATTCGCTGTTGCAGGGACTCCTCGAGGTGCAGCAGACGGCCCTTTTCAGCGCTCAGCAGCTTGCTGACCGGGATGCCGGTCCAGCGCGAGACGACCTCGGCGATATCGTCCTCGCCGATCTCTTCGGTCAGAATCTTCTTTTCCCTTTGCAGGGCGTCCAGTTCTCCCTGGGCGTGCTCCATCTCCTTGCGCTTGGCCGGGATCGAGCCGTACTGCAGCTGCGATGCCAGCTCGTAGTTGTTGCCCCGCTCCGCCTCGCCCTGTCGGTTGCGCAGCTCGTCGGTTTCCCGCTTCAGGTCGCGAAGCCGGAGCAGCAGTTGCTTCTCCCTGTCCCAGTGGCCGCGCAACTGGTCCCTGGCGCCTTTCAGCTCCTCCAGTTCGCCGGAGAGCTTCTTCGTCTTGGCACTGGCGTCGGGGCTGTCCTCTTTCTTCAGCGCCTGCCTCTCGATCTCCAGCTGCAGGATGCGGCGCTCCAGCTCGTCCAGCTCCTCGGGCATGGAGTCCATCTCCAGGCGCAACCTGGACGAGGCCTCGTCCATGAGGTCGATGGCCTTGTCGGGGAGGAAACGGTCCGTGATGTAGCGGTCGGAAAGGGAAGCGGCGGCAATCAGGGCCGAGTCGGCGATGCGGATGCCGTGGTGGATCTCGTACTTGTCCTTGATGCCGCGCAGGATGGAGATGGTTTCCTCCACGCCCGGCTCACGGACGAAGACGGGCTGGAAACGGCGCTCCAGGGCCGGATCCCTTTCGATGTGCTTTTTGTACTCGTTGAGCGTGGTGGCGCCGATGGCGCGCAACTGGCCCCGGGCCAGCGCCGGTTTGAGCATGTTGGAGGCGTCCACGGCTCCCTCGGCCGCGCCGGCTCCAACGATGGTGTGGAGCTCGTCGATGAACAGGATGACCTGGCCGTCGGCATCGGTCACTTCGCGGATCACGGCCTTGAGCCGGTCTTCGAATTCGCCGCGGTACTTGGCGCCGGCCAGGAGGGCCCCGATATCCAGGGCCACGATCGATTTTTCCCTCAGAAGCTCGGGGATGTCCCCGTGCACGATGCGCAGGGCCAGCCCCTCGACCACGGCGGTTTTTCCCACGCCCGCTTCGCCGATCAGCACCGGGTTGTTCTTGGTGCGGCGAACCAGCACCTGCATGAGGCGGCGGATCTCCTCGTCCCGGCCGATGACCGGGTCCAGTTTGCCGTCTCGCGCGAGCTGAACCAGGTCGCGGCCGTAGCGCTTCAGCGCCTGCATCTTCTCTTCCGGGTTCGGATCGCTGATGGTGTGGCTGCCTCGGATGTCCATGAGCGCCTTCAGGAACCTTTCCCGGTCAATCCCGAAGCGGCGAAGGAAGGCTGCGCTGGTGTCGTCGCTGTCGATGGCGGCGAGAAGGAGGTGCTCGGTCGACACGTAGTCGTCGCGGAACTGCGAGGCGACCTTGGACGCCTGGCTCAGGACTTTGCGAAACGGGCGGGATGGCTGGGGGTCTCCTCCCTCGACCGACGGGTAACGGCCGATCGCCTCTCTCAATTCAGATCCCAGGCGTCCCGGATCGATGCCGATCTTTTTCAGAACTTCGGGAACGATGTTTTCACTGTCGCTGACAATGGCCAGCAGCAGATGAAAGGGCGTGGTTTCAGGGTGCCTTCCCTGTGTTGAGATCTGAAAACTCGTCTCAATTACGGATTGTGCCTTCTGGGTAAACTTTTCTCCGTTCATTTTTCCACCAGGAGAAGTTATGTAGTAAATCCTATTATCTGACTACTTTATTATCAATATTTGTTTATTTTGTTTTTATCAAACCCTTGGATCTTAATTCATTCAGTGCTACCTTGACTCGCTGAAGACTGCCCATTTCTGCAACCAGAACTCCACTTTCCGTTTCGATCACGGCGACATTCTTCAAGCCGACGAGGGCAATCGGCTTGGTTATGGTTGTGAAGGCCAACGAATCCCTGCTCTCAATCAGTACTATGTTTCCCCGGGCCACGTTGCCGGACACGTCTTTCGTTCCCGCCTCGTACAACGAGCTCCATGATCCGACATCGTTCCAGTCAAATTGGGCCCTGACCATTCGGGTCTCCCGCAGCCTTTCCATGAGCACGTAGTCGATCGAGTCCGGCCGGATCGTGTTGAAGAGGACGTTGAAAGGGTCCGAGCCGGGCTGTAGCCGCTCCATCTCCAGGTATTTCCCGAAATAGTCCGGAGCGTATGTCTCCAGAAAAGAGCGAAAGTTATCCAGCCTGTAGACGAACATGCCCGAATTCCAGAAGAAACGACCTGTCCGGAGATATCTTTTCGCGGTGGCCCGATCGGGCTTCTCGCGAAACGCGGCGACGGTGAAAAAATCGTGGCCTCCCACCGTGACCTTGTGCCGGGGCTTGACCTGGATGTAGCCGTAGCCGGTATGGGCGGAGGTCGGCGGGATGCCGGCGGTCACGAGGCATCGGCTCTGGGCGGCTTCCAGCGCCGCCGCCATTTGCTCGGCGAACAGGCCTTCGTTGGCGATGTGATGGTCGGCCGGGGTCACCAGCAGGGTGGCATTCCGGTTCTTTTCACTCAGGACGATGTTGGCCATCATCAAGCACGGGGCGGTGTTGCGAGGGCTGGGCTCGGAGATGAAGTTGGACTCTTCGAAGGTCGGCAGGCACTCCCTGACCGCGGGCAGATAACGCCGGTCGGCGACGACGTAGATGTTCTCTTCCGGAATGAGCCGCCTCAGCCGCTTCCAGGTCTGGGCGATCAACGGCTGGTCGCCGATTATCGGCAAGAACTGTTTTGGACGGTCATCCGTGCTCCAGGGCCAAAAGCGGGTGCCTTGTCCACCGGCCATGATAAGTGCAAACGAGTTGGCTCTCATCACTGCAAGGTATCACAGGGGGGGGGGAAAAACAATGAGGCCGGTTTCAGCCGGACGGGATACCGGAAAAGATCGGGCCAATTTTCCTCAGGAGCTCGCCGTGGAGAGGAGGCGGTGCCGCCAGCACGGAGTCCGGCCGCAATGCCAGTTTCTCCCCGGAAAAATTGGTCGCCCTGCCCCCCGCCTCCCGCACGATCAGTTCGCCGGCCAGGAAATCCCAGGGGTGCAGGCTGGCTTCCCAGAAGAAGTCGTACCGGCCACAAGCTGTGTGCACCAGGTCTAATGCGGCGGAGCCGCAACGGCGCATGTCCTCGGCCCGTTTGAGCAGCTCGCTGAACACGCAGGAATAGGCTTCATGCAGCGAGGGGGCCTTGAAGGGAAATCCGGTGGCCCCAAATGCACCGGATAAGTCCCTTCGGGTTCTGACGTGGATGGCGCCCCCATCCAGAAATGCCCCGCCGCCTCGGTGAGCATGGAACAGTTCGCTGCGAAAGGGATCCAGCACGAGTCCGAAGAGTGGACCTTCTCCATCGCACAACGCGAGGGAGACGGCGCACCAGGGCAATCCGTGAATGAAATTGGCCGTACCGTCGAGCGGATCGATGACCCACGTGAAATCCGCATCCCCTGGCCGCTCGGGATGCTCCTCGGCGACGATCCGATGCGTTGGAAAGCGGCTGGCGATGGATTTCCGAATGAGCCACTCGGCTTCGCGGTCGACGGTGGTGACGAAATCGTTCACGCCTTTGATCGTGATGTCGGAGTGTGTCAGTTTCCCGAAGCTGGAGGTGATCCGGCTGCCGGCGAGCATGGCGGCCTCCTGGGCCGCCTGGAATACCGTCTGCCTGAAATCAGCGGCTGCCATCGGTCACCTCTTCGGAGGTCCTGGGGGGGCGGGGTGGAAAAAAACGGGGTTATCGTGCATATTGTATCCGTGCGGTAGGACAGGAGGCGGGATGGAAAAAATGGTCTCGTTCACCCAGGTGGAAAGGGAAATCCAGCCCGAGTTCCGGGAACACCTCAACCTGGCGGAGTCGATCAAGGATCTCGAGAGGCATTTTTCTCATTCCATGGTCACTCTGCTGCAGCGGATTGTCGGCGATTCGCTCCAGCTCCTCGACTCGGACGTGGTTTTCGCGCCCGAGGCAGTGAGCAATTTCCGTTTTCACCCCCGGCTGCTTGATCATCTTCAGGCGCGCGGGCTTCTCGATCACTCCGACCTGCCGCAGGTGTTGCAGCGCTTTGCGGCTTCAACCAACCGGAGGTACCAGCACCTGAAGAAGCACCCAAACAGGACCCGGCTCAAGATCCGCAATTAGTCGATATCGACCAGTTCAACCTCGAACACGAGGTACGAATGGGCCGGAATCACGCTGCCCATGGGACGGTTTCCGTACCCCAATTCGGGGGGGATTACCAGCAGACGTCTCTCGCCCGGGCGCATGTCGGCCACGGCCTCGTCCCAACCGCGGATGACCTCTCCCTTCCCCAGCGTGAAGGAGATGGGTTCGTTGCGCTCGTAGGAACTGTCGAACAACTTGCCGGACAAGAGCGTGCCGGAGTAGTGAACCCTGACCCGGCTTCCGGTCTCGGGCCTGGAACCCGCGCCTCGCCTCAGAACGTCGTACATCAGTCCCGATGCGGTGGAGACCAGGTTGGGCCAGCGCCGCGTGATCTCGTCGCGGGCGGCACGCTGGCGGGCGAGCTCCCTCTGTTGTGACTCAATCGACGCCTTTTGCAACAAGCGGTCGAATTCAACCTGGGCGGAGGAAAAATTCTTCGCCTTTGCCCCTTGGCGTACGATTTCGATTCGCTCGATCCGGTCGCCCGGGAGGATCCTTTCCAACACATCCAGCCCGCGGATCACGTGACCGAAAACGGTGTGGCGACCGTCCAGGTGGGGTTGCTTGCCGAGGGTAATGAAGAACTGGCTCCCGTTTGTGTCCGGGCCGGAGTTGGCCATGGAGAGGATCCCGGCCCGATCGTGGCGCAGGTCGGGGTTGAACTCGTCGGGAAAGCGGTAACCGGGATCTCCGGTTCCGTTTCCCAACGGGTCGCCGCCCTGGATCACGAACCCCGGCTCAACCCGATGGAAGGTCAGGCCATTGTAATAGGGGGTGCCGGGGCTGAATTGGCTGTTTCGCAGTTGCCCGGTCGCCAGGCCGGCAAAGTTGGTCACGGTCAACGGGGCAGCTTCGTATTCGAGCTGCAGGACGATCGTTCCCCGCGGGGTGACCATGACCGCGTGCACGCCATCCGGGTATTGAGGGCTCCGGCTGCATCCCCCCATGCCGGCGAGGAGAACCGCCAGGGCGGCAACCCGCCGAAACGAACCGCAGCCTTTCATCTACTTGCTCTTGCCCAGCAGGTCGGCCTTGAACGAATCGCCCGGCCCCGGCTTGGGACCGATCCAGCAGGCCAATAAAGCATCGGCAAAGGCCTTTCCGGCAATGACTCCCTTCACTTTTCCCTTGACCTTGACCTCGGTTCCCTGCCCGGGACGGTAGGTGAAGAGCATCTGCTGCCCGTCGTCGATATCCTCCATCCAGGAGCAGAGCCGGCTGAAGTCCTTGTTCAATGTCGGGTCGGCGCCGGGGGTGTTGGCCTTCAGGCCATCCAGCCAGGCCCCGCTGATTTTTTCCGCGTCGACGCTGCGCAGAAAGTGCATGATCATGACCCGCGGCTCGTCGGCCTGGAGGATTTTCGTCTCTTCCCGGCTCTGGTTCTGGACGTAGAGGCCGGCGACGTAGACCTTGAAGATGACTTTCTTCCGGAGCCCGACGCCGTTGAGACTGAGTTTCAAGCCGTCGATTTCGAGCGTGTCGGCCAGGTTGACTCCCGCGCGGGTCGCGGGGAGCGCCGGGACTGCCAGAACCACGAGAAGAATCGTCAGCAAGAGATATCGCATGGTCCCTCCTGAATGGAATCCATCTCCGTGATCTTACTTGTCTGTTAAAAAAATGTCAAAAAAGAAGGGGGTGCCATGACAGCAACGGCCGATTTCAGTATAATTGGCGGCGGATGAAGAGGAAAATCGCGATTGTCGTCCAGCGCTATGGACTGGAAATCAATGGCGGGGCGGAATACCATGCCCGCCTGATCGCCGAGATGCTGGCGAAATTCTTTGCCGTGGAGGTGTTCACGACCACGGCGCTCGACTACGTGACCTGGGCCCATCACTACGAGGAAGGTCTCGAACGGGTCAATGGGATTCCGGTTCACCGCTTCCGTGCGGCCAGGCCGCGCGATCCCCGCCTGTTTGGAGCGATCCAGCACGTCGTATTCGAAGAGGAGCACTCTTTCGCCGATGAGTTGCGCTGGCTGGAGGAGGAGGGGCCGCTGGTTCCCAACCTGCTCCAGGCCCTCGAGCTTCGTTGCCAGGAGTTCGGTTACATCCTCTTTTTCTCCTATCGTTATTATCACGCCTATCACGGAGTGAAGGCGTTTCCCCGGCAGTCAATTCTCGTGCCGACGGCAGAACACGATCCGGCGATCCACATGCGCCTGTTCCGCGACCTTTTCCGTCTGCCGCGGGCCATCGTGTACAATTCGCACGAAGAGCGGCAGTTGATCAATCGCATCTCCGCAAACGAGTCGGTTCCCGGAGATGTCGTCGGTGTCGGTTCCGAGATTCCCCCGGAGGTCTCCCCCGAACCCGCCCGGCTCGCATTCGGCCTAAACGAGAACTATTTCGTCTATGTCGGCCGACTCGATGAGAACAAGGGGGTTCCGGAGTTGCTCGCATTCTACCTGCGGATGCTGGAAGAGAATCCTCGCCTTCCTTCCCTGGTCCTGGCCGGAAAGTCCTATATCCGGTTGCCGGACCACCCCCGTATTCGCCATCTCGGGTTCGTTACCGACGAGGAAAAGTTCTCCCTGATCGCCGGTTCCGATTTTCTGGCCATCCCCTCTCAGTTTGAATCTCTTTCCATGGTGGCCCTTGAGGCGTGGGCTCTCGGAAAGCCCGTTCTGGCCAATGGTCGAACCGATGTGCTGCAGGGGCAATGCCGGCGCAGCCATGCCGGTCTCTGGTATACCGATTTCGAAGAATTTCGAGAAGTTGTAAACTTACTTGTCAGCGATGAAAGCCTGCGCAGAAATCTAGGCGAGAGCGGAAAACAATTTTTTCAAACCAACTACACCTGGCCGGTCATTGAAAAAAAATACATGACGCTGCTTTCTTTTCTGGATGAGATAAAAACCCCATAGACGGGATTTTTTTACGCTCACTCGATTTGCAGCTTCTTGATCTTCGATATCAACCCGATTCGTGAGATTCCGAGAATCTTGGCCGCTTTCGTTTTGTTTCCTCCGGTAGCGCGAAGAATCTTCTGGATGTGGTCTTTTTCCACGTCCTGAAGAGTCTTGAGCGACAGATCGCCGATCGATTCGTCTCCGGCGCCGGCATGATCCAGAAAGTATTGGGGCAATGACCGCTTCTTGAGCTCAGTCGTCGTCTCAATGATGACTGCACTGTTGATGATGTTCATCAGTTCGCGGACGTTGCCGGGATATTCGTAATGGAGCAAGAGCTTCTTGACGGAATCGGATATCTGGTCGATTCGCTTCTCGTTTTGGGCGGAAAACCGCTTCAGGAAATGAGTGGCAAGGAGCAGTATGTCGCCACTCCTTTCCCTCAATGGAGGAAGGTAAATTGAATTCATGTTCAACCGGTAAAAGAGATCTTTACGAAAATTTCCCCGTTTGATTTCTTCCAGAAGGTTCTTGTTGGTCGCGGCTAGAATCCGGACGTCCACCTTGATGTGCTGGGTGGATCCGAGGCGGAAAAACTCTCCTTCCTGCAGCACCCTCAAAAGCTTCACCTGAATCGGCAACGCCAACTCCCCAATTTCATCGAGAAAAAGGGTTCCCCCGTCGGCTTCTTCCAGAAAGCCACGATGGGCGACGCTGGCCCCGGTGAACGCTCCCTTGTCGTGGCCGAAAAACTCGGATACGAAAAGCTCACTGGCGAAGGCGCCGGCATTGACGGCGATGAACCGCTTCCCCTGGCGGCGGCTGAGCCTATGGATCGCCTGGGCGACCAGTTCCTTGCCGGTTCCGCTCTCCCCCCAGATTAGTACGCTGCTGTCGCTGGGGGCGATTTTTTCGATGGTTTCGAACGACTGCAGTATTCTGGGATCCGACGTCAATATGTCCTGGAAAACCTCGGGGTGTTGAAGTTTTGGAGTGGCGGATCGCTGGACGACCTCTTCTGCGGCAGGGTGCCGAGCGGCGAGGGTCTGCTTGATCAGGCGCAGCAGCGCAGCGGTATCGAGTGGCTTTGTCAGGTAGTCAATGGCCCCGAGCTTCATCGCGGTCACGGCCATCTCAATGTCCTCGACTCCGGTCAGTACGATGGAGGGCAGATCGATGTTGTTCTCCCGGATGTACCTCAAAATGTCGATTCCGCTCACTTCCGGCATGACCATGTCCAGCAGGAGCAAGTCGAACTGCTTTTTTTTCAGAAGTGACGGCGCCTGACTGCTGGTATTGAGGGACTGGACGTCGAAATCGCCATTCTGCATCAGAAGCACGTTGAGGTAGTTCAGAACGGCTTGATCGTCGTCGATCAGCAGGATCTTTCTCATTTTTTTTCTCCGGCAGGGAGCGGCAGGAAAATCGTGAAGGTGGTTCCGTGATGGAGTTTGCTTTCGACCTCGATCCGGCCCTTGTGCTCCTGGAGGATGCCGTAGGCGATGGAAAGGCCGAGGCCGGTCCCGCCCTGGCCGCGCTTGGTGGTGAAAAATGGGTCGAATATCATTTTTCTGGTGTTTTCATCCATTCCTCGCCCGTTGTCCTGGATCTGGAGCTGAATCTCGTCTCCGACTCTGGCCGAGCTGACTAGGATGTGCCCGCGCTTTTTGTCAATGGCTTGAGAGGCGTTGATCAGCATGTTGATCAGAACCTGCTGCAATTTCTGGCTGTTTCCGTGGACCAGGGGCAAATCCGGTTGGAGGGTGGCTTTGACCGAGGCATTTCTGCGAATCTGGTTCCCGACCAGGCGCAAAGAGCTCTCGATGACCTGGTTAACGTCGATGTCGTTTTTCAGGGCGCCGTCGTCCTTGCGGGCGAAATTCCTCAGGCCCTCGACGATGGTCTTGATCCGGCTGGCGCCCTGGGCCATGTCATCGAGCAGCACCATGATGTTGCGGCGGAATATTTCGTATGGCAGGCGGGCAATCCTCAGTTGGGGATTCTCCTGGTGGTGGCGGTCGGTGATGGGGATGATGTCGGCCATCGCTTCCTGGACGATTTGGATGTTGCCGCGGATGAAGGTGTTGGGGTTGTTGATCTCGTGGGCCACGCCGGAAACGAGTTGACCCAGAGAGGCCAGTTTGTCGGACTGCAGCAGCTGCAACTCCATGTTTTTTTCCTTGGTAATGGGCCGGTAAAACGCCAGGACCGATTTCACCTGCTGGTCTGCGTCCATGACCGGGTAGGCGCGAAGCAGGTAGTAGTCCGACCCCACCTTCTTTTCCACCGAGACTGCCTTTTTCTCCCGGAACACCTTCTCCACGGGGCAATCGGAACAGCGGTCCGGCGATTTGAACAATTGCTCGTGGCAGGAGGCGGCAGCGGTGATGTCCGCCCGGTTGCTCATCTGAACATGACCGTCGGGGTCAACCAGGACCACCGTGTCGGTGATGGCGTCGAAAAGGGTCTTGAGCTCGGCCTGGCTGCGGCGGAGCTCCTCGGCGACGGCCAGCAACTCCTCGTTCTTCTTCTCCAACAGCCCCTTCTGCTTCAGCAGATCGTCGGTGCGAGCCTGTACGATCGCCTCCAGGTTTTCATTCTGCTGAATCAGCCGGTTTTCCAGCTCTTTGCGAAACTGGATGTCCTTATATATCGCCTCCACGCACTGCTCGTTGTCCATCTCGATGAAGATGAATGAGGCCAGCACGGGACACGGCAGGCCGTGGCGGTTGAGGAGGGTCATCTCCAGCCCGTCGTACCTCCCGTCGGCAGACAGCTTGGCCAGAATCCGCGGGCGAAGCTCGGCCTGGTTCTCGTAGAGGCGGTCGCTCACGTAGTTCAGGCTGACCGAGCCGTCCTCCGGGTATTGCAGCATGCGGAAAAAGGCTTTGTTGGCCTTGATGATGTCTCCGTTCACCCTCGATATGGCCAATCCGTCTGGAGCGTAATCGAAGAGGTCGGCATAGAGCTTCTTGGTCCGTTCCAGCTCCGCGGTTCGCTCGCGGACCAGCTCTTCCAGTTTGCCGACGTACCGGGTCAGCTCGGCCCGCAATTCGTGCTTCTCGACCGCCTTGGCCAGCATATTGGCGATCTGGGCGATGAGCCGCTTCTCCTCCGGGAGGAGCTCCGCCTCCCGGAGGTACCCGACGGAGATGGTGCCGCGTAGCTTTCGGTTGACCGTGATGTCGTGCTCCAGCTTGACCGCCAGCGCGGTGGCGGCCGGGGAGCGGTTGGAGTACTCCTGGCCATCGAAAAAAATGGTCGCGATCGCCTCTTCCGGGTACTGGAAGCTGCGCTGCAGGTGGAAAACCGACTTCTGCAGGATGTGGGACAATGCGAGGTCCGATTCGATCTCCGAACCGATGCTATAGAGGCATTCGAGCTCCTTGATCCTCTCCTGGAGCTCCTTTTCGACTTTCTGCCAATACCCAGATCTCTCGTCGTTATCCGTCATGGCCCACCCGGGACGGTAGCCGGCCAACCGGCCGGACTACCGCCCCCGGGGATTATACCATCAGTTTGCCGCGGATAGCACGCAGGAAAAAGTTCTCGCTGTCGAGATAGCGGGCCTGTGGAAGCCAGATGGGAGAGCGGCTCAGGGCAAGCGGCTGAAATCGGGCCCGCTTCCCCACCGTCGCGAATTGGCCTGCCGCCAGGGGGCTGGCCCGGAACTGGCCGTCACCGGAAAGCTCCTGGTATCCGGGATGTTGTGCGCGAATCTGATCGAAAACAACCTCCGCCGATTCAATCGGCGCGCCGGCGCCGGGCTGAGCGAGGTGGGCCAGAAACTGCCAGTTCTCGCGGCCGGTCGGAGACGCAAATACCCGGTTCAGACGCTGAACGCGGCGGTCGCAGGCCGTGTAGGTGGCCGCGCTTTCCGACGGGTTGCTCGTCGGGAGCACCACGTCGGCTGCCTCGGCGGTATGGGTCAGGGCCGCATCGGCGACCAGCAGGAACTCGAGTTGGTTGAACATGCGGAGATTGGCGGGGGAGGTCAGCGGATCTTCGCCGAAAACGATGGCCGCCTTGATCTCGCCATCGGCCATGCGCTTGCACAACGCGGCTGAATCGCGTCCGTAGCCCAGGTCGAGAAGTCCCTGGGTGTTTCCGTGGGGGTGGGTGAGCAGGAGGCCGGCCCCGGTGCGGTTGAACGAACCGGTCAGCAGCAGCAGGTTGGCGATTGCTTCCAGATCCTGAGGCGACTTGTCGATGCCGCCGCCGGTCTGATACACGACTGCCAGCTTGGTCTCGGGCGTTGCCACCAGGTCGAAGAACATCTGCAGCTTGTCCCTGGAGACGCCGCTGATTTCCGCGACGGTGTCGGGCCCGAGTCCGGAGATGGAGCGCTGGAACTCTTCCAGTCCGTCGACATGCTGGCGGATGAATTCGGAATCGGCCCTGCCCGCCTGCAGCAGTTGCCGGGCCAATCCGCCCAGTAAAACGGCGGACGTACCGCGCTTGGCGTCGAGCCACAGGTCGGAAACCAGGCTCAGGGGGCTCTCGCTGGAACTGATGGTGACAACCCGGGCCCCGCGCTTTTGCGCGGCCTTTATCCGCAATTCGGCGATGAAATTGGTGTCTTCGAAATTGGTGTTCACGGCCAGGATGACGTCGGCTTCCGCCAACTGCTCCAGGGTGAGGGACGATTCCGTGGCCCCGAGCAGGGAGTCGAGGGCACGCCAGTCCGGGCTGCCCAGCAGCGAGAAGCTGGCCAGGTTGGCCGGAGAGCCGGCCCATGTCTTGAGCAGTTGAAGCTCTTCGTTGGCCGCGGCGGGGGAGGCGAAAACGGCAATGGAGTCGCGACCGTGGGTGCGGCGGATCGCCTCCAGCCGATCGGCAGCGGTCTTCAGGGCGACATCCCAGGAGGTATCGCGTTGGGTGCCTTCCTGCTTCACACGCGGAACGAGGAGCCGTCTTTTCTCCAGCATGTAGCGGTATCCGAAATGGCCGCGGTCGCACAGGTATCCCTGGTTGTGGCTCTCCAGCCCGGCGCCGGAGACGGTGAACTGTCCGGGATGGAAAATCTTGATATTCATGCGGCAGTTGAGGGAGCAGCCGGTACAAAAAGAGGGCCGCAGCTCGGCTTTCCATGGGCCTGGCTTGCAGAATGGCAGGGCCTCGCTGATGGATCCGGTGGGGCATGCGTCGATGCAGTTGCCGCAGTTGATGCACGTCGTCTCCTGCAGCTTCTTCTCCATCGCCGGCTTGACGATGGCCTTGAAGCCGCGATAGACGAAGCCGAGCGCGGAAACCTGGAGGACTTCCGAACAGGTTCTGACACAACGCCCGCAGGCGATGCACTTGTTGGCGTCCAGGGTGATGAAGGGGTGGCGACGGTCCACGCGATAGCGCCTCACTTCGCCCAGGAATCGGCTGACATCGATGTTGAAGTCGCTGGCGTGGCGGCGCAGGTCGCAGTCGAAGTAGGCGGAACAACCGCATTCCATGCAGCGCGCGCTTTCGCTTTCCGCCTGTTCGGGGGAGAAGCCGAGCTCGACCTCCTTGAAGCCCTTCACGCGCTTGGCGGGGGGCATCTCCGGCATTCTTTGCTTGGGCAGGCGGGGGATCTCGTCGAAATCGCTGTCGGGAAGCTCTCCGAACGAGTCGCGCTTGCTGAGAAATTCAGGAGCCGGGCCGGCGGCTTTGCCTGTGGCCAGAAAACGATCGATGGCGTCTGCGGCGAAATGGCCGTGGGCGATGGCCTCAATGGCCGTCGCCGGGCCGGTGATGGCATCACCGCCGGCGAATACCCGCGGGTCGGAAGTCTGGAAGGTGTGCTTGTCGGCGGCGATCGCGCTGTGGCGGCTGACCGAAAGGCGGTTGTCCGCGTTGATGGCCTTCAGGTCGACGTCCTGACCGATGGCCGAGATGACATGGTCACAGTCCAGGACATACTCGGAGCCAGCCTGGGGAACCGGGGAGCGGCGGCCGCTGGCATCCGGTTCGCCCAGCTCCATGCGGATGCATTCGATGGCGGCCAGCTGGCCATCGCGGGAGACGATCCGGGTCGGGGCCGAGAGGGGGGTCAGGGACACTCCCTCTTCGAGTGCGGCTTCAATTTCTGCCGGGTGGGCGGGCATCTCGGCGCGGGTGCGGCGGTAGAGGAGAGTGACCTTGCCGGCTCCGAGGCGTCGGGCGGTGCGGGCGGCGTCGATGGCCGTATTGCCTCCACCCACGACCACGACGTGGCCGTGCAGCTCCGGCAGCGGCTTGCTCTGCACGCTGCGCAGAAAGTCAGCCCCTTTCAGAACTCCCCGGGTGGTGTCTTCGTCCGGCAGCCGCATGCCCTTGGCCTTCCACGCTCCGGGAGCCAGGAAGACGGCATGGAATCCCTTGGCCAGGAGCTCGTCCAGCTTGATCTCCCCGCCCAGGGTCTGCTTGACCTTGACCGTGACGCCAAGGTCGGTGATCCATTTGATTTCGCGGTCGAGGACCTTCTTGGGCAGGCGGTACTCCGGGATGCCGTAGCGCAGCATGCCGCCGAGCTTGGGCATCTGTTCGAAGAGGGTGACTGCGTATCCCCTGAGGCGGAGGTAGTAGGCGCAGCTCAGGCCGCCCGGCCCTCCGCCGATCACGGCGACCCGCTTTCCGTTTGGCGCGGGCAACTCGGGGGTCCAGGGGTCGGCGATGTCGAGGTCGGCGGCGTAGCGCTTGAGGTAATCGATGCCGACGTTGGAGTCGACCCGGTTGCGGCGGCAGGCGATCTCGCACTCCCGGACGCAGACGCGTCCACAAACCAGAGGCAGGGGGTTCGTCTCCTTGATCAGGCGGATGGCCTCGTGGAAGCGGCCGTTGGCGACCAGGGCGATATAGCCCTGCACGTCCACCCCGGCCGGGCAGGTTTGGGTGCAGGGGGCCAGGCAGTCGGCGTAGTGGTTGGACAGGAGCAGCTCCAGGGCGGTTTTGCGGGCGCGCCGGATGCGGTCGTTGTCGGTCTGCACTACCATGCCGGGGGCGACCGGGCTGGAACAGGAGGGAATCAGCTTGGCCACGCCCTTGACTTCCACCACGCACAGGTAACAGGAGCCGTAGGGGGGCAACTTGGGGTCATGGCACAGGGTCGGAATTTCGGCGATGCGGTTCTGCTGGATCACATCCAGGATGGTCTGCCCGGGGCGGGCCGCGATCTCCTGGCCGTCGACGGTAATCTTGATCAGGTTGTCCATGCGCGTTCTCCTGGCCTCAGTCTTTGGCGATGGCGCCGAAACGGCAGCTCTCGAAGCATTTTCCGCACTTGATGCAGAGGGCGGGATCGATGCGGTGCGGTTTCTTCTTCTCGCCGCTGATCGCCTTGACCGGGCAGACGCGCGCGCACAGCGTGCAGCCCGTGCAGCTGCTCTCGATGATCGAATAGGTGAGCAGGGCCGCGCAACTCTTGGCGGGGCACTTCTTGTCGCGAACGTGGGCCTCGTACTCGTGGCGGAAGTACTTGAGGGTGGTCAGGACGGGGTTGGGGGCCGTCTGGCCGAGGCCGCAGATGGTGTTGTGGCGGATCTGTTCGCTCAGCTCTTCGAGAAGGGTGATGTCCTCCTCCGTTCCCTTGCCGTCGGTGATCCGCTCCAGTATCTCCAGCATGCGCTTGGTGCCGATGCGGCAGAAGGTGCACTTGCCGCACGACTCGTCCTGGGTGAAGCGCAGGAAGTAGCGGGCGATGTCGACCATGCAGGTGGTCTCGTCCATGACCACCATGCCACCGGATCCCATGATGGCGCCGGTTCGGGTGATCTGCTGGTAGTCGATCTGCAGGTCGCCCATGGAGGCGGGTATGCAGCCGCCCGAGGGGCCGCCCATCTGCACGGCCTTGAACTTCTTGCCGTCCCGGATGCCCCCGCCGATGTCGAAGACGATTTCGTTGATGGTGAGCCCCATCGGCACTTCCACCAGGCCTCCGCGCGCGATCCGTCCGGCGAGGGCGAACACTTTGGTGCCCTTGCTGTTTTCGGTGCCCATGGCGGCGAAGGCTTCGGCGCCGTTCTGAATGATCCAGGGGACGTTGGCGTAGGTCTCGACGTTGTTGATGTTGGAGGGCTTGCCGAACAGGCCCTTCTCGGCCGGAAAGGGAGGACGGAAGCGGGGGGTGCCCCGCTTGCCTTCGATCGAGGCCATGAGCGCCGTTTCCTCGCCGCAGACGAAGGCGCCCGCCCCCTCCTTGATGTGCAGCTCGAAGTTGATTTTCGAGCCGAATATCTTCTCGCCCAGGAACCCCTTGGCGCGCATCTGGGCGATCGAGTGGTGCAGCCGCTGCACGGCCTTCGGGTACTCGGCGCGGACGTAGATGTAGCCTTCGTCGGCGCCGATGGCATAGGCGCAGATGATCATCCCCTCCAGCACCGAGTGGGGATCGCTCTCGAGCGTGCTGCGGTCCATGAAGGCGCCGGGGTCGCCCTCGTCGGCGTTGCAGATGATGTATTTCTTGTCGCCCCTCGCCTGCCGGCAGAAACGCCACTTCTGGCCGGTCAGGAAGCCGCCGCCGCCGCGGCCGCGCAGGCCGGAGCGCAAGATCTCGTCGACCACCTGGTCCGGGGTCATTTCGCGCAGCACCTTGCGGAACGCCTCGTAGCCGCCGGCCTGGATGTACTCGTCAATCGAGGTGGGGTCGATGATGCCGCAGTTGCGCAGCACGATGCGCTTCTGCTTGCTGAAGAAGGACTCCTCCACGGAGGGCTGGCCCGGGACGATCGCCCACTCGCTGATCGGGCGGCCGGCGACGACGTGTTCGTCGAGGATGCGGCGGGCCCGCTCCGGGGTGACGTCGCCGTAGAGGTGGCGGCCGCCCTGCTCGTCGTCGACTTCGACCAGCACTTCGCGGTAACACATGCCCATGCAGCCGGTTTCGCGGAGGTCCACGGCGATGCCGTGGCTGGCGATGTGGTCGCGCATGGCGCTGAAGACCTTTTCGCCGCCGGCGGAAACCCCGCACGATCCCAGTCCGACTTTGACGGTCTTCATGTGTTCGCTCCCGCCTGCTGCTTCTCCTGCTGGCGCAGGTCGCGCAGGATCTGCTGCACCTTCTTGGGGGTGAGACGCCCGTGGGTCTCGTCGTTGATCATGATGACCGGGGCCAGGGAGCAGCAACCCAGGCAGGCCACTTTGATCAGGGTGAAGAGGCCGTCCTCGGTGGTCTCATCGTTGGCGATCTGCAGCTCTTCCTCGATGGCCTGAAGAATGCCCTGTGAGCCGTTCACGTGGCAGGCGGTGCCGTCGCAGATTCTGATCACGTACTTGCCCAGCGGCTTCAGTCGGAACTGGGAGTAGAAGGTGATGACGCCGTAGATCTCGGCGGCTGGAATGCCGACGATCTCGCTGATCTGGTCGATGGCCGACTCCGGGATGTAGCCATAGGTGTCCTGGGCGGACTGCAGGAAGGGGATCAGTGCGCCCAGGTGGCCGTCGTACTGCCACAGTTTCACCTTGAAATCGGAAATTCCGGAGGGTCCTCCGTTTTGGCTGACGCTCTCTTGCATGGGGTCCTTACCTCTGGGTGGCCGGTGGTCAGGCCACCGGCCACAGATCGAGGCCCCCATTATATCATTAATGAATCAGCGAGGCAAAGTGCGGGTGTGTCACATCTCCATGATCTTGATGACCGGGCACTTCTTGATGCGCAGTACGCCGTCGAGCGGCTTGATGGTGCGCTGGATCGACTGGTCGATCTGGCTGAAGCTGGGGCCGCGCATGAGAAGGACGACGTTGTAGCGGCCGCTGGTGTAGTCGCAGGTGACGACCTGGTCCGCGAAAGACAGGACCGGGAAGACCGACTCGAGCTTCTCCTTCTCGATTTCCAGCAGCACGTAGGAAAAGGCGCTGCTGCGGAAATCGTGGGCGTTCATGGCCTGGTTCTCGGCGCGGCCCAGGGCCTGGTCCACCGAGCCCATGATGCGGCTGATCTGGTCGCTCAGCACCGGGGTCTCGACGGGCATGAGGTGGGCCTCCTTCAGGCCGGGGATGGAGCGGATCTGCTTTTCGGCCACCTCCGCGATTCGCCCGGAGCTTTCCGCCTGCAGCAGCAGGACCAGGTCGAAATCGCCCCGGGTGGCGTCGCAATACAGCACGTTTTCGTGCATGTAGAGCCGCTGGTAAACTTCCGGCAGGTTGGCGGTCTCGTCGAAGGTGAGCATCATGTAGGCGCTGCGGGCCTTGCCCTCCGCCTGATCCGGTTGGTTGGCTTCCGCCGGCCGGGCCTCCTTTTCGGGGGCCGGCAGGGTCTCCAGCAGGTGGGTGAGCTCGTCGATGGCGAACGGTTTTTCCAGGAAGGCGTCGGCTCTTTCCAGTTTCGCGTCCTCGCGGACCTCCTCGCTGCCGTAGGCGGTGATCATGATCACCGGGAGCGATGGGTAGTTGAACTTGATGACTTTCAGCAACTTGATGCCGTCTATGTCCGGCAGCTTGACGTCGAGCACGACGCAATCGAGGGGCAGGTTCTTCTCCTTGAAGGTTTCCAGCGTCTTCAGCGCCTTCATGCCGTTTTCGCACGGCTCGGTGTCGTAGCCCTTCTGCATCAGGCCCAGGGAGAGGGTGCGCCGCAGTGAATCTTCGTCGTCGATCAGAAGCACTTTCTTGTCCATTCGGTCTATCTCCTTTTCACTTTTTTCAGTCCAGCCCATATCGGCCGGCACTTTTATTAAGCATAGTCCGTGCCAATCCTGCATATCGTTTGCCTGCCTGCATTTTCGATTTGATCAGTTTGCCGCGGGGAGTTCATTCCGTATGGTTTTCGCGGCGACGACCACATTTTGCTTTGTTATTGGGCATTTGTGTGTTTGTTAGAAAAATTTACGGTTTTCGTTTTCCTCGAAACCATTTATAGTTCTTGATTTTCAGCCGTAAGAATATCTTCTGTAAAATTTATTTACGTTTTTCGGGAATATTTTGGGTAATCAATAATCGACTTTTAGAAGAGTGAGGCCTTTTGCGGGTGCCGTCTGGCCTGCTTTTCTTCGCTCCCGGGCAGTGAAAATTGCCGGGACATCGGCGGCCTTGATTCGCCCCCGCCCCACGTCGATAACCGTACCGACCATGTTGCGCACCATGTAGCGCAAGAAGCTCTTGCCGCGCACCGTGAAGAGGATCTCCTCCCCCTTGACCCGCATGGAGAACTCGTCGATTTCTCGGATCCTGTTCTTCTCCGGCTCGTCCGACGTGAAGCTGGAAAAATCCTGCTGGCCAAGAAAATGGCGGGTGGCTCTGCGCATCTCCCGCAGGTCGAGGGGGTAGGGGAAGTGCGCCGCGTAAAGTCGGTTGAACGGGGATTGTATCTGGCCGAAAAAGAGACGGTACTGATAGGTTTTGCTTTTGGCTCCGAAACGGGCGTTGAACGAGGGGCCGGCTTGCTCGCAGTGCACGACGCGTATGTCATCGGGCAGCAGGGCGTTCAACGCCTTGCGCAGGGAAGTGGGCTCGATGGCCCAGGGAAGGTGGAAGTTCGCAACCAGGCCGGAGGCGTGGACCCCGGCATCCGTCCGGGAAGAGCCGGTGGCGACTACCCGCTTCTTGGCGATGATCTGCAGGGCGTGCATCAGTTCGGCCTGGATGGTCGGATGCTTGGGGTCCTGGTATTGCCAGCCGCAATAGGCCGTTCCGTCGTATTGCAGGGTGACCTGGTAGTTATAGGTCAAGTGTTGTGCGCAGCCGGTCCATCGCTTCCTGGGGCGTTGAGACCGGAACGATCCCGGGGATGTCCCAGGTGTCGAGGCCGAAAACGGTCTTGCCGAAAATCTGGGCATAGGCGATTTCGGAAAGGGTGCCGAATTCCCCGTCGATGGCGACCAGGGCGTCGGCGTTGAGCACGATGATGGCGTTGCGCATGTAGCCCAACCCGGTGGCGATGGCGATGTCGCATTGATCGTTCGCTTCGTCCGGGGTTCTTCCCGGCAGGATGCCGATCACAACGCCTCCGGCGCTGCGGGCACCTCGGGCCGAGGCCTCCATGACGCCGCGCATTCCCCCGTTGACAAGTATACAGCCGCTCTCGGCGATCAGACGGCCCATGGTTTCGGCGGTTTGCAGGTGTCGGGGCTGGGGAGCGCTGCCGCCGATGATGCCGATCCGTTTCCGTGTTCTGAGAGGGCGCTCGCCGGCGGGCATCCGGGCGGGGTAGGGGTCAAGCTTTCTTGATTTTTCCGGAGCGGATGCAGGAGGTGCAGACGTAGGTCGATCGCGTTTCGCCGTCCACCACGATCTTGATCTTCTGCAGGTTTGGGTCCCAGCGGCGGTTGGTCAATTTGTGGGAGTGGCTGACGTTGTGTCCGTATATCGGCTTTTTTCCGCAGATTTCGCAGGTTTTTGCCATGGGGCGATCCTCCTATGAAAAGTAGACATCATTGTACACGTTTTCCTTTCCGAATGCAAACCCAGTGCGGCGCTCGCGCCGACTGCCGGCCGCGGAACGTGCCCGTCCCTACTGGATCGGCGTGATGCTGACCGAGGCGGCCAGCCCCTCCACTCCGGAGCTGTTGACGGCCCGGATGGCGTAACTGTAGATCGTCCGCGAAGCGATGAAGCGGTGCATGAAGGACGTGGTGGAAGTGTCGACTTCTCCCAGGAGCTGCAGCTGACCGTCATTCACCTGGAAGATGCGATAGGCGGCGATATTCTGGTTGAGCGGGTTGGGTTGCCAGGTAAGCAGGTTCAGGTATTCCACCTGCAGCGCCGACCGGTTGGCGTGCTGCTGGCCGGTGAACTGCAACGGCGGCTTGATGGCCGACATCCGCTCCAGGGCGGCGAAGACCGCGATGCGGGGTTTGGCTCCCGTTCCGCAGCGTGAGGCTACCGAATGCCCGGTGAGCACCAGGTTGTTGTACAACTCGTCGAGGGGGGCGCTGGGGGCCAGCTGCCGCAATACCGCGAAGGCGCCGGCCACGTGCGGCGTGGCCATCGACGTGCCGTTCCAGCTGGAGTAACTCGCATCGCTGGTTCCGGTCGAGGAGAGAATGGAGGCGCCCGGGGCGAAGAGCTCGACCAGGTTGGGATGCCAGTTGCTGAACGACGCCTCCTGGTCGAACTTGTTGGTGGCGCCGACGGCGATGGCGTTGCCGATGCAGGCGGGAGCGCTGATGTAGCCGCAATATCCGTCGTTTCCGGAGGCGATGGCGGTGGGGATGCCGACCGCGTAGAGGTTGGCGATGGCGGCCCGCTGGGGCTCGGAATTGCAGAAATTGCTGTACTGGCCTCCGCCGAGGCTCATGTTCACGGAAGCAATGGGGAGTTCGGCGCGGCGGGCGTAGACGAACTCAAGCCCCTTCACCTGGTCGGAGTCCCAGCTCAGGACGCAGGGGGTGCTCTGCTGGCATTCGGCGGCCGTGAATTTGGAGAAGACCTGAACGGCGATGATGCCGGCGCCGCGGGCCACGCCGTAGGCGTTCAGGTGGCTGTTGCCGGCAGCGATTCCCGAAACGTGGGTGCCATGATCCCAGCCGGTGTAGCCGGGGCCGTAATGGGCGGCGGCTCCCGCGCCGCTCATCGATTTTTGCCCGTTGGGGCAGTGAGCGTTGGCGGAGTAGCACTGCTCCACGATCGCCTTGCCTCCGAACATCTGGTGGCTCGAGCGGATGCCCGTGTCCAGGACGGCCACGTACCAGCCCGTTCCGTCGAAGCCGGCGCGCCAGGCCTGGTCGGCACCGATCAACACGGTGGAGTCGGAGAGCGCCGGGGGCTTGCGGCCGTCGTCTCTCATTTCCCCCGCCGGCTGCGAGTCGGGTGCCGGGGAACGCAACTGGTCCTCGGCGATGTAGGTCACTTGCGGAAGCTCGGCCAAGCGGATCAGCGCTTCGGGGGTGGCCTCCACCAACATGAAGGGGATGGTCGTGTAGATCTCCAGCAGGCGGTAATCGTTGCGGTTCATCTCGGCCAGCACTCCGCTGCCGGCCGAGTCGATGGCGGCAGCCAGCTGCTGGTCGGCGCTGAGCGCCTCCTGCTGGGCGCCGGCTATGCCGGAGGCGGTGCGCACGGAATTGGCGCGCTGGATGAGGAGGTGGTATTCGTCCACGCGGAAACCGACGAAAACGCGCAGGGCGCCGTTTTCCTGGGCTCGGCTCATCAGCGTGGCCAGCTCTGGAATCCGCTCCGTGCCGGCCGGAAGGCCGTGCGCCAGGATGACCATGACCCCCAGAAACAGCCAGGCGCTGCGCCACGGCGACGGGTTTCGGTTATCTTTGCTGATGCGATGGGTTCGTGTCATGGTACCTCCTGATCGGGAAAATTGTAGCAGAAACGGATGGAATTTGGAATCGGTCTTTCAGGCCGGAATCAGGGGCTGGTGGAGCAGCACGATCCGGAACCCGTGCAGGAGCACCAGGGCGTAGCCGCCGGCCAGGATGTCGTCGGTCATGATGCCCATGCCATGGGGCAAGGACTCGCTCTGCTTGACCGGGAACGGTTTGAGGATATCGAAAAACCGGAACAACAGAAAGGAGCCCGCATAGCAGGCCACGGTATGGGGGAGCAGGATGAGGCTGACCAGTTGGCCGGCCACCTCGTCGATCACGCAGAAGCGCGGGTCCTTCTTCCTGAACCGGATCTCGGCCTGGCGGGCGGCCGGGATGCCGGTGAGGAAGGTGGCGAGCGCCGCCAGCGGCAGCGAGAGGGGGCTCTGCAGGTAGGGGGCCGCCAGGTAGGCGATGACGACGGTGACCAGGGAGGCCCAGGTTCCGGGGGCGACGGGGATGTGGCCGATGCCGAAAAAGGTGGCCCAGAGAATGGCGACTCGTTTCATATGAACTCTCCTCGCAAAATCTGGTTTTGCGACCCGGTAACGCGGATCCGGCGCACGCCCCAGTCGCCGTCGAAGGGGGCCGCGACCTCCGTCCAGCCGTCGACTTCCGGTGCCTGGCTGGCGATCCGCCCCACGGTCGTCTGGTTGCTCCATGGCCCCTGGGGGAGGAACTCCTGGACCGAGCGGTGCAGGCGGCGGTTGTACCTTTTCAGGTTCTGGTCCGAAACGTCGAGCAGTCGCTCGCGGCGTTCGGCGATGAGCGCGGGATCGATCTTGCCCGGGAGGTCGAAGCTGGCCGTTCCCTCCTCGTCGGAGTAGGCGAACACGCCGATCCGCTCGATAGCCGATGCGGCCGCGAAGTCGAGTAGTTCCTCGAAATCGCGTTCCCGCTCGCCCGGGAAGCCAACGATGAAGGAGGCGCGAAGCACCGCGCCGGGGATGGTGGCCCGGATGCGGGAGATCAGCGACAGCTTCGTCCTGGCGTTGCCGCTGCGCTTCATGCGCCGCAGGAGCGCTGCGGACACGTGCTGGAACGGCAAGTCGAAATAGGGCAGCACGGTGGGCAGCTGGAAGGCCTGCAGGATCCTGTCGTCCAGTTCCTCGGGCATCATGTACAGGAGGCGCAGCCAGCGGAAGCCGATCCCCGCCAGCGATCGCAGCAGGTCCGGCAGGGCGTCCTGCTCCCCCCGGTCGCGGCCGAAGTAGGTGGAGTTCTGCGAAACCAGATTCAGTTCTTCCACCCCGCGCCGTCGCAGGCCCTCCGCTTCACGCAGGAGCGAGTCGCTGGCGCGCGATCGGAACGAGCCGCGGATGGAGGGAATGGCGCAAAAACTGCAGCGCATGTTGCAGCCCTCGGAAATCTTCATGAAGGAGGTGTTGGGCAGGGTGATCGGTTGGCGCGGGTGGCGGTCGGTGTAGAGAAAAAGTCCCGGGTCGCGGTAGGGGCGGGTCCTGCCGGTGGCGATGGCGCTGGCCAGCGTTTCGATGTCGTTCACGCCCCAGAAGAGGTCGACCGCGGGAAACAGGCTCGGCAGCTCTGCGGCGTACCGCTGCGGCAGGCAGCCGAATACGGCCACCCGCCCGACTTCACCTTTTTCCTTGCGCTCCAGTGCCCTCAGGATCTCCTCCTCGCTCTCCTCCTTGGCGTCGCGGATGAAGCCGCAGGTGTTGATGACGAGCCAATCGACCGGTTCGTGCTCGGACACCAGGAGCATCCCGTGCTTGCCCAGCAGGCCGGCCAGGACTTCGCTGTCTACCGTATTCTTGAAGCAGCCGAGGCTGACGAGCGCCACCGTGGGTGGCTTGTGGCGGGCGGATTTGGCCATGATCGGAAAGGTGGATTGTAGCAGAAAGGCGGCTCCGCGGCAATCCCAACCGGGACGGCGTGGCCGCATTTTTTACGTTAAGTTCAAAACGTTATTGCGCAGGTACGGTTTGACCAGACCCGGCAGTTGTGATATATGGTGGCTATTAAAAATCGCTTGCTACCAGGAGGACTACATCATGGGGAATTCCAAGGGAACCGGTTCCGACAAAAATCGTCGCTACACCATCGCCTGGCTGCCGGGGGACGGCATCGGCATCGAGGCGCTGGAGGCGGCCCGCATCGTGCTGGACAAGCTGCAGGTGAACGCCGATTACATCCACGGCGACATCGGCTGGGAGTTCTGGTGCAAGGAGGGTGACGCTTTTCCGCAGCGCACCATCGATCTGCTGAAACGGGTGGACGCCGCGATGTTCGGAGCCATCACCTCCAAGCCGGTCAAGGCGGCCGAGAAGGAGCTCGTGCCCGAATTGCAGGGCAAGGGGCTGGTCTACCGCTCGCCCATCGTGCGCATGCGCCAGCTGTTCGACCTCTACGTCTGCCTGCGCCCCTGCAGGGCCTACCCCGGAAATCCGCTCAACTTCAAGGAGAACATCGACCTGGTCGTTTTCCGCGAAAACACCGAGGATCTCTATGCCGGAGTCGAATTCAACCCGGTGCCGCCGGAACTGAAGGAGACGTTGCTCAAGATCTCCAAGCCGTTCGCCGCGTTCAAGGACGTGCCGCTGGACCAGTACGCCATTTCCACCAAGATCAATACCAAAAAGGGCTCCGAGCGCATCATCCGCGCCGCCTTCGACTTCGCCAGAAAGTTCAACCGCAAGAAAGTGACGGTGGTGCACAAGGCCAACGTGGTTCGGGCCACCGACGGCCTCTTCCTGGAGATCGCCAAGGAAGTGGCCAGGGAGTACCCCGAGATCCGGATGGACGACGCCAACATCGACGCCATGTGCATGTGGCTGCTCAAGAACCCTTTCAACTACGACGTGCTGGTGGCCCCGAACCTGTACGGCGACATCATCTCCGATCTCTGCGCCCAGATGGTGGGAGGCCTCGGCTTCGGCTGTTCCGGCAACATCGGCGACAAGCTGGCGGTCTTCGAGCCGACCCACGGCTCCGCCCCGAAGTATGCGGGCCAGTACAAGTGCAACCCCATCGCCACCATCCTGGCGGCCAAGATGATGCTCGACTGGCTGGGTGAAAAGGAGAAAGCCGCCGCCCTGGAGAAGGCCACCGCCGAGGTCATCCGCGAGGGCCGCGTGCGCACCTACGACATGGGCGGCGATTCCAAGACCCTCGACATGGCCAAGGCCATCGCCGCCACGCTCTAGGCCGGACCGCCCATGATACGGCAAGACGTCGTTTTCCATGAGGTCGGACTGCGGGACGGCTTGCAGGTGGAGAAGGCGACCGTGCCCGGGGACGAGAAGCTGCGCTGGATCGACTCGCTCATGGAGTCCGGAGTCGACATCGTCCAGATCGGGTCGTTCGTTCATCCCGAGAAAGTTCCCCAGATGGCCGATACCGACAAGCTGTTCGCCCATTTCCAGGCGAACGGGAAGAAGAACCCCCGGCTGCTCCTTTCCGGCCTGGTGCTCAACGAGAAGGGGTTCGAGCGAGGCCTGGCCTGCGGGGTCGAGCTGTTCTGCATGGGTGTCTCCGCCTCGGAGACCCACTCGCAAAAAAACACCGGTATGGGTTCCGCCGAGGCGGCGGGGCGGATCGTGGCCATGGCCAAGAAGGCGGCCGGACTGGGCAAAAAGGTCCAAGCCTCGGTGCAATCCGCCTTCGGTTGCGGTTTCGAGGGTCCGATCGCCAGGGAACGGGTGCTGGAGATCGTGAAGATGTACCTCGATGCCGGCGTTCGCCAGATCAGCCTGGCCGACACGGCCGGCCACGCCCAGCCGCTGCAGGTGGAAGAGCTCTACGGAGAAATTCTTCTCCTGGAACCCCAGGCGGAGCTGGCCTGCCACTTCCACAACACCTATGGGCTGGGCCTGGCCAATTGCGTCGCCGCCCTGCGCGCGGGAGTCCGCTCGTTCGAATCGGCTTTCGCCGGGCTGGGGGGCTGCCCCTTCACCAAGGTGCCGGCGGGCAACGTCTGCACCGAGGACCTCGTCCACTCCTTTCAGCGCATGGGCCTGCGCGGCGACATCAACCTGAACGCGCTCATCGGCCTGGCCAGGAACGTGCAGACCTTCTTCGCCCGCGAGCTGCCGGGCCTGGTGATGCGCTCCGGTTCCATCGTCGGTTTCACGGGCAAGGCAAGCTAAGGAGAAATACGGCATGAAGCTGCTCGAAAAGATTCGCGTCCTCGATTTGACCAATGTCCTGTCGGGGCCTTTCGCCACCATGCATCTGGCGCTGCTCGGTGCCGAGGTGATCAAGATCGAGAACCCGGACGGTGGAGACCTGGCCCGCAAGCTGGGCAACGTCAACGCCCTCAACAAGCAGCTGATGGGTACCAGCTTCCTGGCCCAGAACGCCAACAAGAAGTCGCTGACTCTGAACCTGAAGCTGGCCGAGGGCAAGGAGATCTTCCGCAAGCTGCTGAAGAGTGCCGACGTGGTGGTGGAGAATTTCCGCCCCGGGGTGATGGACAAGCTCGGCTTTTCCTACGAGAAGATCTGCGAGAGCAACCCGAAGATCATCTACTGCGCCATCTCCGGTTTCGGCCAGACCGGGCCGGACGCCTTCAAGCCAGCCTACGACCAGATCATCCAGGGCCTCTCGGGTGTCATGGCGGTGAACGGCGACGAGCGCCTCAATCCCTTGCGGGCCGGTTTCCCGGTGTGCGATACGGTCGGCGGCCTCAACGCCGCCTTCGCCATCATGGCCGCCCTCTACCACCGCGAGCACACCGGCGAGGGTCAGTTCATCGACATCGCCATGCTCGACTCGATCATGCCGCTCATGGGCTGGGTCGCCGCCAATCTGCTGATCGGCGGCCAGCAGCCGGTGCTGATGGGGAACGACAATTTCACCGCCGCCCCGTCCGGCACCTTCCGCACCCAGGACGGCTACGTGAACATCGCCGCGAACCAGCAGAAGCAGTGGGAGGACCTGGCCGACGCCCTGGGGGTCCCCGAGCTGAAAGCCGATCCCCGCTTCCAGGAGCGCGACACCCGAAAGGCCAACCGCAAGCAGCTCACCCCGTTGCTGGAGGAAAAGCTGACGCAAAAGCCCACCCTCCACTGGGTGGAGGTGCTGAACGAGAAAGGCATCCCCACCGGAGACATCTACGGGCTGGAGAAGGCGCTGATTCAGGCGCAGTCCATCCACCGCCAGGTCATCGAAACGGTCAAGGAGCCGGGCATCGGCGACATCAAGCTCTTCAACCTGACTGCGAAGTTCTCGAAGACTCCGGCAGCCATCACCGCCCCGCCGCCGCGCTTGTCGGCGCACAGCGAGGAAATTCTGGAAGGTCTCGGCTACACGCCGGAACAGATCCGGGCGCTCAAGGAAAAGCAGGCGATCTGATCGCCTCATTAAGGAGAGAATATCCATGGGAATGACAATGGTTGAAAAGATCCTGGCCCGGGCCACCGGCCAGGCGTCGGTCAGGGCCGGCGACGTGGTTGAACCGCGGGTCGACCTGGCCATGTCCCACGAAAACGGGGCGCTGGTCATCAACCAGTTCCTCGAGGTCTACAAGGACACCGGCCTCGAAGCCAGAGTATGGGATCCGTCCCGGATCGCCATCATCTTCGACCACCGCGTTCCGGCCGAGAGTTCGAAGACGGCCACCAACCAGAAGAAGATCCGCGAGTTCGTCGCCAGGCAGGGAATCACCAAGTTCCACGACATCCGCGGCGACGAAGGCGGCATTTGTCACCAGATCCTGCCCGAGAACGGCTATGTCCTTCCGGGCAGCGTGGTCGTGGGCACGGACAGCCACACCACGTCGCATGGCGCGCTGGGCGCGTTTTCCTTCGGAATCGGGGCCACCGAGATGGCCGCGGTCTGGGCCCTGGGCAAAATTCTGAACGTCGAAGTCCCCGGAACCATCAAGGTGGTGGTCAACGGCCGGCTGCCCCGCTTCGTCGAGCCCAAGGACATCATCCTGCACCTCATCGGCAGGCTGACGGCAGAGGGAGCCAACTTCAAGGCCATCGAGTTCCACGGGTCGACCGTCCGCAGCATGCCCACCTCGGGCCGCCTGGTGCTCTGCAACATGACCGTCGAGGCCGGAGCCACGTCGGGGATCGTCCCCCCTGACGCCGAGACGGTCAAGTACCTGAAGGAGGAGGCCGGGGTCAGGAGCGTGCCGGCCCTGTTCGGGCCCGATCCCGACGCGGTCTACGACCAGGTGATCGAGATCGACGCCACGCAGCTCGAGCCGCAGATCGCTTTCCCGCACACCGTGGACAACGTCAAGCCCATCGGTGCCGCCAAGGGGATCAAGGTGCAACAGATCGTGATCGGCTCGTGCACCAACGGCCGCCTCGACGACCTGGCCGTGGCCGCCTCCATCCTGAAGGGCAGAAAAGTGGCCCGCGGCGTGCGCATGCTGGTTTTCCCCGCCTCCACGCGGATCTTCCAGCAGGCCCTGAAGAAGGGCTATCTGCAGATTTTCATGGAGGCCGGGGCCGTCGTCATGAATTCGGGTTGCGGCCCCTGCCTCGGTGTGCACCAGGGGGCGCTGGCCGATGGCGACAAGGCGCTGGCCACCACCAACCGGAACTTCAAGGGACGGATGGGCAATCCCAACGCCGAGGTCTATCTCGGCTCCCCGGCTACCGCGGCGGCCTCGGCCATCACCGGCGAGATCACCGACCCGCGCACGGTGACCGCGGCCAAGACCAGAGCGCCCTCCGCAAAGGCCAAGACCGCGGCAGCCAAGCCCAGGTCCGCGCTCCAGAAGAACAAGGCCGTGAAGCGAAAGGCCCCCGTTGCCAAGCCCAAGGCCCGGCCTGTCCGCAAGCCGGCCAAGAAAGGGAGGAAATAACCATGGCCAAAGTCGTCCTGAAACTGGGCGCCGACATCTCCACCGACATCATCTATCCCGGCCGTTTCATGGCCACTGTTCTGCCGACCGAGACCCCCCAGTACGCCTTCGCGGACATGGATTTCAACAAGAAGCTGAAAGCCAGGGAAATCGAGCCGGGCAGCTTCATCGTGGCCGACAAGAACTTCGGCTGCGGCTCCTCGCGCGAGCAGGCGGCCTCCTGCCTGACCGGCTGGGGGCTGAAGGTGATCGCCAAGAATTACGCCCGCATTTTCCTGCAGAACTCGATCAACGTCGGGCTGAACATGGTGATCTGCCCCGACATCGAGGCCAGCGAGGGTGACGAGATCGAGATCGAGGGCGGCAAGGTGTTCAACCGGACCAGCGGCCGGAGCTTCGACATCGTGCCGATGCCCAAGGCGCGGCAGGCGATCATCGACGCCGGCGGCCTGATCGCCTATACCAGGCAAAAATTGCTTCAGAAGAACCCGTAACGCATCGCCATTGCTCGTCCCGGGGGCGGTGGCTCCCGGGACGACATTTCACTCACCCATCTGTCCACTCCCCGGCGCCGCCCAGCGCGAACGGGCCTTACTTGCCCGTCTTCCGCTTTTCCGGATGGGGATCGCCTGCGGCGAGGAATGGATAGAGCTGGAGGCAGACCCAGGCGTCGGTGGCGGCGTAGAGCATCTGTTTCTCGGTGAGTTGCGGCCGCGACCAGTCGGTGCGCTGGGAGCTCTTGATGAGGCGGTGCTGAAGGAATCGGGCGGTCAGGGCGCGGGCGCCGAGCTGCGGGATCCCGCGGGTAGCGGCCACCTTGCCCAGGTCGTGGAAGGCGGCTGGACGGAATGAATGCCAGCGGCGAAGTTTTCCTAGGTCGTTCTCGAGGCCCACTCCGACCTTGAGGGTGTGGGGAGAGCTGAGCAGCTCGATCAGGGCGGGGGGAAATCCCGTCTTGAAGAGCTGGATCAGGAAGGCGTTCTGCTCGGTGGCCAGTTGCACCAGGCAAACCGGGTGGGAGACGCCGCGGGTGAATGACGGCTTGCTCTCGGTATCGAAGCCGATCCGCTTTTCGTTCCGGAGCCGAAGCAGGGTTTCGGAGGCCTTGCGCGGGGTGTCAACGAGGACGATTTCGCCCGGAAAATGGATGGCCGGAAGGGCGTTGATGTAGTCGCGGCTCAAGGCCTCCTCGCCATCGTTGACGGGCCCGTGCCTGGGTTTTGCGTCTCCTGGTTCTTGTGTGGACATGAAAGAGTGTACTCTACCCGAACGGCCGCGAAAAAGCAAGAGCCGTCCTTTGACTTTCCGCCTCCCCGGGCTTACAATCCGCTTGCGCGAGGAGGAACGATGAGCCACACCTACGAGGAACTCAAGAAGCGGACGGTCGCCGAACTTCGCGAGATCGCGCACGGGCTCGACCCGGAGGCGGTCAAGGGCTATTCTCAGCTCAACAAGGAGCACCTGCTGGTCTTGGTGTGCAAGACACTGCACATCGACATGCACCAGCATCGCGAGGTGCACGGCCTCAACAAGGCGGCGGTCAAGAAGCTCATCCGGGAAATGAAAAAGAAGAAGCTGGAGAGCCTGGCGGCGCACGACCACCGGGCGCTGCATGACCTGCGCCGGCGCATCCATCGCCTCAAACGCAGGATCCACAAGGCTACCTACTGAGGACCGCCGCACCGCCAACCGGGTTCGGCCGCCGCCGGTCCGGACCGGGAAAATTGTCCGCCGAGCCCCTCCGTGCGGGCGGCCTGAAGTGAGTAAAACGCCATTTCGGGCCTACAGGAAAGGAAAATCTGTCCATGGCCGGAGGGGGCCATTTCTGATATAATGGCGGCACGATGATCAAATTCCTGCTCCGTAAGATTTTCGGTACCCAGAACGAGCGTGAGATCAAGCGGCTGCTGCCGCTGGTGGCAGAAATCAACGGCTTGGAAGAGCGTTTCCGGTCGCTGAGCGATGATGATCTGCGGGGCCAGACGGAGGGGTTCCGGCGCCGGCTGGCGGATGGAGCCGGGCTTGACGATCTCCTCCCCGAGGCGTTCGCCACCGTCCGCGAAGCCGCCCGCCGGGTGCTGAACATGAGGCATTTCGACGTCCAGTTGATGGGCGGCATCGTCCTTCATCAGGGCAAGATCGCCGAGATGAAGACCGGCGAGGGCAAGACGCTGGTGGCCACCCTGCCGGCCTACCTCAACGCGCTCAACGGGCGCGGGGTCCACGTGGTCACGGTCAACGACTATCTGGCCCGGCGCGACGCGGAGTGGATGGGCAGGATATACCGCTTTCTCGGCCTGACCGTCGGTTGCGTGCAGCACGAGTTGGACGATGAACAGCGCCGCGGCGCCTACAACTCCGATGTCACCTACGGCACCAACAACGAGTTCGGCTTCGACTACCTGCGCGACAACATGAAGTTCGAGGTCAACTCCCTGGTGCAGCGGGAGTTCAACTATGCCATCGTCGACGAGGTCGACTCCATCCTCATCGACGAGGCGCGCACACCGCTGATCATCTCCGGCCCTACCGAAGAGTCGACCTCGGTCTACTACCGGGTGAACGACTTCGTGGTGCGCATCCGCCGCGACCCCGCATTCTTCGACCACGACGAGAAGTCCAAAACCGTCGTGCTGACCGAGGCCGGCATTGCCGAGGCGGAGAAGTTCTTCCAGGTCGGAAACCTCTACGATCTGCAGAACATGGACCTGCTGCACCAGATCTACCAGTCGTTGAAGGCGCACCTGATCTTCCGCAGCGATGTCGACTACCTGGTCAAGGACGGACAGGTCCTGATCGTAGACGAATTCACCGGCCGCATCATGCCCGGGAGACGCTACTCCGACGGCCTGCACCAGGCGCTGGAGGCCAAGGAGAACGTGCGCATCGAGCAGGAATACCAGACGCTGGCCACGATCACCTTCCAGAACTATTTCCGCATGTACCAGAAGCTGGCCGGCATGACCGGCACGGCCATGACCGAGGCCGAGGAGTTCGCCCACATCTACAAGCTGGACGTGGTGGAGATGCCGACCAACCGGACGCTGATCCGCACCGAGTTCTCCGACATCATCTACGGCTCGAGGGAAGAGAAGTGGGACGCGGTGGTCAAGGAAATCCGCGCCCTGAACGAGACCGGGCAGCCGGTGCTGGTGGGCACCATCTCCATCGAGAACTCGGAATCGCTGAGCAAGCGGCTGCACCGTGAACGCATCCGCCACGTCGTGCTCAACGCCAAATACCACGAGATGGAAGCGGAGATCGTCGCCCAGGCCGGCCGCAAGGGCGCGGTGACCATCGCCACCAACATGGCCGGCCGTGGCACCGACATTCTGCTGGGTGGCAACCCGGACGCCCTGCTGCGCGAGGACCTCAAGCGGCAGGGGTATTCCCTGGAAACGGCCCCGGCGCCGCAGCTGGAAAAGGGCCGGCAGCAGTTCGGGGAGCAAGTGCAGCGGGAGCACGACGAGGTGGTCGCCCTGGGAGGCCTGCACATTCTGGGCACGGAACGGCACGAGGCGCGGCGCATCGACAACCAGCTGCGCGGCCGCTCCGGCCGCCAGGGAGATCCGGGTTCGTCGCGCTTCTACATCTCGCTGGAAGACGACCTGATGAAAATCCTTGGCTCGGAGCGCATCCGGGGGCTGCTGGTGCGCGCCGGGATGAACAGCGGCGTCCCCATTGAGAACCGCCTGGTGTCGCGGGCCATCGAGAATGCGCAGAAGCAGATCGAGTCGCACAACTTCTCCATCCGCAAGCACCTGCTGGAATACGACGACGTGATGAACAAGCAGCGCCAGCGAATCTACAGCCTGCGGCGCGACATTCTCACCGGAAAGGACTTCGGCCAGTACATCGCCGACCTCTACCGCGACATCTACGAGGAGATCTTCCGATTCTACATTCCGGAAGACAAGGAGTCGGACCAGTGGGATGTCGACTCCTTCCAGAAGGAGGTCCTCTCGCAGTTCGGCGTCGATCCTCGCCAGCTGATCCCCGGCGAGTGGCGGGACCTGCCGGTGCTCGAGCTGAAGGAAACGGTGCTCCGGCAGCTGGAGCGGACCTATTCCGAGAAGGAGGGGCTGGTCGGGGCGACCCAGATGCGCGACCTGGAACGCATGGTGCTGCTGCAGATCATCGACTCGCAGTGGAAGGACCACCTGCTCAACCTCGACCACCTCAAGGAGGGGATCGGCCTGCGCGGCTACGCCCAGAAAGATCCCCTGATCGAGTACAAGAAGGAGAGCTTCTCCCTGTTCGAGGCCCTCATGAACCGCATCGAGGAGGAGACCGTGCGCTTCCTCTTTCTGCTGCGGCCGGTGGCTGAAGAACAGCTGGAGGACTGGCGCCACAAGAAACAGGCGGGAAAACCGGCCGGGCCGACCTTCAAGATGCCCGGCAAAAAGCACCGCAAGAAGGGGAGGTAACGTGGAAGGCAAGGTGCTGCCCGAGCCGGGGTTGACGTTCGACGACGTGCTCTTGGTACCCGACTATTCCGAGGTCGTGCCCGCCGAGACCGACACCTCCAGCCACTTCACGCGCCGCCTGCGCCTGCGCGTGCCGCTGGTGTCGGCCGCCATGGACACGGTCTCGGAGGCGCGCATGGCCATCGCCATGGCCCGCCTGGGCGGGATCTCGATCATTCACAAAAACCTGCCGATCGCCGAGCAGGCGGCGGAAGTCCGGGAGGTCAAGCGCTCGGAGTCGGTCATGATCGCCGCCCCCTTCACCCTGGGCCCCGACAACACCATCGGCGAAGCGATGCGCCTGGTCCGCGAGAAGGGGATCTCCGGCCTGCCGATCGTGGATGCTGACGGCCGGCTGGCCGGTATCCTGACCAACCGCGACCTGCGCTTCGCCACCAATTTCGACGAGAAGATCGCCCGGGTGATGACGGCGCGCAACCTGGTGACGGCCCGACGCGACATCACGCAGGAAGAGGCCAAAAAGGTCCTGCATGCCAACCGCATCGAGAAGCTGCCGGTGGTCGACGAACAGGGACGCTTGCAGGGGCTGATCACCTTCAAGGACATCCTCAAGGCCGAGAAGTTTCCGCTGGCCTCCAAGGACGGCCTGGGCCGCCTGCTGGTCGGGGCCGCCGTCGGCACGTCGGCCGACACCATGGAGCGGGCTGCCGCCCTGGTGGAGGCCAAGGTCGACGTGCTGGTGGTCGACACCTCGCACGGTCACCAGGTTCGCGCCCTGCAGACCGTTGCCCGGCTGCGCGAGGCCTATCCGGACCTCGACCTGGTGGCCGGCAACATCGCCACCGCCCGCGCGGCCCGCGACCTGCTGGAGCGGGGCGTAGATGCCGTCAAGGTGGGAATCGGGCCGGGCTCGATCTGCACCACCCGGGTGGTCACCGGGGCCGGCGTTCCCCAGATCACGGCGATCATGGAGGTGGCCCGCGAGGTCGGCGGCCGCGTGCCGGTGATCGCCGACGGCGGCATCAAGTTCTCCGGGGACATCAGCAAGGCCCTGGCGGCCGGCGCCGACACGGTGATGCTGGGCTCGATGCTGGCCGGGACGGATGAGAGTCCGGGCGAGATGATCATCTACCAGGGGCGATCGTACAAGAAATACCGGGGCATGGGTTCTCTCGCGGCGATGAAGTCCGGTTCCCGCGACCGGTATTTCCAGGAGGGGGCGGCGGAGAGCAAGCTGGTGCCGGAGGGCATCGAGGGCCGCGTCCCCTATCGCGGTTCGGTGATGGACCTGGTGCCGCTGCTGATTGGCGGCCTCCGGGCCGGCATGGGACTGACCGGCTGTCGCTCCATCGACGAGCTGCACCGCAAGGCGCGGTTCATCCGCATTTCCGGTGCCGGGCTGAAGGAGAGCCACGTCCACGACGTGATCATCACCGAGGAGTCGCCCAATTACCGCCTTGAGTAGACGCCGCGAGGTTTTCAGCGCCCAGCGAGAGAGGCAGCCATGGCCGAGATCCGGGTTCCCGAGCAGTTGACCTTCCGGCGCCGCGAGGTCATGCAGCTGACCAAGCTGGACGGCCGGGTGCTCGATTTCTGGGAGACCGAGTTCGCCGCCTTCCAGCCGGTCGTCAACAAGAGCGGCGAGAAATACTATTCCCGCCACGACGTGGAAACGATCCTGCTGATCCGCCAGCTGCTGGTGGTCGAGAAACGGGATCGGGAAAATGTCCGCCAGCTGTTGGCCGGCGGGAACGCCGGCGAGGCGCCCGCAACGGTTGACCCGAAAAGCCCGAAAAAGCGCGTGGCATCGGAAAAAACGCTGCGCGAAGTGCGCCGTCAGCTGCGGGAAATCTTGACTTTGCTCGACAAAAGTGATAAACAGTAGCCTCCGTCGGGGCGTAGCGCAGTCTGGTTAGCGTACACGCTTGGGGTGCGTGTGGTCGGTGGTTCGAATCCACTCGCCCCGACTTGTTTCCTCTCACCCCCGGAGCCAAGCCATGAAAACCGTTCTGCTGACCAATGATGATGGCTTCTTTTCGCCGGGAATCACCCGGCTGCGCGAACGCCTGGCCGCCGACTACGAGGTCTATGTCGTCGCCCCCGACAGCGAGCGCAGCGCCATCAGCATGGCCCTCACCCTGAACCGCCCGCTGCGCGTCAACCAGATGGCCGATCGGGTCTACGCGATCAACGGCACTCCCAGCGACTGCATCAACCTCGCCCTGCAGAAGATCCTGCCCCGGCGCCCCGATTTCGTCGTTTCCGGAATGAACGTGGGTGAAAACCTGTCCGAAGACGTTTTTTTCTCGGGAACCGTGGCCGGGGCCTTTTCCGGATTTCTCTACGGCGTTCCGGCGCTGGCCGTCTCCCTGGTCGGTCGGGTCGGCGATTTTTCAGGGCAGGCGTTTGATTTCGAGAACGGGGCCGCCATCGTCGCCGACGTGCTGCGGCGGTTGCTGGCCGGCAGCCGGGCCGAGGTCGTCTACAACCTGAACATTCCTTCTCCCAATAACGGCCAGCTGCGGGTGACCCGGCTCGGCAGCAAGCGCTACAAGCCGGACATCGTGGAGCGGACCGATCCGCGCGGTCGGCTCTACTACTGGATCGGGACCGGGGCGCCGGACTATGACGACAACCATGGCAGCGACATCTGGGCGGTCAAGAACGGCTTCATCTCCCTGAGCGCGCTGCGCTACGATCTCAACGCCGTCGATGAACGTGAGCGCCTGGCTTCCCTCTTCGACTGATCGCGGTGCGGCGGTCCCCGATCCCTTCATGGCCCGGGCCATCGCCGTGCTTCGGCGCATCCCGCCCGGCCGGGTGACCACGTTCGGCGGGGTCGCGGCGGCAGCGGGCGACCGCCGCGGCGCGCGCCAGGTGGTGCGTCTGCTTCATTCGCAGTCGGAGCGGCTGCGGTTGCCGTGGCAGCGGGTCGTCAACCGCCTCGGGCGCATCGGCCTGCCGACGAGCCGGGGCTATTTCGTCCAGCGGAGGCTGCTGGAGGCGGAAGGGGTGGAATTCGAGGCCGACGGCTCCGTCGACCTGGCGGTCTACGGCTGGAATCCCTGATCCCGTTGCCGGGCGTTCACGTCGCCGGTCCCTCCGGCTGCTCGTCTCCCCCCTCCTCCTCCGGCTGCAGGAGCTGGCAGGCTTCCTCCAGGTGGTCGGGCGAGACCAGGATCTTCACCTTGCCCAGGCCGTCCATGGTGATGCCGAACAGCTGACCGGCGGTCTCGTAGCGCAGCAGGACGGGAATGCCGAAGCTCTCGAGGCGGCGCTTGATGATCTCCGCCTCCATCCAGCCCTCGACGACCAGCTCTTTCAGCCCGGATTCGTCCACGGCGGGGTCAGAAGCGGACGACCATGCCGGCCCAGGTGAAGCCGGCGCCGAAGGCGGCCAGCAGGACGTTGTGGGTCGGGCGGATGCGGCCCTCGCGGTTGGCCTGGTCCATGGCGATGGGAATGGTCGCGGCCGAGATGTTGGCGATGCGGTCGACGATGTTGTAGGTCTTCGCCGGCGGGATTTCGGCCCGCTTGATGGTGGCCTCGATGATGCGGTTGTTGGCCTGGTGCGGGATGAAGAGGTCGATCTGCTCGGAGGTCAGCCCGGCGAGGGCGATGGCCTTGATGGCCGCCTCCTGCATTCGCAGCACCGCGTGCTTGAAGACCTCGTTGCCCTTCATGCTCACGGTGTGCAGGTTCTTCTCGACGGTCTCGCGGCTCGGCGGCATGGCGCTGCCGCCGGCCGGCTGCATCAGCAGGTCGCCCAGGTTGCCGTCGGCGCCCCAGCAGGAGGAGAGGATTCCTTTCTTCTGGTGGGTGGGCCCGAGGACCACGGCGCCGGCCCCGTCCCCGAACAGCACGCAGGTGTTGCGGTCTTCCCAGTTCATGAACTTGGTCAGCACGTCGACGCCGACCACCAGGGCGTGGCGCACGACCCCGGTGCGGATCAGGGCGTCGGCCTGGATCAGGCTGTAGAGGAAACCGCAGCAGGCGGCCCCGGTGTCGTACACCGGGATGGTGCGAAGCCCCAGCTTCTTTTGCACCCAGCAGGCCGTGGACGGGTAGGCATTGTCGCCGGTGACCGTGCCGACGATGACCAGGTCGATGTCGTTGCGGCTGATGCCGGCGTTGTCGATGGCGTTGGCGCCGGCGATGGCGGCCAGGTCGGAAGCGGCCTGCTCGGGGGCCGAGATGTGGCGCTCCCGGATGCCGGTGCGGGTGAGGATCCACTCGTCCGAGGTGTCTACCCGCTGCGCCCAGTCGGCGTTGGTCATCACCCTCTCCGGCAGGTAGTGGCCGGTTCCCAGTATGGCGGTGTGGTTCATTTCAGTTTTTCCCGGAAATAGATGAAGAAAATCTGCACGCCGAGTTCGCGGTTGTCCTTGGAGGCGGCGTTGAGTCGGGCCGGAACGAAGGTCTTGTCGGTCTCGATCTTCAGCGAGAACTCGTCGCCCTCGCCCATCTGCTGTGGCGTCAGGGTGTACTCCCGCGAGAACTTGTCGGTGTCGGGGACAAATTCGTCGAGCGGGCTCTCGTTGACCTTGAAGGTGACCTTCTTGGCCTGGTTGGTCCCCCCCTTGATGATCAGGGTGGCCTCCTTGTGCGGGTTCTCGATGATGCAGACGGCCTTGCCCGTGGTCCAGCGCCAGGAGCGCATGAACGGGTCGGCGATGGCCGGATCGAGCTCCATCTCGTTCCAGCCTTCGTAGTAGGCGATCTCGGGGGCGTTGTACGACGCCGGCTGGACGTTGATGGTCTTGTCGTAGAGGTTGAAGGCGCCCTTGCTTCCGGGCGTCGGGTCGTACAGGCCGACGGTCAGGCGGACTTCCTCGTACCCCTCGAAGTCGATGTTGTCGAATTCGTTGATGAACTGGGGCAGGAAGACCACGCGCGAATACCGGATGGTGTCGCCCGCCTTCCAGCCCGAGGTTTTGACTTCGGGAACGTGGTCGTCCTGCAGCAGCATTTCCTTGCTCTTCTTTCGCCACCAGTGGACGAAGACCTTCCAGTCCTTGTCGAACGGCTTGAAGTCGGGGCCGATCTTCAGTTCATAGTTCATTTTCACGTAGAGGAGGTCGGTGATCGTCGGCGGGCTGACTGTCAGGGCCAGGGTGATGCCGCGGGTGTCGTTTCTCTTGCCGCAGGACGGCAACAGAAGCAGGGCCAGGCACGCGACCAATAGGATTTTCCCTTTCATGGAACCTCCGCCTTTCTGCCAAATTTGTATCACATTTGCCGGGGCAAAGCAAATGCCGGCGGGGAGGGAGCCGGCGGGG
>CAYZNT010000002.1:152148-223960 GCA_964479735.1 uncultured Clostridia bacterium
GCCGGCGGGGAGGGAGCCGGCGGGGGGCGACCGCCTGGCCGCCCCCCGGTTCGACCGCGACGGGACTACTTCTTCGCCTTGCCTCCGATATCCTCGAATTCGGCGTCGATCACTTCGCCCTCGGCGGCTTGTGAGGGGGCATCGCTCGCGCCCGCCTGGCCCGGCTGGTCACCCGGCTGCGGGGAGCCGGGCTGGGGGCCGGCGTTCTTGTACATCTCGGTCGACAACTTGGAGGTCAACCGGTTGATGTTCTCGATCTCGGCCGTGATGCGGGCGTTGTCGTTGCTGTCCAGCGCCTCCTTGGCGCGCTTGACCGCGTTCTCCACCTCGCCGGCCATGGTCGGCGGGATCTTGTCCTTGTTCTCCTTGGTCAGCTTCTCCAGGGAGTAGGAGATCTGGTCCAGCTTGTTGCGGTTCTCGATGGCCTCTTTCTTGACGCGATCGTCCGATTGGTGCTTTTCGGCGTCCTTGACCATGCGCTCGATCTCGTCCTTGTTGAGGCCGGAGGAGGAGGTGATGGTGATGGCCTGCTGCTTGCTCGTGGCGGTGTCCTTGGCCGAGACGTTGAGGATGCCGTTGGCGTCGATGTCGAAAGTCACTTCGATCTGCGGCACGCCCCGAGGCGCGGGCGGGATGCCGGTCAGGTGGAACTTGCCCAGGGTGCGGTTGTCACGGGACATCTCCCGTTCCCCTTGCAGCACGTGGATTTCGACGCTGGATTGGTTGTCCTCCGCGGTGGTGAAGATGTCGGTCTTCTTGGTGGGTATGGTGGTGTTGCGCTCGATCAGCTTGTGGGTGATGCCTCCCAGGGTCTCGATGCCCAGCGAGAGCGGGGTGACGTCGAGGAGCAGGATGTCCTTGGCCTCTCCCGACAGGACGCCGCCCTGCACGGCGGCTCCGGCGGCCACCACCTCGTCGGGATTGACGCTCTTGTTTCCCTCTCGGCCGAAGAACTTCTTCACCAGCTCCTGGATGTAGGGCATGCGGGTCATGCCGCCGACCAGGATGACCTCGTGGATGTCGGAGACCTTGATGCCGGCGTCCTTGATGGCCTGTTCGCACGGCTTGATCGACCGGTCGATGATTTCACCGACCAGCTGGTCCAGCTTGGCCCGGCTCAGCTTCATCACCAGGTGCTTCGGCCCGGAGGCGTCGGCGGTGATGAACGGCAGGTTGATCTCGCTTTCCATGGCTGTCGACAGCTCGATCTTGGCCTTTTCAGCCGCCTCCTTGAGACGCTGCAGGGCCATCTTGTCGCGGGACAGATCGATGCCCTGGTCTTTCCGGAATTCCCCGGCGATCCAGTCGATGAGCCGCTGGTCGATGTTGTCGCCGCCCAAATGGGTGTCGCCGTTGGTGGCTTTCACTTCGACGATGTTCTCGCCGATCTCCAGGATCGATATGTCGAAGGTGCCGCCGCCGAAATCGTAGACCGCGATCAGCTGGTCCTTTTTTTTGTCCATGCCGTAGGCCAGGGCGGCGGCCGTCGGCTCGTTGATGATGCGCTTCACGTCCAGGCCGGCGATCTTGCCGGCGTCCTTGGTCGCCTGGCGCTGGGCGTCGTTGAAGTAGGCGGGAACGGTGATGACCGCCTCGGTGACTTTTTCTCCCAGGAAGTCCTCCGCGGCCTCCTTCAGCTTCTGCAGGATCAGCGCGGAAATCTCGGGTGGCGAGAACTGCTTGCCGTTGATCTCCACCCGGGCATCGTCATTGGGGCCGCGAACGACTTTGTAGGGGACCATCTTGATCTCTTCCGCGACCTCGGAGTAGCGCCGGCCCATGAAACGCTTGATCGAGTAGACCGTGTTCTCGGGGTTGGTGACCGACTGCCGCTTGGCCACCTGGCCGACCAGCCGGTCGCCATCCTTGGTGAAACCGATCACGGAAGGAGTCGTTCGGCCGCCTTCGGAATTGGTGATGATCCGCGTGTCACCCTTTTCCATCAATGCCACGACCGAGTTCGTCGTGCCAAGATCGATTCCTATGATCTTTCCCATGCTTCATCTCCTTGATTCTCTAAGATTTTGCTTCAGTTACTAATATATTCATAAATATTATTATTGTCAATATATAAATGTTTCCATGACAACTTTATTTTAGTCCACCTTTGTCACATTGATCGCTTGGTGCCACCTTACTCCCAGCGGTGCCATTTTCGACGTGGGTGCATTCACGGTTTGCTTGGGAGCCGGACCTGTGTTATATTCCATTTCGAGCAGCCGATGCAGATCCAAATCCCCGGTGCGATTTCGGGGATTGCGAGGCATCAATCCGGTTGCGGAGAGGTCGCGAGATGATTCCCACTCCAAACTGCTTTTTCCTGGTCAGCGGGTCGGCTGAGGGGTTCACCGAGTTGAACACCTTCGACAACACCATCCTGAATGCCGGGGTCGGCGACACCAACCTGATCAAGGTCTCCTCCATTCTTCCGCCCGCGGCCGTCCGGGTGGCACCGTTCAAGCTTCCGGCAGGCGCCCTGGTTCCGATCGCCTACGCCTACATTTTCAGCTCGGACAACGGCGCCCGAATCGCTGCGGCCGTGGCGGTGGGAATTCCCAAGGATCCGACGTTGCCCGGCCTGATCATGGAGCACTCCGGCCTCGGCAGCGCCCAGCAGATGGAGCAGCAGGTGATCAAGATGGTCGAGTTCGGCTTTCGTACGCGCAACCGGGAGCTGCTTGACGTGCAGACGGGTTCCGCCGAGCTGACCGTCCAGGACAAGGGCGGCGCCTTCGCGGCGGCGGTTTTGTGGTGGAAATAGCATGAAAAAGAAAGACCCTCTCCTCTTCACCGAATGGCATACCGAGAGCCGGGACGCCGGGTTGACCTTCCAGGTGAAGCGACAGCTCCTGGAATACCGGACCCCCTTCCAGAAGCTGCGTCTCTTTGAAAACGGCTTTTTCGGCAAGGTCCTGCTGCTGGACGACCTGGTCATGGTCACGGAGCGCGACGAGTTCTATTACCACGAGATGCTCTGCCACGTGCCGCTTTCCCTGCACCCGAACCCGAAGCGGGCGCTGATAATCGGCGGCGGTGACGGCGGCACCATGCGCGAGGTGTTGCGTTATCCATCCATGCGGGCCGCCACCCTGTGCGAGATCGACCGTGACGTGGTGGAGGTGTGCCGGAAGCACTTTCCCGCCCTGGCCAGCAGCTTCCGGGATCCGCGGGTCACCCTCGAGTTCGCCGATGGGGTGAAGTTCGTGCAGGAATACGACGGCCCGGGATGGGACGCGATTCTGATCGATTCGAGCGAGCCGATCGGGCCCGCCAAGGTCTTGATCTCCACCGCCTTCTACCGGGCGGTGCGAGACGTCCTCGGCGAGAAGGGGGTCCTGGCCGTGCAGGCCGGAAATCCCTTCTACCCGCAGCAGATCAAAACCATCCGGGACAACTACCGGATCCTGAAAAAGATTTTCGCCCACGTGCGGGTTTACCTCTCGGCCACCCCTACCTATCCGGTGGGACAGTGGGGTTTTATCTTCGCCTCCGACTTCGTCGACCCGGTCGACGGCTACCAGGCCGGCGGCGCCGGAAAGCGGTGGCAGCGCAGAAAGATCTCCACCCGCTACTACAACCGGGAGATCCACCTGGCGTCGTTCGCCCTGCCGGAGTTCCTGAAGGCGGCGCTGCGCTGATTCCGACGATGGCTCCGGAGCGGGTGCAGTTCATTGGCGCCGGTTCCTGGCTCGAGCAGAGCGATATCGTGCTGCTGGGTCTCCCCCTGGACTTTTCCTCCTCGTTCAAGGCCGGTTCGAGGCTGGCCCCCGACGAGATCCGGCGCTACTCCCGCAACCTGGAGCTCTACAGCCCCTACCAGCGCCGCTCCCTCCGCGCGGTCCGCTACTTCGATTCCGGGGACATCGGGTTCGACGCCGACGAGCCGGAGGCCAACCTGGCCCGGATCGAACGGGCGGCGGCTCGCATCCTGGCCGGCGGGAAAAAGGTTCTGGCCCTGGGCGGAGAGCACAGCGTCTCCTATCCGCTGGTCCGGGCCCTGCGCACGAGGCATCCCGACCTGGCTCTGATCCACCTGGACGCCCACGCCGACCTGCGCGAGAAATACGACGGGAACCCTTTCAGCCACGCCTGCGTGATGCGGCGGGTGGCGGAGATCGTCCCCTTCGACTCGATTTTCCAGTTCGGCATCCGCTCCGGCACCCAGGCCGAATTCGAACTGATGGAAAAGCACCGCACCCTGAGGGGCTTCGATTCCCGCTCCGGTTCGTCCATGGCTCGCCGCATCGGCCGGCGCCCGGTCTACCTCACCATCGACATCGACGTCTTCGACCCCTCCCTGGTGAGCGGCACCGGCACGCCCGAGGCCGGCGGCATCTTCTTCCAGGATTTCCTGACCCTTCTGCCTTACCTGCAGAAACTGAACATCGTCGGGGCCGACCTGGTCGAGCTGGCCCCGGCCATCGACCCCTCCGGCGTCTCCTCGGCGGTGGCCGCCTTGCTGGTGCGGGAGATGCTTCTCCTTGTGGCTCCTTGAGGCGATCGCCTCGGTCCTGATCACGCTCGGGTTTCGCCGCAGCCGCTGGAATTGATTCAGAAACGGTCGGGGCGGGACACGTCAAGAGTGTTTGGATCCGGGTTGGAGCACCGAATTGGGGGCTCCTCGAGCGCTCGCCGATTCACTCCCGGCCGGTCATGGGGAGAATGGGCGTCACCCGCTCCGGGTGAAGAGCCCATCGGAGAGCCGGACGGAACGACTCGAGACCGGGGGAAGGGTTTCCGGACCACTCTCAGGAAACCCGGAGGCATGAGGAGCCCCGGCTTAATTCCATCTGCCGGCTGTGCTATGGTGACGTCATGACGGAAAACATTTTCCTGCAGATCTTGATCGTGTTCGGCTTCACGATCCTGGTGACGTATATCTCGACGCTCCTGCGCTTTCCGGTGATCATCGCCTTCATCCTCTCCGGCGTGGTGATCGGACCGAACGGCCTGAAACTGATTTCCCACAACGCCCTGATCGACAACATGGCCGAGATCGGGCTGGCGATGCTTCTGTTTACGATCGGACTGGAATTCAGCAAGGAGAAGGTCAGGAACCTCCGGCGCTACTTTTTCAGGGGCGGGCCGCTCCTTTTATACGGAATCATACTGCTCTTCCTGGGCTTGTTCCTAGCCACCGGGCGGAGTTTTTCGGAAGGCCTTCTCTTCTCGTTTCTGATCTCTCTCAGTTCCAGCGCCCTGGCGTTCGAGATCCTCAAGCAAAAGGGAATCCTGCACTCTCCGCGCGGCAATTTCATCGTCGCGATCCAGCTATTCGGGGACGTGAATTTCGTTCCGATGATCATGGTCCTGCCTCTCCTCTCCAGGTTCAACATCTACCGGAGCGTTTCGCCGCTGGTGCTCGCCGTCTATCTCGCGGCGTTCCTGCTGCTTGCTTTGCTCTTCAAAATCTACGGAGATCGGTTTTTCCATTTTCTCTCCTCGGAGAGGTATCGCGTCCTGAACCTGATGATCGCCATTCTCTTCCCTTTCGCCTTCAGCATTTTGAGCAATCAGGCCGGATTCTCCTACGCTTTCGGAGCGTTCGTCGCCGGGGTGCTGATATCGGAAACGGATTTTCAGCTGCGGGTGACATCCGACATCATGCCGTTCAAGGAGATCTTCACGGCCTTTTTCTTCGTGGCGACCGGAATGCTCTTTGAATTCGGCTCCCTGGGGGCACGCTGGGGCGAAATCCTGCTGTTGCTGGCGGCGATACTGCTTTTGAAGGGAGGCTTGATTTTCCTGGTGGCGCGGAGTTTCAGGATTTCGAAAACCCACTCCCTGCAGACGGCCGCCTACATTTTCCAGATGTCGGAGTTTTCGATCGCGCTCCTGAAAATCAGCATCAACAACGGCATTCTCGCTTCCGAAACCTTCAACGTTTTCTTTTCCGCCACGATCATCTCCATCCTGATGACCCCGCTTCTGATCGAGGCGGCGGAGCGCCTGACCGCCTCCTCCAGTGACGATTCCCCGAACCGGCAGGAGAACCTGGTGTTGCGCAAGCATACGATTGTTGCCGGCTACGGACTCACGGGCAGGAACCTGGCGCTGGCCCTGAAGAAGGTCAAGATTCCCTTCCTGGTGGTGGATCTCAATTACGAAAACGTCAAGCTTCTCAGAAGCGAGCAGATGCCGGTTTTTTTCGGTGACATTTCCGGGGAAGAGGTGCTCGATAAAGTGAATATCCGGGAAGCGACCGTGCTGGTGGTGGCGATCTCAGACCCTCGGGCCGCCAAGGTCGCGATCAGCAAGGCGCACGAGAAGAACCCCTATCTCCAGATCATTGCGCGAACGAGATACCTGGCGGAAATCGAGGATCTCTATCGGATCGGCGCCAACGAAGTGATCGGGGAGGAGTTTGAGACCTCCATCGAGATCTTCAGCCGCACCCTCCGTCACTATCATATCCCGGGGAATGTCGTTGAAAACATCGTCAAGATCATCCGGAACAAGAACTATGCCATTCTGAGGGGGCGAAGCACGGTCGATACGCGCTGGGAAAAACTGAACGCCCTGATCGAAGCCGGAACGGTCGAAACCTTCCTGATCGACGAGGAGATGTTCGCCTGCGAAAAAAGCCTGCAAGAGCTGGATCTGCGCCAGAAGACCGGCGCCACGGTCGTCGCCGTTGTCCGGGCCGGAAAAAGTTTCCCCAGCCCGCGCGCCGACTTCAGGATCGGAGCCAACGATATCCTGGTGTTGACAGCCGCTCACCAAAATCTGGAGCGCGCATGCCTCTATCTTGAAAATGGAAAATCTGATGGAAGCGATGCCTCGCTCCAGATTCATGACCGGGGCTGAATGGCGAATCCTTGGGGCAACCGGGTCGAAATTCGAGTCCGTCACCCGCGAGGAAAGGAATGAGCGGCGGTTGCCCAACTCCCGCCGAGGCAGGATCCTCCCGTGATGATGGAGAATGGTTTTGCCCGGGTGCGCGCTCCGGACCGAGACCACCTCTTTTCTCGGCCTGTATCGGCAAGATCCGGAATGTCCGCCCATCCGGTCACGAATAAGGGGATTTTCCTTCGGCTTTGCGTACCCCCGATCGAATCGCTTGAAAATCGGGCTTTGCCTGGGTATAGTCGCTCCATGGAAAAGAAGAGCCTTTGGTTCGTTTTGCTTTTTCTAGCGGCCACAGCGCTGGCCACCCGGCAATCCCTTCCCGACACCCGAGAGGTCACCTTCACCATCGTCGACAAGCAGGACGGGGACTGCGGGGACGGCGAAGGCTGGACCTCCAGCGCCACCTCCGTCTACCGTCTCTGCTCCGTCTGGCGCCCCTGGTCGCTGCAGGACGAGCTCGCCGCCGCTCTGAAAGAACAGGGGCTGACGCCCGACGAGGTGAAGTTCTCGCTGGGCACGCCGCGCGCGCTCTGGGCCGCGCGCGGAAGCCTGCTCGCGCTGCGCCCCGGCGAGCGCCTGCAGTTCTACCTCGCCGAACTGTCGGGATCGTCTGTCGAGAAGAAGTCGAACGAGCACGGCGCGGTGCGGACCATCGGGGACGGCCAGTTTCTGCATTGGACAGGCCACAGCAAATGGACGGACAAAAGCCAGGGAGGTGCGCCCGCAGACACCAACCCGGCGGCGGAGTTCATTCGCACCCCGAAGGGCGGCCTCCTCCATTTCAGCCAGGGACACGTCCCGGCCGCCGGCCTCACCGACTTCATGGGCATCGTCACCGTCGGAACGGACTCCACCGGCTGGCGCTCGGTTTTCGTGTTCACCTTCACCCACGAGGAACTGGCCAAGTGGGAGAGCATCAGCAAGTCGAACCACGGGGTGGTCGGCGGCATCAGCGGCGGATCGATCGACTACCAGGCCCATCTGGTGGTCTCGCAGCCGGTCTCGGCCCCGGAGGTCGGGGTGAGCGTGGACGAGGGCATCTACCCCTCGTGGAAGCCCGAAGGCAACGTCCAGGCGCCGGACCAGCCGGGCAACAGCCTGACGGTGAAGATCGCCGCGCACGAACCCCGCGACCCCTCGAAGCCGCGCCCGGTGAAGCTGACGCTGACGCTCTCGGACGTCTCCGAACAGAAGGGGGTTTGCCTCAACTTCCCGTCCCGAGCCGCGAAGAGTGCCGGACTGCGCTTCCGCAAGGAGGACTTTTCCGAAGACGGGCCGCTCCGTTTCGTGGACGAGAAGACGGTGATGACCCGGGGAGACGAGCGGGTGGAACAGGCGAGCGTCGTTGTCCATGCCTATGATTTCGGCGCCTGGGGCACGCTGCACGTCAATGCGCTGGACGAGGCCGATGCGGAAGCGAAGGTCATGGTTCGCGGCAAGCCGACGGCCGACCTCAAGATCCCGCGGGATGACAATGGCAACCGCATCGCCGACGGGTGGGAGATTGGCGGCTTCTCCGCGGACAGGGCGTGGGACGGCGAGGCGGTGGCCGGCCAGGCGAAGTCGGGCGACGGGCTCACCCTCTACAACGAGTACCGCGGAGTCGTGGCGCTCGACGGCGGCGGCCAGCGGTCCCATCGGCGGCTGGAGCCGACGGCCAAGGAGCTGTTCATCATCGATCCGGAAAGGAAGTTCCCGGTGGACCTTTGGCGGCGCGTCACCCGCATCACCGCCATCCGCCTGGATGAATCGCTGGTGGAGGCGTCATCGGGCCTTGGCGAGGCGCCGCTGGTGGACTTCAACGCGGAGGACCGTGACGCCCATCCGGCATTCGCGGTGAAGCTCATGTTCATCGAAGGCGACCGGGACCCCTCCCCGCCGGTCGGCGACGACGGAAAGCCCAACCCGGCCACGACGACGGATCCGTCCTTTCCCGCCATGGCCTACGCGGCCCAGGAAGGGAGCGTCAAGAGCACCGAGTACGTGAAGGTCTTCCCGGATCGGGTCCGCATTTTCCTGGACTACTACCTCCACTGGCTCGACGCCGGGCTGAAAGATCCCGCGTCGGAGGAAGGCCGACAGTTGCGCGATCCGGTGAACCAGTTCACGGTCGACGAGGCGCACCAGGCGTGGCTCCGGCTGCTGGATCCCCGGGTGCAGGCCACGGTGAGGCAACGAATCCTGAATGTGCTGAGCCTGCACGAACTGGGACATGTGTGCGGCGGGCTGCCGGATCACCGGGGAGGTGCCCCCGGCGACGAAGCCCGCCAGTGCCTGATGTTCAACCGCGGCCGGTCGGGACAGCGCCGCATGGTCGTCCTGACCGCACTGGATCGCGGCGACTCGGACTTCGCCTATCCCTGCCACGATTTCTGCCGCAACGTGGGGCAGCCCGGGTATCGTTGTTTCGGCATGCTGAATGTGAAGGACTGGTGAGGCCGGCGACGGTGGCACCCGGGCGCAGCCGGACCACGGACCCTTCCAGCCGCTGACCAAGCCCGGGGATGTGGCGGAGATGAAACTCGCCGCCGCCATCGCCGCCAGCTTGGCTCCGTGGGGGCATCACCGGGGATGGAGCGTTCCCGATTGGATTTACCCATGCCCCCGCTTCCGTTTGCGATGCCGGCTGCGGGGGGTTGATGAACAAACACAGGCGGAAACCGGAATCATCCGGGCAGAAGATCGGCCAGCCAAGCCCGCAGGACCGAGGGCGGGCCAGCGTCTCAGGAGTCTTTCGTACGAGGCGGCCACGGCCTCGGCCCCGGCGCGGGAGCGGTACATGGCGCCGGGCTCCATCCCCCCCTCCTCACTTCCGCCCCATCGCCGCGCGACAGGTCTTCTCGTACAGGTTGCGGAATGCGTTGTCGGGATCGGTGACCGCCTTCACTGCATCGTAATTGGCTCTGTTGAAGATCTGCCAGAACTCCTCCTCGGTGTAGTAGTTGTAGGAAATCAGCGTCTTGACCCCTTTCAACTCCTTCAGCTTCTCTTCCAGCAAGCGGTAACAGTTGGCCTTTCCGGGCTGCCTCATCCCGTAGATGGCGATGTCGATGAAGAGCCGGTCTTCGAGTCCGGCCCAGAAACCGTCGCTGAGCCACTCGTAGTCGCGGACCCTCCGGTAGGGGACGACCCAGAGCGGAAAGTGTCCGAATTCTCCGGCATACCACTCCGTGAATGCCTTCAGCTTGGAGAAGGGGATGAACGTGTCCACGGTGACAGGGGGTCGCCGGTCGGAGAGGACGATCCAGCGGAGCTTTCTGGCCAGCCAGAGGATCTCGGAGGAGCCCAGGAGCCTGCCCAGCAGCAGCCGGCCCAGCCACGATTTGGGGCGCGCGGTGGTGACACCCCGGTTGTACCGGTAGAAGTAGTGGAATGTCCTCAGGTAGTCCTCGCTGCGCTTCGCCGTGCTCTGGAAATAGACCTTCAGCCAATCGTACCGATGGGTGTACGGCGCGCGGTCTACGAAGTCGGCCAGGCAGAGGACCAGGTTCGCCGGGGAATGGATTATTCCGTCTATGAAGTCGGCATCGCCGTCTTCAAAGTGGGACCGGATGGCGTGCAGGTAGCTGTCGATGGAGGCGTGGCGCTCATAGCGCACATGGACAAACGGTTTGGCGGGGATCAGGCGGAAAACGATCCGGGACAGAATGCCCACGGTCCCGAACGAACCGTGCATCATCTGGAACAGCAGCGAGTGCTCGTTCTGGGGGGTGCAGGTGAGCACGTCGCCCTTCGCCGTGATGACCTCGTACTCCAGGCAGGTGTCGTGGAAGCCGCCGTACCGGTATGACATCGACTCGATCGAGCAGCCCGCCACGGCCCCGCCCAGGGTGATGGTCTTGAGCTCGGGAACCACGATCGGCGCGTACCCCAGGCGGAGTGTTTGCTCGACCAGCTTGCAGAACGGAACCCCCGGCTCGGCGATGCAGGTGCGCCGCGCGGTGTCGACTTCGATGATTTCGTCGAAATCGAGAAGGTCCACCTTCTCGTCCCGGTAGGTTTTGTCGTGAAGCTTGGGAACCTGGTGAGAAACGGTGCGTTTTCGCAGCGAGAGCGGGGCGGTGCTCTTCCGACGGCGGAGCTGGTCCGCCACCCTCGCCACCTTCTGCGCGTGGCTCGCGTTCCGCTTTGCGCCCTCTGCGGTGAACGGCTGAAAGACTCCGCCGGGCGCGCGGCTGTCCACGGTTTGGCGCTCTTCCGTCATCTCCCACCGCCCACTTCCTTCATCCCGCGACCCTCCTCCGCCTACTTCCCGGCGAACCCTAGGGATTATGACGCGATTTCCCGGGATGAACAAGATGGAGAGTGACGGGCTCCCGACCATCCACCCCGAAAACGAACGCTACGCGTGAGCGGGGCTCGATTGCGTGGAGTGGCGCCCTGGACCTGGAGGGCGATTCCGCAGCGCTGCTCGGCGGCTCCGGGGCCTCCCCGACCCGGTCACGAGGGGCGGTTCACTTTTTTTCTATGTTGAGGTGGAAGAAGGTCCGCCCGAAGTACTCGTCGTAGAAGGAGACGATCTCTTCCGACGTGTACCCCAGGCCGACGAGCCGGCGCCGGACGAATTTCTGGTGCGTGTTGTGGGAGCGGGTGATGTTGCGCGAGGAGACGCGGAAATGGACCTCGGCCTTTCGCGGCTTGAACAGCTTCAGCACCGGCCACATGATGTGGATCAGGGATTCGCGGTCGAACACCCACATGCTGGGGTGGATGTAGGCGCAGAACTCCACGAAATTCGAGGTCTGGCCGATGCGGTTCGGGGTGACGTGCAGGGCGATATAGCCGGTGCCGCCGGTCAGGAAGACCCCGGTGTAGCCGGGCGGGTCGAAGTCGTGGTCGAAGACGAACGGGGTGTCGGTGGACAGAAGGACGTCCTCGAAGCAGTCTTCGAGCAGATAGAGGGCCTCTTTCTCCCGGATGCGCGGGTTGCACAGCGATTCGACGAATTCCCGGTCGCAGTCGTAGAAGGCGCAGGCCAGGTACTCCTCCTGCTGCGAGTTGACCATGAGCTTCAGCTTGCGGTCGCTGCGCTTGAGCTTCAGGGTGTGGTCGGAGTAGCGCTTCACCACATCGGTGCGAAGGCGGTCGACGATATCGGCCAGGTCCTTGCGGTAGAGATTGGCGATGAACAGCTTGCCGGCCGGAATGTCGACCGGTGCCTGGCATTCGCTGATGTAGCGGGAATAACAGTCCACCGGCTGGCGGAAGCACTGGCGGATGAGCGAATCGGGATCGGTTATCTTGTAGTCCTTGAGCAGGGGGGTCGGCGCGAAGTAGACGAAGGAGACCAGTTCGGGGTAATCGCAGGCGTCGAGGAACGTGCCCAGCACCCGCGGGCTCAGCGAGTCGCCGCAGGTGTTCACCTCCATGCAGGCCGACTCGAAGGATCTCTTCCCCTGAACCTGCTTCTCCCAGAAATAGCTGGCATGGGACTCCTCGATGGCCAACGACTGCTCGACCTGGCTGATCTGGATTCCCCGTTCCGGGATGTGGCGATCGAGGATCATCACCCGGGGCTGCATGTTGGGCTGGCCGATCAGGTTGGCCCCGGACGCCTTGATGACGGCGTATATCTCCTCGTCGCTGAGCGTGACCAGCGATACGCCTTCGCTGTTGTAGGCGTGGATGATGGTCGCCGTCGGGGCCGGTTCAAACGTTTCCGGGCTCTCGTAGCTCACAGGCACCTCCGCGGCCGGAACCCTTCCCGCTGTCCGGGTGCGCGGGGGGTCGGGCGTTCGTTCATTCCCCGGCTTTGATCTGGTCCCAGTACTTGACGTAGAGGGCGTTGGCTTCGCCCAGGTCGTCGAGCACCTCGCAGCGGGCGCGAACCTGGGGATCGAGGAAAATGGCCGGGTTGGAGCGGATTTCTTCGCTGAGCAGCGGGTAGGCGGCGCGGTTGGGCGCCAGATAGCCGATGAAGTCGGTGTTCTCCGCCGCCACAGCCGGGTCGCACAGGAAATTGATGAAGCGGTGGGCCAGGGCGACGGCACGGGCATCGCGCGGAATGACCAGGTCGTCGCAGGAGATGGCCGTTCCCTCGCGGGGAATGGCAAAGGCGATGTCGGGGTTTTCCTTTTGCACCTGCACGATGTCGCCGCTGTAGCCGTGGACCAGAAGGAACTCGCCGGAGGCCAGGCCGGTCTTGTACTGCTCGTTTTCGAACTTGGCGAGGTTTTCCTTCCAGCCCAGCACGACGGTCTTGGCCTCCTCCAGCTCCGACTCCCGGGTGGTGTTGAGGCTGTAGCCCAGGAATTTCAAGGCCGCGCCGATTGTTTCCCTCATGTCGTTGAACATGGTGGTGCGCCCCTTCAGGTCGGTGCGGGCGAACATCGCCCAGGAGGGGACGAAGTCGGGAACCCGGCTCTTCAGGTAGGCGATGCCGGTGTTGGTCATCATGTAGGGCACGCTGTATTTCATCTGCCGGTCGATGGTGATGGCCAGGAAGTCGGGGTCGATGTGGCGGCGGTTGGGAATGAGGGCGGCGTCGAGGGTCCGCAGCATGCCCTGGCGGTTCATCAGGCTGACCATGTAACTCGACGGAACGATCACGTCGTAGCCGCTGGCGCCGGCCTTCAACTTGGCGTACATCGACTCGTTGGAGTCGAAGGTGTCTACGACCACCTGACAGTTCTGCTCGCGCTCAAACCGTTGGACCAGCTCGGGCTTGAGGTAGTCGGCCCAGGTGTAGAGGTGCAGCGTCTGCTTGGCCTTGCGGCAGTGGGCCTGGGGCAGGGCCACCAGCAGAAGCGGCAGGGCGAGAGCCAGCCACGGCAACCGGGAACGGGCGGTGCGGATGGTCTCTTTCACGGGTTCCTCCTGGATTATCTCTTCACGTTGCTCAGCCGCTGGCTGAAGATGACGACGCTGAACGTGACCACCAGCAGGATGGTGGAAAGCGCGTTGATCAACGGCGGCGAGCCGTGCTTGATCATGCTGTAGATGCGGATGGGCAGGGTGGTCGAGCCGGGGCCGGCCACGAAGAAGGTGATGACGAAGTCGTCGATGGACAGGGTGAAGGCCAGCAGGCCGCCGGCGGTGATGCCCGGTGCCAAAACCGGCAGCAGGACTCGGCGGGCGGTGGTGAGCCAGCCGGCGCCCAGGTCCTGGGCGGCTTCCACGATGGTGTAATCGAAATCCTGCAGCCGGGCCAGCACCACCATGGCCACGTAGCTGAGGCAGAACGTGACGTGGGCCAGGAAGATGGTGAACAGCCCGAGCTCGACGCCCAGCGCCACGAAGAGCATCAGCAGGCTCATGCCCATCAGGATCTCCGGCACGACCAGTGGCGTGTAGATCATCATGTAGTGGGCGCGCTGCAGGCGGGAACGACCGTAGTGGTGCAGCGCGAAGGCGGCCGCCGTGCCCAGGACAATGGCCACGAAAGTGACGGAAAGCGCGATCAGCAGCGAATTCTCGACGGCCCGCCAGACTTCGCCCTGCTGGAACAGGCGCTCGTACCAGACCAGCGAGAAGCGCTCCCAACGACCGCTGAAACGCGAGGAGTTGAACGAGTTGGCCACCAGCAGCAGGATGGGCAGGTAGAAGAAGACCAGCACGAACACGGTGACCAGCATGGGGAAGCGGCTGCGTCTCATGCCACCTCCGAGATGAACGGTTCGGGCTTCTCCTTCTTGCGCTGCATGACGAGCACGGCCACCAGGGGAGCGAGAACAGCCAGGATCAGGAAGGCCGAGAGGCCGCTGGCGTGGGGCAGGTTGCGGTCGACGAAGACGCGCTGGGCGATCTTGTTGCCGAGCATCTCGCTGCCCGGGCCGCCCACGATGTCGGGCACGACATACGTGCCCAGCGCCGGGATGAAAACCACCAGGAACGCGGTCAGCAGCCCGCGGCGAATGCTGGGCAGGAAGACGGTGAAGAAGGCGCGCAGGGAGGAGGCGCCCAGGTCGCGGGCCGCCTCGCTGAGGTGGAAATCGTACTTCTCCGCCGCCGCGTAGATCGGCAGGATGGTGAACGGGAGGAAGGTGTAGACCATCACCAGCAGCACGGCGCCGTTGTTGTAGAGCAGGGAAGTCTGCGGGTCGGCCAGGCCGACGAACACCAGCGCGTTCTTGATCAGGCCGTCGGGATGCAGCAGCTGTTTCCAGGCGAAGATGCGGATGAGGAAACTCGTCCAGAAGGGGATGATGACCAGCAGCAGGGTGAATTGCCGCCAACGCGGCGCGAGACGGGCGATCTGGTAGCCGGCCGGCACGGCCAGCAGCAGGCAGATGAGGGTGGTGAGCAGGCTGATCCAGAGCGTGCGCCAGATGATGGCGGGATAGTTCGGGTTGCCCAGGGAGCGCAGCGTATCCAGCGTCCAGCCGGGTCCGATGCCGCCGTAGGGGGTGGCCGGCTTGAAGGTGATGGCCAGCACCAGCAGGGTGGGGACGACGAAGAAGAGGGTCAGCCAGACCAGCGAGGGGGTGGAGACCAGCCACTCCTGCAGCTTGCCGCGCGTCCTCCGCTGCATGTCAGGTGCCGGCCCCGGCGCCGTTCGGTTCGCCCACCTTTTCCGGCGGCAGCTGGGTCAGGCTCTCGTCGGCTTCGCTGTAGCGGTCGAGCATGAAGCCGTCGTCCTCGTGCCACCAGATCCAGACATCGTCCTTCCAGCGGATCGGCTTCTCGTCGAGGAAAAAGCGTCCGTGCTGGCGCAGCACCGATATGCGGTAGTCCTGTATGCGCACCCAGTACTTGGTGGCGGTGCCGAGGTAGATGACGTCCTCGACGTGCGCTTTCATGAGATTGGTCGGTGTCTTGGCGGTCGGCGGGTCGCGCGAGATGCGGATCTTCTCGGGGCGCACGCTGAGGTAGACGGGGTTGCCGGGGCGCATGCCCTTGTCGTTGAAGCAGAGGATGTCCGGAAAACCCTCGACCCGCAGCCGGCAGTAGTCGGGGGCCGCGATCTCGGTGACGACGCCCTCCAGGAAGTTGGTGTCGCCGATGAAGGCGGCCACGAAGGAAGTGCGGGGAGCCTCGTAGATTTCGGCCGGGGTGCCGATCTGCTCGATGCGGCCGGCCTCCATCACGGCGATGCGGTCGCTGAGGCTCATGGCTTCACCCTGGTCGTGGGTCACGTAGAGGAAGGTGATGCCCACCTCGTCGTGGATCAGGTCGAGCTCGATGAGCATCTTCTGCCGCAGCTTCAGGTCGAGGGCGGCCAGCGGCTCGTCGAGCAGCAGCACCTGCGGCCGGTTGACCAGGGCGCGGGCCACGGCCACGCGCTGCTTCTGGCCCCCGCTCAGCTGCGCCGGTTTCTTGTGCGCCTGGTCCTGCATCTGGATGAGGTGCAGCATGCGCTCCACCTCGGTGGCGATTTCCTGGCGGGAGCGCTTGGCCACCCGGAGCCCGAAGGCGATGTTCTCCCAGACGCTCATGTGGGGGAAGAGGGCGTAACTCTGGAAGATGGTGTTCACCTTGCGCTTGTTGGGGGGCAGGTGGGTGATGTCCACGCCGTCGAGAAAAACCTGGCCACGGTCGGGGCGCTCAAAGCCGGCGGCGATGCGGAGCATGGTGGTCTTGCCGCAGCCGCTTGGGCCGAGAAGTGAAAAGAACTCCCCGCGCTTGATCTCCAGCGATACGCCGTCAACGGCGCAGATGCTGCCGAAGTTCTTGGCCACCTGTCGGAACTCAAGAAACTCGGCCACCGCAGTCACCTCCCGCCCGAGCCGCCGGGCCGCCCCGGCCGGCGAGGAAAGAGCCAATTGTAGTGGAATTGGGCCTGATTTTCAATATGCCGGAGTCGCTCTCGGGGGATTGCTGCGCCGGTTCGCGGGAGTCAGTCCGGGAACTGGCGGGCGACCACGCTTTCGACGAGCTGCTCGTCGGCCGGGACCGGGAGGTGGATCTGGCCGCGACCCGGATTGGCCTGGTTCCAGGCGGCGGCCGTCTCCATGGCCTGGGGGTTGGTCGCCCAGGAGCGGCGGGCGATGCCGTTCATCACGTCCCACTCCAGGGCGCTGCGGATGATCCGGTCGCGGCGCTCGCTGCCGTCCAGCACCAGCCCGAAGCCGCCGTTGAAGGACTTGCCGATGCCCACGCCGCCCCCGTTGGACAGGACGACCATCGACATGCCGCGGGCGGCGTCGCCGGCGAAGTTGTGCACCGCCATGTCGGCGGTGACGGCGCTGCCGTCCTTGATGTTGGCCGTTTCGCGGAACGGTGAGTCGGTGCCGGAGACGTCGTGGTGGTCGCGGCCGAGCATGATCGGCCCGACGCGCCCCTCTCGCACCAGCCTGTTGAAGGCCAGCGCGATCTTGACGCGGTCGCCGGCGTCGGCGTAGAGGATGCGCGCCTGGGTGCCGACCACCAGCCGGTTGCGTTCGGCATTGCGGATCCATTCGTGGTTGTCGCGGTCCATGCCGCGGCGCAGCGGATCGATGGCGGCCATGGCGGTCTGGTCGGTGAGGCGGAGGTCCTCCGGCCGGTTGGACAGGCAGACCCAGCGGAAGGGACCGTAGCCGTAATCGAAGCAGAGCGGCCCCATGATGTGCTCGACGTAGGAGGGATAGGTGAAGCCGCGGCTGGGGTCGTCGGGGTCGACGGCCACGTCGCGTGCGCCGGCGTCGTATACCGCCTTCAGGAATGAGTTGCCGTAGTCCCAGAAACGGGTGCCGCGCCGGGCCATCTCCTGGATGAGCTGGTACTGGCGCCGCAGGGACTGATCGACCATTTCGCGGAAGCGGTTGGGATCCTCGGCCAGCAGCTGCCGGCCCTCGGCGAAGGAGAGCCCGGCCGGGGTGTAGCCGCCGCCGTAGGCGTCGTGGCAGGAGGTCTGGTCGGAGGCCAGCTCAACCGGGATGTCGTGGTCGCGCACGTACTGCCACAGATCGACCACGTTGCCATGGTAGGCGATGGAGACGGGCTGGCGTGAGACGCGGTGTTCGGCGATCCAGCGGGCGACCTGGCCCAGGTCGGCGCTCACTTTTCCGACCCAGCCCTGGGCGTGGCGGGTGTCGATGCGGGAGCGGTCGACCTCGGCGATGACGCCGATGCCTCCGGCGATCTCCACCGCCTTGGCCTGGGCACCGCTCATACCGCCCAGGCCCGAGCTCAGGTACACGACTCCGGCCAGGTCGCGGTCCGCGGGGATGTTCAGGTAGAGGCGGCCGGCGTTCAGCAGGGTGATATAGGTGCCGTGGACGATTCCCTGCGGACCGATGTACATCCAGCCCCCGGCGGTCATCTGGCCGTAGTTGCTCACCCCCAGGGCGGCGGCGTTGACGAAATCCCTCATGTTGTCGAACATGCCCACCAGCATGCCGTTGGTGGAGATGACCCGTGGGGCGTCGGGAGAGGAGGGAAAGAGGCCGAGCGGGTGGCCGGAATAGATGACCAGCGTCTGCTCGTCGCTCATCGCCTCCAGGTACAGCTTGACCAGCCGGTATTGCATCCAGTTCTGGAAGACCTGGCCGCTCTCGCCGTAGGTGACCAGCTCGTAGGGGTACAGGGCGACATCGAAGTCGAGGTTGTTGTCGATCATCACCTGAAACGCCCGCGCTTCCAGGATGCGTCCGCGGTACTCGTCGACGGGCCGCCCGCGAATGGCGCCGGATGGGCGGAATCGGTAGCCGTAGATGCGGCCGCGGCTGGTCAGCTCGGACAGGAACTCGGGGGCCATCCGCTCGTGCAGGGCGCCCGGAAGGTAGCGCAGGGCGTTCTTGAGGGCCGTCTTCATCCCGGCGCGGTCCAGGTGCAGGCCGCGGTTGGGAGCGCGGCGGATGCCGGCGGCGAACTGCGGGTCCGGCGGCAGATCGGGGGGCAGGGCGATGGTCGAGACGGGGGGCTGGCGGTGGGGGTCCATGGCGCGTCGTCCTCCGCGGCGAATATAGTTCAGGCCCGCCCGAAAGTCAAGTTGGAAGGAGGAAAACACGCCGTTTCTGTTGACAAGAAGGCGCTTCTGGTATAAGATGAGGGCTTCCGTCATGAAAGTCCTCGTCGCCGAAGAAGCAGGATTTTGTTTTGGAGTGAAACGCGCCTTGAAACTGATCGAGCACGTTTATCGCCAGGGCCGTCCGATCCAGACTTTCGGCCCGCTCATCCACAACAAGACGGTTCTCGATGAGTTGCAGCGGAAAGGGATCGAGGCGATCGGCGGGCTGGCGGAGCGGGACCCCGGCAAGACCCTGGTGATCCGCACCCACGGCGTGCCGCGCCAGTTGGAGGCGGACCTTCGCCGGCGCCGCATCCCCTACCTCGACGCCACCTGCCCGCTGGTCAAGCGCGCCCAGCAGTGGATCGGCATGCTGGACCGCGAGCCGACCCAGGTGGTCATCGTCGGCGACGAAGACCACCCGGAAGTCGTTGCCGCCCGCTCCTTCGCGCCGCGTGCGCGCATCGTCAACTCGCTCGCCGAGGCGCGCGCCCTGCCCTTCCGCAAGCGGATCAGCGTGGTGGCGCAAACCACGCTGGACACCGATTTCTTCAAGTGCATCATCGGCGAGCTGCTGGACCGGACCGAGACGCTGGAAGTCTACAACACGATTTGCGCGGCCACCCGCGTCCGCCAGGAGGCCATCCGCAAACTGGCTCCGCGGGTCGACGTGGTGGTCGTCGTCGGCGACCGCGAGTCGTCCAACACCCGCAAGCTGGTCGGCATCGCCCGGTCGCGGAACCCCCGAACCTTCCTCATCCAATCCAGCCTCGAGCTCCAGGATCGTCGCCTGGTGCGGCGGCTCGGCTCGTTCCGCTCGGTCGGCATCTCCGCCGGCGCCTCCACGCCGCCCGGGGAAATCGACCGGGTGCGCCGATTCTTCGAAGACCTGAACCGAAATAAACCCGCAAAGGAGAGCCCACATGGACGACGTAAACGAAACCAAAACCCCCACTGAGAATATCCCGGAAGAGGATTTTTCGGAGCTGGTGAAGGACTACGACCTGCGCGCCATCGATTCGCACGCGCCGGTGGAGGGCCGCATCGTCGACATCCTCGACGACCGGATTATCCTGGACATCGGCCAGAAGACCGAGGGCATCCTCAACCGCCAGGAGCTGCTCGACTGGGAGGGCAAGCTGAGCGCCCAGGTCGGCGACGTGATCACGGTGCTGCCGCAGAACGTCAACTACAAGGAAGGCTACATTACCGTGTCCAAGAAGGCCCTGGCCGCCCAGGAGGGCTGGGAGAAGGTTCTGCTGGCGTTCAAGCGCAACCTGCCGGTGACCGGCCGCATCGTGCGCCTGACTCCGGACGAGAAGGGCTACATCGTCGACTGCGGGGTGGAAATGTTCCTGCCCATGAGCCAGGTCGACCTGCAGAAGGTGCGCGTGCCGCTGAAGATGATCGGCAAGGAGTTCCAGTTCCGGGTCACCAAGCTCAACAAGAAGGAGAAGGGCGGGCTGGTGTCGCGCCGCGTGCTGCTGGAGGAGGAGAAGAAGGAGATGTCCGAGAAGCTGCTCGGCGTCCTGCAGCCCGGGCAGCTGGTCAAGGGCGTGGTCACCTCGCTCGTCGACTACGGCGCCTTTGTCGATCTTGGCGGCATGGAGGGGCTGCTGCACAAGGAGAACATTTCCTACGGCCGCATCAACCACCCCAAGGAGAAGCTGCACAAGGGCGACGAGATCGAGGTCAAGGTGCTGGACATCGACCGCGAGCGCGGCAAGATTTCGCTCGGTCTGAAGCAGAAGTTTCCCGACCCCTGGCTGAGCATCTCCGAGAAGTATCCCCTGGGCAAGCGGCTGGTGGCCAAGGTGGTCAAGATCGTCGAATTCGGCGCCTTCATCGAGCTGGAAGAAGGGGTCGAGGGCTTGCTGCATATCTCCGACCTGACATGGGAAGGCCGTCCCAATTCGGTCGAGGAGTACGTGGCGGTCGGCGAGGAGATCTGGGTGCAGGTGATCGAGGTCAGCCCCGAGGCGAAGAAAATCAAGCTGGGCCTGAAGCAACTGGAGACCCGGCCGGAGGAGAAGTACCTCAAGAGCCACTTCGTCGGCGAGGTGGTGCGCGGCAAAGTGAAGAAGATCCTCAAGTCGCGCGTCTTCGTCGGCCTGGAGGAGGATGTCGAGGGCGTGATCCGCATCTCCGACATCAGCTATTTCCACATCGAGACCCCGGAGGAGTTCCTGCGCGAGGGCGAGGAGATCGAGGCCAAGATCATCAGCAACGAGCTGGACCGGAACTACAAGGTGCAGCTCAGCCTGAAACACATGAGCGACAACGAATGGTCCACCTTCTTCGCCAGGAACAAGCCGGGCAACATCATCCCGGTCACCCTCAAGAGCGTCTCCGACAAGGGCATCACCGCCGCCATCTCCAAGAACATCGAGGGGTTCATCCGCCTCGGTGACATCGACGAGGAGCGCATCGAGTTCGCCGACATCCAGAAGCGCTTCAAGGCCGGAGATCGCGTCGACGCGATGATCGTGCGCACCGAGCCGGAGCGCAAGAAGGTCTACCTCAGCCTGAAGTCGGCCACCCGCCAGCGGGAGCGCGAGGAGATGGCCAAGTACATGAAGCCGGAGGACGACAACCGCACGACCATCGGCGACCTGCTGCAGAACGAGCTCGACCGCAAGAAATGAAATACCTGTCCGCGCCCTGGCGCTGGAGCTTCATCAGCGGATGGAAGCCGGAGACGGGCTGCGTCTTCTGCCGCGCCCTGCAGGAAGAAGACGAGGCGGGGTTGGTGCTGCGACGCGAGGACCCGTTTTTCGTCATCCTCAACAAGTATCCGTACAGCACCGGGCATCTGATGGTCGTCCCCCAGGCGCACATCGACTCGCCGGAGAAGCTGACGGCTGACGAGTTGCGGACAATGTGGGAACTGGCCAACCGGTCGCTGGCCGCGCTGCGCGGCGCTTACCAGCCATCCGGCTTCAATGTCGGCATGAACCTCGGCGCTGCCGCCGGCGCCGGGGTGAAAGACCATTTCCACCTGCACATCGTCCCGCGCTGGCCCGGCGACGCCAACTTCATGCCCGTCATCGGCCAGACCCGCGTGGCCTCCTACGACCTGCAGGACGTGTACCGCACCCTGCGGGCGGCGCTGCAGGCCTGAGCCCGCCCCGAAAGACCGGAGACGCCCATGAGCGATTTGCAAGCCGTCAAGGGAACCAAGGACATCGTCCACCCCGAGGTGGCCCTGTGGCAGCACCTGGAATCGGCCATCCGCGACTACTACCGCCGCTTTCTCTACCGGGAAATCCGCACCCCGCTCTTCGAGTACAGCGAACTCTTCCAGCGCGGCATCGGCGAGACCAGCGAGGTGGTTCAGAAGGAGATGTACACCTTTCTCGACAAGGGCGGGCGCAGCTTGACGCTGCGGCCGGAGAACACCGCCTCGGTGGTGCGCGCGGCCATCGAGCACAACCTGTTCGAGGAGATATTCCCGCTCAAGTTTTTCTACATCGGCGCCATGTTCCGCTACGACAAGCCGCAGAAGGGGCGCTACCGCCAGTTCCACCAGTTCGGCGTGGAGGTGTTCGCCGACCCGACGCCGCAGGTCGACGCCGAAGTCATCTTCGCGGCGGTCGATTTTCTGGCCCGGCTGGGCATCGCCGACATCCGCCTGCACCTCAACTCGGTCGGCTGCAGCGACTGCCGGCCGGGCTACCTGCAGGTGCTGCGGGCCGCGGCGACCGCCGCCGGCGAGGCGCTCTGCCCCGACTGCCGCCGCAAGGCCGAAACCAATCCCTTGCGCATCTTCGACTGCAAAAACGAGGGCTGCATCGGGGTGGCCGCCTCCTTCCCCGTGGTCACAGACCATCTCTGCGCCCCGTGCCGCGACCACTTCGCCGAGGTGCAGGCCACGCTGATCCAGATGGGGGTTTTGTTCACGCCCGATCCGCGCCTGGTGCGAGGACTCGACTACTACACGCGCACGGCGTTCGAGGTGACCTCGGGACAGCTGGGCGCCCAGAACGCACTTCTCGGCGGGGGGCGCTACAACAACCTGGTGCGAGACCTGGGAGGGCCCGACGTGCCCGGCATCGGCTTCGCCGCCGGCATGGAGCGGCTGGTGCTGCACCTGCAGCCGCCGGAGGCCGGAGATGCCATTCTGTTCGTCGCCTTTCAGAGCGAGGCCCAACTCTCCACCGCCATCGACCTGGCGCGCGGGATGTGGGACGCCGGCTACGCCGCGCTGCTGGATTACGGAGGCCGAAACCTGAAGAAGCAGTTCAGGAAGGCGGACCGGGTCGGCGCCCGCTTCACCCTGGTGGTCGGCGAGGAGGAAGTGCTGACCAACCAGGTGACCGTCAAGGACATGCGCACCCAGCAACAGCAACGGGTCGCCGTCCGGGAGCTGCTGCCATGGATCAGGGAACACCTTTAAAGCGCCGCCACTACTGCGGCCGGGTCGACGAGGCACTGGTCGGCCAGGAGATCACCGTTTACGGATGGGTGAACCAAAAGCGCGAGCTGGGGGCGCTCACGTTCGTCGACCTGCGCGACCGCGAGGGCATCCTGCAGGTGGTGATCGGCGACTCTTTCGCGCGGCCGGAAATCGTCCGACGGTTGACCCGCGAAAGCGTGCTGGCGGTGCACGGGCGGGTGGAGCGCCGCGCCAAACCCAACCCCGACCTGGCCAGCGGCCGGGTGGAGCTCGTGGCCGCCGCCATCGACATACTCGCCCCCGCGGACCTGCCGCCCTTTTTCCCCGAGAGCCGGGAGTCGGTGTCCGAGGAGCTTCGCTTCCGGCACCGCTACATCGACCTGCGCAACCTGCAGATGCAGGCCAACTTTCGCATGCGCTCCCAGGTCAACCTGGCCGTGCGCGCCTTCCTGCACGAGCACGGCTTCCTGGACATGGAGACTCCCGTCCTGGGCAAGGCGACCCCCGAGGGCGCGCGCGACTACCTGGTGCCGTCACGCGTCTACAAGGGCAAGATGTTCGCCCTGCCGCAGTCGCCGCAGCTGTTCAAACAGCTGCTGATGATCTCCGGCTTCGAGCGGTATTTCCAGATCGCCCGCTGCTTCCGCGACGAGGATCTGCGCGCCGACCGCCAGCCCGAGTTCACCCAGGTCGACATCGAGATGAGTTTCACCGAGCCGGACGAGCTGTTCGCCCTCATGGAAGGCCTGATGGCCCGCATCTGGGCGCTGGCCGGGATTACCATCGCCACGCCTTTCCGGCGCATGCCCTATGCCGAAGCGCTCGCCGCCTATGGCTCCGACAAGCCCGACCTGCGAATCCCCTACCGCATCCGCGACGTCAGCCGGGACGCCTCGGCGCTTTCGTCGCCGCTGCTGGACGGCATCGTCGCGTCCGGGGGCCGTCTGCAGGCGCTGGTCGTCCCCGGCGCCGATCACTGGTCGCGCAAGAAACTGGACGAGCTGACCGAGTTCGTGCGCGGCCTGGGCGGACAGGGCCTCGTCTGGCTGCGGCGCGCCGGCGCCGAGTCCAAATCCTCGCTCAAGGTCGGCGCCGAAGCCCTTCAGGCCTTCTGGGAGCGCCTGCAGGTGCCCGAAAACCACATGGTGTTTCTCGTCGGCGCGCTCCCCCCGCAGGACCTCCATCTGGCCGGCCGCCTGCGCGAACAGCTGGGGCGGGAATTCCAGAAGGCGGACCGACTGGAGTTCTTGTGGGTGACCGACTTCCCGCTCTTCGCCTGGAACGGGGAGGAACAGCGCTACGATTCCAACCATCACCCCTTCACCGCGCCGCGGGTTGCGGACATTCCCCTGCTGGAGTCCGACCCGCTGGCCGTCCAGGCGGTAGCCTACGATCTGGTGCTCAACGGCACCGAGGTGGGCGGTGGTTCGAAGCGCATCCACGACATCCAGCTGCAGCGGCGGGTCTTCGAGTTGCTGCGCCTGACCAACGCCGAAATCGATGAGAAGTTCGGCTGGTTCCTCAATGCCCTGCGCTACGGGTCTCCTCCCCACCTGGGCATCGCCCTCGGCCTCGACCGGCTGATGATGCTGCTGCTGGGAGCCGACTCGATTCGCGAGATGATCGCCTTTCCCAAGACCACGTCATCGCTCTGCCTGCTCACGGGTTCGCCGTCGGCGGTTTCGCCGCGCCAGCTCGACGAGCTGGGAATTGCGGTCCGGGAGTGAGCATGCCGCCGATCCGCCTGCCGGGGGCTCGCCGGGTGGTCCGGGTCGTGCTCGTTGGCGCCGTGGGATTCGCCGCCGCCGTTGCTCCGGCCGCGGAGTGGAGCGTGCGGCTGGGCGCGGGCGGCGATACGCGGGCGGCCGCCGACTTCATCGACCGTCGCGACGCGGTGGCCCCGCCGACGCTGATGTTTGGCCCCGGGTATCGAGCGGCCGGCCACCTGCGCCCGGCGCCGGTTCTGGAGGCCGGCCTGGGACGGGCGCTGGGCCGCGGCCTGGCGCTGGAGGCGACCTTCGCCTGGAGGCCGCGACTCCGTTTCTCCGGGAACGTCAACTTTCCCGATGCCGGGGAGCGGCAACCGGTTGCGGCCAGGATCCGATCGCTGGCCGCCATGCTGACCGTTTCCATCGAGCCGTTGCGCCTGTTCGGTCACGCCGGGTCGCGGCTGGCGCCGCTGCTTGGAGCGGGAGCCGGGATCGCCTGCAACCGGGCGCAGGGCCTGGACATGGAGTTCCCCGAGCTGGCCCGGCCCCACACCTTCACGACGCCGGGCGGCCGCCGGGTCAACGCGGCCTGGACGGCCTTCGCCGGCCTGCGTCTGCGGCTGGCGACCCGCGCCGACCTGTTGGCCCTGGTCCACTACGCCGATCTCGGCCGTGCCGGCACCGATCCCGGCACCGGCCGCCTTGAGCGCCCGCTTGAAAACCAGACCATCGATGTGCCGGTCAACGCCACTGCCGTCCGCCTGCGCCGCCCCGGCGCCGGAATCTCCCTGCGCTGGCGGTTGTGAGCGGCGGACTGTCCGACTGGAGCCCGATCTGCTACAATGGCCCTGCCGAGGAGTGCGATGATCGACGAGACCGAGGTCGTGACCTTGAACCTGGCGTTGAAGCTGAAGGAATTTCCAGGCCGGACCGGCCACGTCTGGCTGCAGGACGAGAGTGGCGTCCGCCTGGCCAAGCGCCGCCGGCCGCTGCCCGCCGGCCACGTGGCCCCGGCCCCGACCGCCCGGGAGCTGCTGGACGTCCTGCCCCCGAAAATCGAGCGATACCTGCTGCGCCGCTACAAGCATGGCGACCTGCACTGCGTGGAGTATGTCGACGGCCACGACCAGGTCTACTCCCACTGCCGCAAGGAGGAGATGAAGCTGGCTGACGCCCTGGCGGAGCTGTGGCTGGAGCTCGAGGAGACCGGTTGGTGACGGGGCGGACCGCGCCCGGTCTCCGCCCGTAGCGACTGTTTCCCGTGACCGAGGCAGAGGAGTTGAATATGAACGAGCCGAAACCGAAATTTCCGCCGACCTTCTGGGCGGCCAACACCGTGGAGCTGTTCGAAAGGGCCGCCTACTACGCCATGGCCTCCTTCGTGGTCATCTACCTCAACGAAGTGCTGGGCATGAGCCCGACCTTCTCCACCTTCCTGAACGGCACACTGCTGTGGGGGCTGATCTACTTCCTGCCCATCCTCTCCGGGTCCCTGGCGGACAAGTACGGGTACCGGCGCTCGCTGACCATCGCGTTCGTGCTGATCTCCCTCGGGTATCTCACCATGGGCACGCTGCAAAAATTCTGGCCGGCGCTCAACGGCCATGGCGCCGCCGTCGCCGTCGACTATACCGTTCCGGTGGTGCTGGGGATCCTGCTCATCGGAATCGGCGGCTCCATCGTCAAGCCGTGCATCGCCGGCACGGTGCAGAAGACCTCCGGCGCCCGGGCCACGCTCGGGTTCGGCATCTTCTACATGATCATCAACATCGGCTCGATTTCCGGCCGAGGCGTCTCCTATTTCGTGCGTCGCGAGCTGGGCATCCCGGCCATCTTCTTCCCCGTGGCCTCGGCGTTCGCCCTCGCCGGCCTGCTGGTGGTCCTGTTCGCCTACCGCGAGCCGGAGTATGTGCGGGACGGAAAGAAGGACGGGCAAACCGTGCAGAAGAAAACGCTCGGACAGGCGCTGCTGGGCATCTTCCTGGTGCTGCGCGACCTGCGCTTCGTCTTTTTCCTGCTCGTGATCGGCCTGTTCTGGTTTCTGTATGTCCAGCTGTACAACCTGATCCCGCTCTTTTTGCGTTTCATCGACAAGGAGGCGCCGGTTGAGCTCTACACCCTGGTCAATCCGGTCATGATCGTGACCCTGCAGCTGCTGGTGACCCGCTTCGTCAAGCGCTGGTCGCCCATCCGCTCGATCCTCACCGGGGTGGCGGTGACCACCTGCGGCATGCTGGTGAACGTGCTGCCGCCGCTGCTGTTCGCGGACATCGCAGCGCCGGTGGCACTGGCCGGGCTGGCGCTGCCTCTGGCCGGCATCTTCCTGATCGCCTCCATCGCCTCCATGGCGATCGGCGAGATGATGGCCTCGCCGCGCATTTATGAATACCTGGGCTCCATCGCCCCCCGGGGCGAGGAGGGGCTCTATCTCGGCTACGCCAACCTGCCGGTGGCGCTCGGTTCCATGATCGGGGCGCCGGTGGGCGGCTGGCTGTTCGAGACCCTGATCTCCCGTCCGGTCGCGGCCGGGCAGCCGGCGCGGGTGTCGCTCATGTGGCTCATCGTGGCCTCGATGGGCGTTGCCTCGATGGCCGGCCTCGCCGTCTACGACCGGATGCTCAAAAAAATGCGTCGTGACGAAGATCTCGGGCTGCGCCCGAGGTCTTGACAAACAGGCCGTTTTCGATTATTCTAACCGGACCGAGCGGGAATAGCTCAATGGTAGAGCGCAACCTTGCCAAGGTTGATGTTGCGGGTTCAAATCCCGTTTCCCGCTCCATTTCCCCTCTGGCGGCGTAGCCAAGTGGTAAGGCAGCGGTCTGCAAAACCGCTATTCATCGGTTCAAATCCGGTCGCCGCCTCTTTTCCCCGATTCTCCCGTCGCGGGGGCTAATTCCGGATCAGTTCGATCAGGTCCGGCCGCCGTGCGCCCAGCCGTCCCATGATCTCGGCGGCGTTGCCGATGATGACGATGACGCCGCGATCCGCGCCGTTGCCGCGCGGGCGCCCCGCCGCGGACTCCTCGATGCGCCGGTTGATGCGCTCCAGGTTGACCCGTTCGATGAGCGCGTTCGGTTCCGCCTCGGGATTGCGGCGCTGGCCGGCCAGGAACTGGTCGACTTCGAGCCTCATCTCGTGGTCGGGGTCGGCGCTCCTCACCTGCAAACGGCCGACGGCGGTCGTCAGTGCTTCCAGCAGCTCCTTGCCGTCCACCGGCTTGAGTGCCAGCTTGCGTTTTTCGCTCTCCACCAGCAACAGGAGATCCTCCAGGTCCTCCACCTGCACCCGCAGGCTGTGGGAGGAAATCGGCAGCGGTCGGCAGGAGAACAGGTCGTCGTTGAACTGGTAGTTGCGCGACAGCAGGGTGCTGCGGTTGGAACGCAGGATCCGTCCCCCCGGAAAGCCGAACAGCAGGCCGGCCAGAACCCTCGCCGGCAGGAAACCATCGTCGTCGAAGGCCGGCAGAAGATCGAAGAAGAAGAGCTGCGGCGGCTCTGCGGAACTGGTGTTGAGGATGATGAAACGCTGGCCCGGATTGAGGTTCGGTTCGGGCCGCGGCTCGGGCCGCTGCGCCGGCCAGTTCGACTGCATCGCCTTTTCCAGCAGGCCGAGGGTGATGTAGGGGTTGATGTTGCCCTTGATCACCAGCAGGGCGTTGTCGGGGCGGAAGGTGCGGCGGTGGAACGAGCGGATGTGGACCAGGCTGAGGCGGCGGAGGGTGTCGCTGCCGACGACCACCCCGCCGGCGGCGGTGGGCGAAAGAAAAAAGTGGCTGTAGGCCAGCTGCAGGGCCAGCTCCATCTTCCAGTCGCGGCCGCGGGTCAGGCGGATCCAGTACTGCTCCTTGCTGAGGTTGAACTTCTCCACCGAGAACGAGTGGTAGGAGAAGAGGCTGTTGACCAGGGCGGCGAACTGGTTGATGCGGTCGGGCAAAAAGTTCACGGTGATGCGCAAAAAATCCGGGCGCTGCTCTAGGCGCACGTCGTTGCCCAGCCGCTCCAGGTGTCCCTGCACGTCTGGAGCCGAGCCCAGCTCGCGGTCGAACAGGTTGATCAGGGTGAGATTGGCCTTGGCCCGCTCCATCTGGCTGAACGGCTCCTGGCTGTAGAACACCAGCAGCTGGGCGGTGACGTAGGGCATGGCAGGATTCAGCAGCACGCGTACGGGCAGTTTCTTGGAGGTCTTGAATTCCAGCCGCCGCGATTGGGCGAACCCGGCGGTGGTCAGAAGGGACAGCCCGGCCAGCAGCAGGGCGGTGTACGTCCGACGAGCGGCTCTATTCGGCATAGACGTTCAGCAGCACCTGGTTCTCCCGGGCCAGGAACTTCTTGGCGATGCGCAGGATGTCGTAGGGGGAGATCCGTTGCAGGCGGCGCAGCCGGTTCTGCAGCCAGTTGGCGTCGTTGGCCAGGTGGACCGCCTCGGCCAGCGTCCAGGCGCGGGTGACGAGCGATGCCTGGCTCTTCAGCAGGTCCAGCTCCATAGCCGCCTTCACGGCGCGCACGTCGGAACTGGACAGGGGGTTGCTGCGAAGGTTCTGTAGTTCCTGACCCACGATGTATTTCGCCTTCTCGAGGTCGAGCCGGCGCAACGCCGTGAGCTGTATGGTGAGGGCATTGGCGTCGGCATACTCCGTGAAGCCGGCGCTGATGTCGATGTTCAGCTTGTTGTCATGGTTGAGCACGCGGTCGAGCCGGGAAAGGCGGGAGTCGATCAACAAGTAGCGGAGGAACTCGAAATGGATGAAACTGCTGCTGCTGCGCGCCGGGGCTCGGAAGCCGATGACGGCGAACGGGCGATCCAGGTTGGGCAGGACCCAGTTGCGGTAAACGAATTCCTGCCTGGTTTCCGGGCCGGTGTAGGCGGTTTGACGCGCCGCGGCGGCTGTGGGCAAGTCCTGGAAAAACCGGTTGACGGAGTTCTTGATGTCGTCGACGTTGAGCTTGCCGGCCAGTACGAGCATGATATTGGCCGGATTGCGGAAGCCGGCGTAGAGGTCGCGGATGCGGCTGATGTCGGCGCCGCGAATCCGGCTGATGTCTCCGTACAACGGGGTTTCGTACGGGGTTCCCTGCAGCAGCACCGAGTTGACCCAGGTCTGCGCCCGCAAGCCCGGGTTGCTCTCCAGCAGCCGGCTGATGTGGTCGTAGACCTGGTTTTTGCGCAGCTCGATGCGGTGGTCCTCGAGGCTCAAGCTGTGCAGGCGTTCGCTCTCGAGCCACAGCGCCATCTTGGCCTCGCCGGCCGGGACGATCTGGTAGAAAAAGGAGTTGTCGAAATTGACGCGGCCGCCGGCCGAGCCGCCGACTCGGTTGACGAACAATACGTGGTCGCCCGTTTCGAGGCGTTCATTGCCGTCGAACATCAGAAGCTGGTAGAGGTAGGATGCGCCGCGGATGTCGGTGGGGTCGTGGCGCACGCCGTTCAGGTGGTAGACGCAGACCGCCGTGGCCTCGACCGTCGGGTCGGGCAGCAGCCAAACCCGGAGCTTGTTGGGGAGCTGGAAATGGGTCGCCGGGGTGACCTGGGAACAAAGGGGAAGGGCCAGCAGCATGAGGACCAGGGCGGAAATGTGCCGGAAGCCGATCACGGGCCTATTGTAGCCCGCCGGTCAGAGGGCGTCAAGCGGGATTTTTCGGGCGCGGCGCGGCCGCACCAAGCCGGTTTCAGGCCGGCAGCAGGATTCGCCGAACGTTATCCTGGCGCTGGGTGATCTTCTGGGCGTCGAGGTATTCAAACAACGGGATGATGTACCGCCGGCTGAGCGCCGTCAATTCACGAAAATCGTTGATGTCGATGGTGTCGCCCTGGTTGCGCTTGTACTTTTTCAGGCGATTGATGATGCGAGCCAGTTCATCGGCGTAGATGAAGTAGCGGTCGGCGATGCGCACGATGGTTCCGGCATCGAGCATGTTCCAGACCGCGTCGTTGGCCTGTTTGGACGTGAAGGCGCCGCCCTTCATGATGTCCTCCAGCGTGAACACGGGCAGGTGGCTCTTCTTCAGAAGCCGCTCGACATCGGCGACCTGGGTCTTCTCTTCCGCCGACAGGGGAAGCTTTTGCAGGACCAGGGAGCCGTCGATGATCTTGAACGGCATGGCCTCCTGCTGTTGGTGCAGCAGGTAGTGAAACAGGCGCGATTCGGCGGGAACCTTCAGCGCGCGCTCCAACCGGGCGAGGGGGATCGTCTTTTCCCGCCGGCCGTAGCTCGCCAGCAGCATGTCGGCCAGCTCGTGTTGCAGTTCCAGGCAGTGCGGCCAGGAAACCAGGGCCAGCTGCCCCACGTCGATGAGCTTCACCCGGCGTTCGACTTCCAGGTTGAGCAGCTCGGGAATCGCCTGGGCGGCATCGATGGAGAAGAATGGCAGCAGTCGTTCGCCTTCGAGGAACTTCTCGACCGTCAACAGGGTCTGCACGGCGGCGATGAACGTCGGCGGTGCCTCCGGTTGCAGGAGCTGGGCCAGTTTCTTCAGCTTGCGCTGGTTGTACTTGGAGAGTACCGGCATCAGCAGCGGCAACGCGCCGTTGGCCTTGCGCAGGGTGACCGCGTCGGCGCGCCGGAGAGCCAGTTGCTGGACGAAGTGCATGGAGAAGAGCCCGGGCGCGATTTGCCGGAAGGTGGCCGGCAGGGGCTGGCCGGCGACCAGCACGGTGCTGGAAAAGACCGACTGCGGGTGGCGCAAAGCCACGAAGTAGGCGTTGAATTTCATCGGCGCACGGGTGCGGGCCGGTGGCGCGGCCGATGGATGGGGTCAGCCGGCGATGGCGCCGACTTTGGCCTTCTGCAGCAGGGCGCGGTTCTTCAGGATGGTGGTGAACGAGAGTCCGGCCATGTACAGGTACCCGTACTGGAAGAGCATCAGGAAGGGAAGGGTCAGCCAGATGCCCTCGCTGATGCAGATGAGCACGGATAGGGTAAAGTAGATGCCCAGGACGAGCTCGACGATCGAGATCATCAGGCGCTTGTTGCCCTTGTACTTCTTGCCGACCCAGGAATCGCCCTTGCCGGCGATGCCGAACTTGGGGGTGCGCACGAACTCCGACTCCCGGTTCAGCAAAGCCTCGATGACGGCCGTCGAGTTGTTGACCGAGAGGCCGATGCCCACGCCCATCAGCAGCGGCAGGTATTTGAAGGTGGACGTCCAGTCGGTGTAGAGCTCTTTCTGGGAGACGATGTAGAAGGCGCCGACCGAACAGGTGGCCAGCAGGAACAACGGCACGTCGTAGACCATCATCTGGCCCCAGTTGAGGTCTCGGCGCAGGATGACCACCGGCAGGATGGACATCGACAGCGGGATCATCAGCAGGTAGGCGAAGTTGGCGGCCAGGTGGAAGAACGCCTCCGATTTGATGCGCCACGGCAGGCTGGAGCGGAAGATTCTCGGCAGCAGCTTCTTGGCCGTCTGGATCGAGCCTTTCGCCCAGCGGTGCTGCTGGGCTTTGAAGGCGACGATGTCCACCGGCAGCTCGGCGGGGACGGAGTATTCCGGCAGGTAGACGAAACGCCACCCCTTCATCTGGGTGCGGTAGGAGAGGTCGAGATCCTCGGTCAGGGTGTCGTGCTCCCATCCGCCGCCGTCGACGATGGCCACGCGACGCCAGATTCCGGCCGTGCCGTTGAAGTTGAAGAAACGTCCGGAGCGGTTGCGAGCGGTGTGCTCGATGACGAAGTGGCCATCCAGGAAGATGGACTGCAGACGGGTGATCAGCGAGAAGCCGCGGTTGAGGTGGGCCCAGCGCATCTGCACCATGCCGATTTCGGGGTCGGTGAAATGGTGGATGGTTCTCTGCAGAAAATTCTTGTGGGGCACGAAGTCGGCGTCGAAGACGGCGATGAACTCGCCCTTGGCTTCGCGCATGCCTTCGGCCAGCGCCCCGGCCTTGAATCCCTTTCGATTGGTGCGGTGCAAAAAGCTGATGTTTATACCCTGGCTCCGGTACTGCTCGACCTTGCGCCCGGCGATGCGCGTCGTCTCGTCGGTGGAGTCGTCCAGGACCTGGATCTCGAGTTTTTCGCGCGGGTAGTCCATGAGCACGACCGCGTCGATCAGCCGCTCGGCCACGTACATCTCGTTGTACATCGGCAGCTGGATGGTGACGTGGGGAAGCTCGGCGAATCTCTCCTTCGGCCGGGGTGCGTTCTTCCGGTTTTTCATGTAAAGAAAGACGAGGTAATAGCGATGTGCGCCGAATACCGCCAGGATGGTCAGGACGGCGAAGTACAACACAATTATAAAGGAGTTCAGGTTTTCCATCGGGTCTCCACCATTTCAGGGCCGATTCATTATATTCCTTTTCCAGAACAAAATCAAGGGGAGGAGACCATCGGGGTGAGAGGATTCGAACCTCCGACCTTTCCGACCCGAACGGAACGCGCTAGCCAGGCTGCGCTACACCCCGAAGAAGACATTGTACCATATTTGCTCCCGTTCGCCAACCATCGCCTGCCGGCCGCTCAGGAAAGCCAGAGCCGCTTCGGATCCCGGTTGTCTCCGCGGGGAGTGCGGGCAACGATTTCATTCATGCAGAGGCCCAGGGCGCCGACCAGCGCCAGGGCCATGCCGACGGCGATCACCCAAACGGCCATGCGTACCTCCTGTGTCCATAACGAGTATGCATGCCGGGGCATGCATCTCTTTTGTGTCCATAACGAGTATGCATGCCGGGGCATGCATCTCTTTTGTGTCCATAACGAGTATGCATGCCGGGGTATGACAAAAGATGTCAGCGGGCGTTCAATCGCCTTTCGTGTATACGTCAACCACTGCGGCGGCCGCCTCGGCCACCCGGCGGCGCAGGGCGGGCGGGGCCAGCACCTCCACCTGGGCGGCGAACGGCAGCACGTCGCGCACGACCTCGCGTAGGTCGGTGACCGGGAACGAGAGGTCGAGTGTGCCGTCCGGGTTGTCTTGCAGGATCTGGCCGGGAAACCAGACCTGTTCGCGCACGTAGGCGGCGGCCTCCAACCGGAAACGCAAGCGGACGGTGACCGGAGTGCCGGTCAGGAAGATGCCGTAATTCTGGTCGACGAGCCGGCGAACATCCAGCCTGAGCAGATCGGCGGGAACCGGATCGGCCAGCGGAGTGATGGCCTCGATGCGCGACAGGGCGAAGTTGCGCAACCCGGATTTCGTGTCGCAATGGGCCAGCAGGTGCCAGTTGCCCATGTAGAGGAGCAGGTGCAGCGGCGAGACCGTTCGCTCGCTGGCCTGGCCCGTGTGGGTGGAGCGGTAGCGCAGGCACAGTTTTACCCCACGGCTCAGGGCAGGGATGACGGCGGCGAACACGCCGGCCGGGACTCGGTAGTAGCGGACGTTTTTCAGTGACACCCGGCGTTCGAAATTGGCCAGGTCTATGCCGGCGTGGAGGCAGACCTTGCCGAGGTGGTCGTTGATGGTGCTTTTCAGGTTGGAATCGGGGATGGCGGTGGACAGGCGCTTGGCGATGAGCAGGGCCAGGATCTCCTCGTCCCCCACCCAGGGCCCGGGCAGCTCGAAACCGGTGCGGCTGTAGTAATAGCCGCTGCGCTCCGCCGACCAGGCGATGGGCGCACCGAAAAAAAGGCGCATGAAATCGATCTCGCGGGCCGCCTGGCGCCTGGAGATTTCGAACTTGTCCGCCAGCTCCTGCAACCTCGGGTACCGGTTGCGGGCCAGCTTCGCGTGGAACCAGATGTAGCGCTCGTAGGCCAGCTTCTTGGCCATGCGAGTCAGGCCGTGGCGGCCTGGAACTCGCGGCGCAGGCTGGCGACGAGATCGGAGACGGAGATCAGGCGGCGGATGCGGTGGGCATTGGCTCCGGCAAACACGAAACCGTTCCTCAGTTTTCCCTTGGCGGCGTTGCCGAGGGCCAAGGCGATGCAATAGGGGCTGCGGGCCGGATCGCAGGAGCGGATGCAGTGGAAGGGGCAGAAAAAGGGCTTTTTCCTGCCTTGGCTGACGTCGTCGATGAAGGCGTTGCGAATCGCCCTTCCGGGCAGGCCGACCGGACTGCGGATGATGGTCAGGTCCTGCGGCTGGGCGTCCAGGTAGGCCTGCTTGAACTCCGGCGCGGCGTCGCACTCCACGGTGGCCACGAAACGGGTGGCCATCTGCACGCCGGCCGCGCCCATGGCCATGAACTTGTGGATGTCGGCTCCGGTGTAGATGCCGCCCCCGGCGATCACCGGGATGGGCTGACCGGCCTGTTCGCCGAACGGGGCCATTTCGCGGACTACTTCCGGCACGATCTTCTCCAGGGTGAACCGGGGGTCGTCGATCTGTTCCGGGCGGAATCCTAGGTGGCCTCCCGCCAAGGGGCCCTCCACGACAACGGCGTCCGGTAGGCGGCGGTATTGGCCGAGCCACTTGCGGGCGATGAGGACGGCTGCGCGCGCCGATGACACGATCGGCGCCAAGCGGGTGCGGGCGCTCTCCCGGACCAGGGACGGCAAGTCCAGCGGGAGTCCGGCGCCGGCGAAAATGATGTCCGCCTTCTCCTCCACCGCGGTACGCACCAGGTCGGCGAACTGGGTCAGTGCCACCATGATGTTCACGCCGACGATGCCCATCGTGGCGGCGCGCGCCTTGCGGATCTCGGTGCGGAGGGCGCGGATGTTGGCCGCCTCGAAGTTCGTCTGGTAATCCGGTTCCATCAGGCCGATGCCGGCCGTGGCGATCACGCCGATGCCGCCCTCGTTGGCCACCGCAGCCGCCAGGCGGGCCAGGGAAATCCGAACTCCCATCCCTCCCTGAACGATGGGCACTCGGGCCTTCAGGTCTCCGATTTCCAGGCTCTTCAAGTCGCTCATCTGACTCCCTCCATGGTGGGTCTGCGGGGAACTGCCGGCCGTGGACGTTGGAAGGATGACGCGACGGCTGCCGCTCCGCCCTCATTATAGGCTTGTCGCGCGCGAAGTCAACGGGGTGTGCCTCTTCTTCCGCGCGGGCCGGATGCCGGAGGCGGGCGTTGCCGTGCCCGCCGATTTAGGCTACAATGGCGTCCGCCGGAGGAAAACCCATGGAGCGCACACGGATCAAGTCGATTTTTCGCCAGCCCGATGCCTTTCTTCACCGCGATGTCGAGGTGTGCGGCTGGGTGCGCACGGTCCGTTCCTCCAGGGCTTTCGGGTTCATCGAGCTGAACGACGGCTCCTTTTTCCGCAATCTGCAGGTGGTGTTCGACGAGGGGCTGGCCAACCATGACGAAGCGGCCAGGCTGCCCGTCGGTTCGGCGCTGCGCATCTCCGGCACGCTGGTGCCCTCTCCCGGCAAGGAGCAGCCGGTGGAGCTGAAGGCGAAGACCATTGGGGTGGTGGGCCGCGCCGACCTGGAGTACCCGCTGCAGAAGAAGCGCCACTCCTTCGAGTTCCTGCGCACCATCGCCCACCTGAGGCCTCGCACCAATACCTTCCTGGCCGTCTTCCGCGTCCGCTCGCTGCTGGCCCAGGCCATCCACCGTTTCTTCCAGGACCGGGGCTTCACCTACGTGCACACGCCGATCATCACCGCGTCCGACGCCGAGGGAGCCGGGCAGATGTTCCGCGTCTCCACCCTGGACGTCAACGAGCCGCCGCGCGACGCCTCCGGGCGCGTCGATTTTGACAAGGATTTTTTCGGCCGCGAGGCCTTCCTGACCGTCTCCGGGCAGCTCAACGTCGAGTGCTTCTGCATGGCCTTCGACCGCGTCTATACCTTCGGTCCCACCTTTCGCGCCGAGAATTCCAACACCACCCGCCACGCGTCCGAGTTCTGGATGATCGAGCCGGAGATCGCCTTTTCCGACCTGGCAGACAACATGGCCCTGGCCGAGGAGATGGTCAAGTACCTGATCGCATTCGTGTTGGAGAACGCCCCGGAAGAGATCGATTTTTTCAACCGCTTCATCGACACCGGCCTGCGCGCGCGTTTGGAACTGGTGCGTGACGCGCAGTTCGCGCGCGTCTCCTATGGCCAGGCGATTGAGCTCCTGCGCAAGTCGGGCGAGTCCTTCCAGTTTCCCGCCGAATGGGGGCGCGACCTGCAGACCGAGCACGAGCGTTACCTGACGGAAAAGACGTTCGGCTCGCCGGTGTTCGTTTTCGACTACCCGAAGGAGATCAAGGCGTTCTACATGCGCCAGAATGACGACGGCCGCACCGTGGCCGCCATGGACCTGCTGGTGCCCGGGGTGGGCGAGATCATCGGTGGCTCGCAACGCGAGGAGCGCCATGACGTTCTGCTGCGGCGCATCGCCGAGCTGGGGCTGAAGCCGGAGACCTACGCCTGGTATCTCGACCTGCGCCGATTCGGCGGCACGCCTCACGCCGGTTTCGGGCTCGGCTTCGAGCGGGCGGTCATGTACCTGACCGGCATGGAGAACATTCGCGACGTCATCCCCTTCGCGCGCACCCCGCGCAACGCCGAGTATTGAAAATTCTCGTCCAGAAGGAGCCCACATGAACCGATCGACCGAGTTCGTCATCGCCGTCTGCCTGCTGGCGGTCAGCCTCTCCGCCGCCGAGAAGCGCAATCGCGCCCGGTACGAGAAACCGTACCGCGACCCGGTATTGAAGGCGCTCGGCGAGGAGCGCCAGAAGCAGGACCAGCAGCTGACCCGGCAGGGCGAGGAGATCCGCAAGCGCCAGGCCGAGGAGAGGGCCGCGACGCCGCGGCTGGAGCTGCAATCCGATTTGGCGGGGGTGCTGCCGCCTCTGTCCCCGGCCGCCTGCCGTCCGGTGTTTCACTTCCCGCCTCAGGCGCAGTATGCCACCAATATTTGCTGGAGCTTCGCCACCACTTCGTTCTATGAATCGGAGATCCATCGGCTGACCAACCGGCGGATCAAGCTCTCCGAGGTGTGGACGGTCTACTGGGAATACGTCGAAAAAGTGCGCCGCTGGGTGCGTGAGCGCGGTCAGTCCCTGGTGGCCGAAGGCGGCGAGAGCAACGCCCTGCCGCGCCTGTGGCGGACCTACGGCGTCGTGCCCGAGGAAGTTTACCCCGGACGCAGGGTCGGAGACGGGCAGCTCGACCACGTGAGACTCATCGCCGAGGTGCAAGCCTTTCTTGAGCACGTGCGCCGCAACGAGTTGTGGGACGAGAACGACGTGCTGTCCCACCTGGCCGTGATTCTCAACAAGCATCTGGGCATGCCACCGCAGTCCTTCGCCTGGCAGGGGCGCACCCTGACGCCGCAGCAGTTTCTGGCGCAGGAGACCGGGCTGAAAATGGACGATTACGTGGAGGTCATGTCGACTCTCCAGGCTCCGTTCTACAGCCGCGGCGAGTTCCTGGTGCCGGACAACTGGTGGCACAGCCGGGACTACGTCAACCTGCCTCTCGATGTCTGGTACGCCCTCATTTTGCAGGCCATCCGAAACGGCTACAGCGTGGTCATCGGCGGAGACGTCTCCGAGCCCGGCAAGCTCGGATTTCAGGACGTCTGCTTTGTGCCCACCTTCGACATCCCCGCAGCCTTCATCGACCAGGACGCGCGCGAGTTCCGCATCAGCAACCGCACCACCGAGGATGACCACAGCATCCACCTGGTGGGAACCAGCCGGGTTCAGGGACACGACTGGTTCTTGATCAAGGACTCCGGCCGCTCGGCGCGCTGGGGCAAGTTTCCGGGCTATTTCTTCTTCCGCGGCGACTATGTCAAGCTGAAAGTGTTGACCTACACCGTGCACAAGGACGCGCTGCGCGACGTCCTGCCCCGGGTCAGCAACAGTCGTTGAGGATCGCTTCACCCGTTGTGCACGAGGTCGTTTGGGCAGACGGCCCGGTACTCGAGTTGCAGGGTGACGTGGTGGATGGCGAACCGCTCGACCAGCAGTTCCTCCACCCGTCTCCGCAGCTCGTCGGCCTGGCTGAGCGGGATGTCGGTGCACAGGGCGATGTGGCCTTCGAAGTGGATGGTGCGGTCATCGAGCTGCCAGGCGTGCACGTGATGCAGGGAGGCCACCCCGGTCATGCCCTGCACCGCCGCCCGCAGGGCGTCGAGGTCGATCCCCTCGGGAGTCGCCTGCATCAGGATGCGAACGGCCTGACGCAGGATGGACCACGCCTCGCGCATCACCAGCAGGCCGATGACGATGGTCAGCGCCGGGTCGATCCAGTAGAGCCCCCAGGCGTTCATCAGCAACCCGCCGCCGACCACGGCCAGCGACGAGGCGGTGTCGGCCAGCAGGTGCAGGTAGGCGGCCCGGACGTTGAGGTTGCGGTGGGCGTCGCGGCGCAGCAAGAGCACGGTGACCAGGTTGCCCAGCAGCCCGATGGAGGCGACGATGGTCAACAGGGTGGCGGCCACCGGCCGTGGCTGCAGCAGGCGGTGTCCGGCCTCGTAGAAGAGATAGGCGACCACCGCCAGCATGGTCGCGGCGTTGAGCAGGGCGGCCATGATCTCCGCACGCCGGTATCCGAATGTGCGCTGGGCGGTGCGCTCCCGGCGGCCGAGGCGCAGGGCGACGAGCGAGATGAGCAGGGCCGCCGCATCCGACAGGTTGTGCAACGCGTCGGACAGCAGGGCCAGGCTGCCCGACAGAATGCCGCCAACCACCTCGGCGGCGGTGATCAGCAGGTTGAGAAGGATGGCCAGGACCAGGCGTGCCTCGCCCATGCCGTCATGGTAGCGTAGCCGGCCGGACCCGTCAAGGCGGATCGGCGATGCGGCGCCGCGCACCACGGAAGCAGACAGAAGGAGGTTGAGATGAGCCGGATCATGGCCGAAGTGACCATCGTGCCGCTGGGAACCGGAAGCCCATCGATCAGTTCCTTCGTGGCCGAGATGGAGCGCGAGCTGCGTGCGTTTCCCTCCGTTCGCTCCATGCTCACGCCCATGGCCACGGTGCTGGAAGGGGAGTGGGAGGACGTGATGGCCGCGGTGCGCCGCATGCACGAGGCGAATTTCCGTCTCGGCGCCGTGCGCGTGTCCACCCGACTGGCCATCGACGAGCGGCGCGACCGGGAGACCAGCATGGAGGCCAAGCTGGCCGCGGTCGAGTCGCGGCTGCGTTGAAAGCCGGCCCTCTCAGGGAGCCTGGCTCACGCGCACGCGGCCGCTGATGGCCAGGGTGATGCGGCTCCGGTAGCGGCCGGCCACCGCCACCTCCACCGAGCAGAGCGGGCTGACCGAACCGATCGCCGTGAAGACTGGCGCGGCGGAGGCGGACAGGCGCGTGGAATCGCCGAGTCGCCACTCCCGCCACAGCGGCCACTCGCCGCCGCCGCGCCGGAAGAGTCGGATGCGGTCGCCGACAAACGAGACCCGCATCGGCTCGCCGCGCACCATTGCCTCGCTGCGGGCGTGATGGAGGGCTCCGCAGGCGAGGCGCACCGACTGGGTCAACTCGATTCTCAGCAGCAGGGCGCGGAATGCCGTTCCACCTCCGGTTACGACCAGTGCGAACAGGAGAGTGGCCACCAGCAGTTCGGTGAGGGATGCGCCGCGGCTATTCATCGCCGAGTTCCAGGGGAAGCTGGGCAGTGAAATTGTCCAGAAACCGGTAGGGGGTGGTGACCAGGAATCGGCCTCCGGGAGCTCCCCCGCCGGCGCCATCCACCTCCAATACTCCCGGGTTGACGATCGCCTCAGCCTGCAGGCTGCCGGTGACTGTCGTTTGCCCGTCCGGCAGCCGCAGTGTGCCGGCGACCAGCAGGCTGGCCTGCAGCCGGGTGCCGTCTCCTCCGGTGACCGTCACGTCGGCCTCCACCGGTCGCTGCGAGAAGAACTCGCGGTTGCGGGTGAGCAGGGTGAGGTGCACGGTTTCGCTCGTCGCATTCTCCTCCTGCAGGGGGGTGGCGATCGTGACGGAACCGGCTACGGCGATCAACAGCCGGGTGGCGGCGGTGAAGGCGCCTGCCGGATCTCCCTCCAGCCGGCGGATGGAACCATTGACCAGGATGCGCTCGCGGAAGGTAAGCCCCGCGCCCGCCAGTTCCGTCCCCGGGGCGGAGAAGCCGGCGCTGCCCGGGGTGTAGGCCGCGTCCACCATGGCCGTGCCGCCCTGCTCCAGCTGCAGGAGCTGTTGATCGCCGCCGGCCTTCAGGGTCAGCCGATCGACATCCCCCTGTACGAACACGCAGGAGACCTCCCGGCCGTCGACGATGACGTAGATGCCATGGGGAACCGGCTGATCCAGCGGCTCCATGCCCAGGCGGCGGCGCAGGGCCGGCCAGTCGACCGCGGTTCCGTCCAGCTGCATCGCCTGGCCCAGCCAGGCGTCGCCGTTGTCGACGACGCCGACCTCGCTGCCGACGGCTCTCTCCCCGCTGCGGTTGACGACGCCGTTGCGACGCAGGTACTCTTCGATTTCCCCGGGACCGGCAGCGGCCACCCGCAGCGGAAGTTCCTCGAGGGGGATGGCCCCCTCCAGCAGGTCGCAGCTCATTTCGCCGGCTTCGCCGAATGCCGTGCCGGGGATCGCCGCCTGCAGCGTGCAGTGGACGCGGGTACGCCGGAAGTCCTTTTCCACGCGGTGAACGGCGAACGCGAAGTCGTGCTGCAGCCGGCAGTCGTCGGTCAGTCGCTCCGGAAACACCGCGGCCGTGAACAGGTCCCGCACCGGGTCGGCGAGCGCGGCGATGTCGACCCGGGCCAGTTGCAGGCGGTACTCATGCAGGCCCACGGTCAGCGCCCGGCGCAACTGGGTGCCCCGCAGGTGGCGCAGGCGCCGGGCCCGTTCGATGCGACTGTGCTGCAGAGTCTGGCCCAGCATGCCCAGCCCGGCCACCGTGAACAACAGCAAGGCGATCAGCGCCAGCACCATGTGGCCGCGGTTGTTCATGGTTCCACCAGATTGGTCAGGAAGAGATAGCCGCGCACCTGTTCCCGGCGTCCGATCTCGAGCCGGTAGAGGACGGCGTGGGCGTCGGCGAAATAGGCGACGTAGAAGTCGGTCACGTCGTCCAGCAGAGGCTGGAAGCCGCCGCGGTCACTCCGGCGCCGCAGCGTGCCCGAGGCGCTGTCCCAGCGATACTCCACCCGCCGCACCGCCACCAGCTCGGAGCCGGCCTGAAAATCGGTGCCGAGAGGGGCGCTCAGCTGCAGCATTCCCGCCGCCGCCGCGGCCGCCTCGTTCCAACTGCAGGCGTGGCTGTCGACGTTGTAGAGCAGCACGCTGCGCCCGCGCGGGAATAGGCCGGCGGCTTCCACGCGGACCTCGCGGTCACCCCGGCTGGCATCGGCCAGCAGGCACTGGGAGTGGGAGCCGTATTGCAGCTGGAATCCCGTCGACGAACAGGAGAAGGCCTGCAGGCCGAATCCGCGGGCCGCCTCCTGCAGCCGCATGCCGCACTTGCACAGGTCCGACTTGATGGTGTCGACGGTGTGGAAGATCGACTCGAGCCGGTCCTGGGATTGGGTCAGGCGGCGCAGCGAGCGGCCGCTCGCCCCGGCCCCGCCCACGACCATGCCCAGCAGGCAGAGTCCCATAGTCAATGCCACCAGGAGCTCAATGATGCCGAATCCTCTGTCCATTCATCACCTCCTCCACGAGCCGGGAGCGGTAGAAACGGGTGTGGCGCTGAAGCGGACCGGAGACCACCTGCAGCCGGAACAGCCGGAGCCCCGGTCTCTCCTCGGTCACCCGCCAGCGGATGGCGAAGGGCGGATCGCGCCGTTCGTGGTTACCGGCAGACGCTTCCGGGGCGTCGCCGGCCAGTGAGGCGAGCCGGTTCTGCTCGCTCTCCATCCTTTGCTCGATCCGGAAACGCAGCTCCGCCCCTCGCTGCAGTCCGTCGACGTGAACCAGGATGGCGGCCAGCGGAAACAGGGCCAGGCCGATGAGCAACAACGCCGCGATCGTCTCCAGCAGGATGAAGCCATGGTCATTCACGTCCGCTCCTCCTCTCCCCGCAGGGGAGCATCACGATCCGTGCCAAGCCGGGAATGGCCATGAAGGCCGATTTCCAAACATCTCCAGGCCCGGTCTCGGAATTCCGGTGTATATGCCGGGTTCTCGCCAGGGGGGGGATGTATACAATTGCTTACGAATTGAAACCGCCCCAGCCCACCCCGGGGCTTTCCTTCCGAAGGGCATCGGAACTTCCTGTGCGGGCGCGATGCCGGGAGGCCCCCGGAGTTGGCACGCAACGTGTTGTCCCGGGAACAGGAGGTGAATCATGACTGCAAGCAGAAAGTCCCTTTCCCTGTGGCTGGTGCTGGCCTTCGCTTTCGCCCTGGCGGCACCGGCGCTCGGCGCCGACAAGCCGGCCAGCGGAAGCAGCCACGCCATCAACATCAACTCCGCCGATGCGGCGCTGCTGGAGAAATTGCCGCAGGTGGGGATCAAGATGGCCCAGCGCATTGTCGAGTTCCGCAAGGCCAACGGCCCCTTCAAGCGGGCGGAGGATCTGATGAAGGTCAAGGGCATCGGCCCCAAGGTCTTCGCCAGGCTGCAGCCGCTCATCACCGTCTGAGACGGCGACCGGAGCCTTCCCATGGATTCCCGCGTCAAGGACCTCAACCTGCTGCTGCTCTATCTCACCGGCTGGGAGGAGGACTCCACCCGCAATCCCGGCGAGAAAGTGTTCCGTTCCTGGAAGGGGTACCTGTTCGAAATTCTCAATGCGCTCGAGCAGGACAAGATGATCCACCAGATCAAGAACGGGAAGTCGGTCATCCTGACCGACACCGGGCGGCAGGCGGCCGAGCGGCTGAAACAGAAGTTCGTGTAGCGAGTTTTGGACGCTGCACAGCGGAGGGGGGGCGCCCAGCGGGGCGCCCCCTTGCCCGCCGTCCGCCGCGATGCGGGTGCCGGGGGATGAATCCGGTGTTTTTCCCTCCAGCCGGCCGTTGCCGACCGGGTGTGAAGCTGCCTTCTTACCGGTGCGTTTTCAGCCTTCGCCCCTGCCGGTTGCTGCAATCCGAGGGGAAAACCAGGGAATCCACATCGGGACTTCCTCCATGTACCTCCGGTACTCGTCCCCGAACCGTTGCGTGAGCAACCTCTCCTCATAGCGGGAAATGGCGTGGAGAAAAATGATGACCAGAAGCCAAACGCCGGCCGCGGCCAGGGAGAGCGAGAACAGGAGCAGGGCCAGGTAGAGCAGGATCTCGCCGAGGTAGACGGGGTGCCTGACCCAGCGGAACACGCCTTCGCGGATCACTTCCGCCCTGGGCCGTGGAGTGTGGAAAACGATCCGCAACCCGTTCCGGGAGAGATGGGCGGAAACCACCAGCAGGGCGATTGCCGCCGGGACCCGGAACCAGAGAGGCACGACTTCATTCAGGAAAGTGGTGAGTCGGAAGTGAAACGAGTCCGCTCCCCACAAGACGAGAAACAGGCAGGCCAGGACGATCTGGCCGGCGTCGCCGATGCGGTGTTCTCCGGTCAGGGCCTGGTCGCGAAGATGTTCGGTCGGTCTCATGGGGCCTCCTCGGATTGCCGGGACGCGCGGGCGTCCAATTCATCGCACTCGATGAGTATACCGCGGAGAGACACCTCGGGCAACGGGATCCCGGAAGCCCCGCTCCGACTTCTCGCGGCCTTGGCTTCGCGATACAATGGCGGAGAGGGGGCATGGGAATGAAGACGTCAATCGCGCTCTTCCTGTTGCTGGTCGGATCGCTCCTGTTCGCCGGGCCGCAAGCCGGCGCCACGGAGATCCGCGTCACCATCCTGTACGACAACTACGCGGCGACCGATGGGGGGCAGGCGGATTGGGGATTTTCCTGCCTGGTGGAAACGCCGGAGAAGATCATTCTCTTCGACACCGGGGCCCGGCCCGACGTCCTGCAACGCAATGTCGGTCGTTTCGGGATCGATGTGAACCGGATCGAAATGGTCGTCATCTCGCACCTGCATGGCGACCACGCGGGCGGTCTGGAGTGGATCCTTTCCCGGAAGCGGGGGCTCCCGGTCTATCTCCCGGCCATGGCCGGGGACGACTACCTGGAAAAGGTCCGCGGCTGGGGCGGTGTGCCGCACCGGGTCAGGGAGGCCAGGGAGCTTTGTGCCGGAGTGCTTTCAACCGGCGAGATGCCTGCCGATTTCGATTCCCGGTTCGGCGAACAGGCCCTGGTGTTCCGAACCGGTGCCGGCTCGCTGGTGATCACCGGTTGCGCCCACCCCGGCATCCTGGAGATCGTGCGTCGCGTTTCGCAACTCGCGCCCGGCCGGCCGCAGGCCGTGTTGGGCGGCTTTCACCTGGCCAGAAAAGGCGATGACGAAGTCCGGGCCATCATCCGCGAATTGCAAGCGGCTGGGGTGGAGCGCTGCGGTGCTTCACACTGTACGGGGGACCGGGCCATCGATCTCCTCGCGGGCGCCTTTGGCGACCGCTTCTTGCGGTTGGGTGTGGGCCGCGTACTCTCCCTCCCCCGCTAGTGGCGCCAGAAAGAGGGGCAGGCGGCCTTTGCCGCATGGAAGGGGAACCGGGAGGCGGCGGTTCCAGGCGGAAACGACGGCTGAGCCACCCCGGGTTTTCGCGCCGTTTCCGCCGAGGGTTGCCGATGCGGTACGGGCGGCGCCGGCCGGTTGCCCCCCGCCGCGCTTTCATTTATCATGGCCGTGCGGGCGGCAGCCCTCGAGCGGGCCCTGAGCCGCACCGCGAAAGGAGTGGACCATGAGACGAACTCGGGCGTTGCTCTTCCTCCTGCTGGCTGTTTCCTTCGCCCTCCCGGGAGCGGCCGGGACCGCCGACTCCCCGCGCGTGCGGGCGGCGCTGATGCTGCTCGAGGCGTGGGCCGACGCGCAGCGCGCCTACGAGCAGATCCCCGGGCTCTCCATGGCCGTGGTCTGCGACCAGGAACTCATCTGGAGCCGCGGTTTCGGCCATTCCGATCTCGACCAGGGAACCGCGGCCACGCCGCAAACCATCTACAGCATCTGCTCGATCTCCAAGCTGTTCACCGCGATCGCTGTCCTGAAATTGAGAGACGAGGGCAAGCTGCGGCTCGATGACCCGCTGGACAAGCTGCTGCCCTGGTTCTCGATCCGGAAGCTCTTCCCCGGTTTCGGACCGGCAACGGTGAGGGGAATTCTCACCCACTCCGCGGGGCTGCCGCGCGAGTCGGACTTTCCCTATTGGAGCGGACCCGACTTCGTCTTTCCGACCCACGAGCAGATCATCGAGAGGCTGAAAGAGCAGGCCACCCTCTATCCCGCCGACACCTTTTTCCAGTACTCCAACCTGGGCCTGGCACTGGCCGGCGAGATCGTCGCCCAGCTGTCGGGCCAGCCGTACGCGGCCTACGTGGCCGAGAAGATCCTCCGGCCCCTGGGGCTGAAGGACACCCGGCCGTGCATGCCGGAGGAGGAGCGCGGCCGGCGGCTGGCCACCGGCTACAGCGCGCTGACCCGCCTGGGCAAGCGGGATCCCCTGCCCTTCTTCCAGGCCAACGGCATCGCTCCCGCCGCCGGCTTCTCCTCCACCGTGGAGGACCTCGGCCGGTTCGCCTCCTGGCAGTTCCGGCTGCTCGCCCGGGGCGGGACGGAGATCGTCGAAGCCAACACCCTGCGTGAGATGCATCGCGTCCAGTGGCTGGAACCGGACTGGCGCACCGCTTACGGCCTCGGCTTCGCCGTCTGGCAGAGGGGCGAGAAGACCTTCGTCGGCCACGAGGGGAGCTGCCCCGGTTTCCGCTCCTCGCTGCAGCTGCAGGTGAAGGACAAGGTCGCCACCGTCTTCGCCGCCAACGCCTCGGGAGTCGACGCCGGGAAATTCACCCAGGTGGCCTATGCCATCGTCGCCCCGGCCATCCTGGCGGCGCGGGATCCGGATAAGGCCGGAGCGCAGAAGCCCCTCGATCCCGGCCTGGAGCCCTACACCGGCGTCTACAGCGACCAGCCGTGGGGCGGCGAGACGGCCATCGTCTATCATGAAGAGGGGTTGGCCGCGGTGGACTTTCCCACCGACGACCCCGTTTCCGGCCTTCGCAAGCTGAAGCGCATCGACGGCGACAATTTCCGCCGCGTGCGCAAGGACGGCGAGCTCGGCGAGGAAGTCGTTTTCGAGCGGGGCGCCGACGGCCGGGTGACGCGGCTGAAGTGGCACAGCAACTACCAGGTCAAGGTCCGGTAGACGCGGCGCCGGGCGGAGGCCCTCCCCGGCACGGCATGAATTTCAGACGGGGTGAGATGTTAGGGCAGGGACTTTATTCATTAGATGAATCCGCGTTGGGGAGGGAATCATGAGACGAGAGCGAACCCCTGGGTGGCCCCTGGCCGCCCTGTGCCTGGTTCTGGTGTCGGGTTTCTGGTCCTTCGCCGACCAGAAAAAAGACCTGAACAGCGCTGCCATCCAGGTGAAGCCGGACTTGAGGATCGCGGGAATCCAGGCCGAGCGCATCGGGGTAGACCCGGATGGCACCCACCGCCTGAGGGTCCGGGTGGTGGTGCAAAATTCCGCGGCCGGCCCGGCCTGCGCCAGCTCCTTTCAGGTCAGCCTGGAAAAACGCGCTCCCGGGGGCGCCTACGGCCCTCTCGGGCAGCAGCTCGTCGCCAGGCTCTGCGCCGACCCTGCCCAACGCCGGGCGGCCTCTCTGACCCTGGCCTTCGACGACTCGGTTCCCACCGGCCAGCAGCGGGCCTGGCGCGCCACCGTCGACAGCTCCGGCGCCGTGGCCGAATCCAGGGAGGAGAACAACCAGGCGGAATCGGAGACCTATGTCGCGAAGTCCTTCTGCCCGGGGGTCGACCTGGCGATCACCCGGTTGGAGTTCACCCGGGAAGGCGACGGGGAGGTCTTCGTGCGCTGCTTCGGGAGAAACCGCTGCCTCGGCTCCTGCGCCACCACCGTGGCTTTCTCCATCGAGGTGGTGGACCCGGCAGGCAGCGGCCCGGGAATCGTGCAGCCGGTGGGCGTGCGCATCGGCCCGCTGCAGGAATTCGAGACCATGGGGGTGGGAATCTATTCCCGCAGCGATCGGGCCGTCACCTACCGCGTCCGCATCGACCCGGCGGGCGCCTCCTGCGCGGACGTTTACGACGCCAACAACGCCTGCAGCGCGACCTTGCGGCCCGAGGAGAACCGAAAGACCGTCACCTGCCGTTGAAGCGGTGATACCCTGCTCGGCCCCCGCTCACGGCTCTTGCCGGGGGGAACGGTCGGTACCGGCAATGTCCGCCATCCATTCCGGGACGGGCGCGGGGGGCGGGCGGCGACCATAGAGGAAATCGTCCATCCGGAGTGCGAAGCGGCGGAACCGGGGGGCGGTGCGGATGCCGGCTCGCACCAGTCCGTGCAGCCAACCGCGGGGGTGCGCGTATGGGCAGACACGGATGCAGCGCCCGCAGTCGGTGCCCGATGCGCACCAGAAGGTGAAACAGGCTTCGGAGTCGATCTGCCACCGCTTCACCCCGTCGATCTCCCGCCGAGGTCCGAAGGGAATGGCCCGCGCCGGGCAAACCTCGGCGCATTTGAGGCAGTGCGTGCAGAAATCAACAATGGAATCGTCGCGGCGCCGTTCATCGCAGACCAGCGGAAGGCTGGTGGTCACTACGGTCAGGCGTACGCGCGGTCCCAGTTCGGGTGTCACCAGCAACCCTGCGCGGCCGATCTCTCCCAGCCCGGCGTCCCGCGCCACCAGCGGGCAGACGACCCGGTAGTTGCCGTCGATGTGTGCCCGGGCCGGGTGACCGAGGGCCCGGATGCATTCGGCCAGTTGTACGGCGATGGCCCCGGCGTTCAGATACTGTCGTGCCGACTCCATGACCGTCGGGGCGAGGGGAGCGCAGTCCACCATGGCCTTGTCCATTTCCACGGTGATGGCGATGGCGAACTCGTGCTCTCGTTGCACCGGAGCGCCGTATGGCTCGTTGCGGCCGAGCGCACTGTAGAGGTGGTAGTCTCGAAGGCGGGTGACGCCGACGGTGGTGGCGCCCAGCTTTTTCGCCCAGCCCTTGATGAATCGGGCTGCCTGCGTTGCAGGGATAGAGAACGGCGTCTGGGGCGGAGGCGGGCGGTCGAGCAGGGAGCGGAAGGCCGCCACGGAGGTAAAACCGGCATCGGCGGCGGCGAAGGCCACCCGGTCGTAGTGGATCGTGCCGGGCTGCAGCAGTCCCGGTTGCCGGCGAAACCGTTCGTCGGCGGCCCAATGTTCGGGGTGCTGGCGGTAGTAGGCGGTGGCGCGCTCCGAGCCGGGCTGCAACCGGTTGCGGGCGAACATCGTGTCCCGTTCGTCGATGCGCACGGGGGGCGCGTCGTCGTCGCTCCCCCTCCAGCCACCGGGCATGAAAAGGAGCAATCCGGCTACTCCCGCCGTGGTGACCAGTGCACCGGCAACGAGATCCTGACCTGGGAATGGGACCAGCCCGGCCAGCAGGAAGGGAACGGGGAGAAGCATGGCGAGCCAGGCGCTGCGCAGGGCTGCGCGCTTTTCGCCTTCCCGTGCGGAGACGACGGTCACGGCCGCAGCCAGGGCGAAGACCAGGGCGGCCGTGATAAGCGACAGCCAGCGGAGCGGGCTATCCGGAAACATCGGCTTCTTATTCGGAGCGGCCCCGGGGCTCCTGGGCAGCCGTTTGGCTTTCTAGCTCTTCGAGGAAGTCGACTGCCCGGCGAAGGTGGGGGATGAGAATCGAGCCGCCCACGATGAGGGCGATCTGGAAGGTTTCGAAAATCTCTTCCCGGGTCGCCTGCCGATCCTTGGCCTGGATCAGGTGGTAGCGGATGCAGTCGTCGCAGCGCAGCACCAGGGAGGCGGCCAGCCCGAGAAGCTCCTTGACCTTGGCGTCGAGCGCGCCCGGATGGTAGGCCTGCTCGTCCAGGGCGAAAAAGCGCTTGATGCCCAGGTTGCCCTGGTCGAGGAGCTTCCGGTTCATCGCCTGCCGAAAACGGGTGAATGCTTCGAGTTCGCCCACGGGGTCCTCCTGTCATCCCTGACCTTGCCCGGCGCGAGGGGCCGTGCCGGGGGCCGGGAACCCCACTATACGTGAATTCGGGGCGGAACGGAATGGCTGGCCTGGGACAGGCGGGGTTGGCGCAAAGCGGCGGGTTGGGATAGAATGATCACCGTCCAGGAGACGCCATGACGACCGACCGCCAGAAAAGGCTCATGAGAATGGCCGACATCCCCGGCCTGCTGCTGGGGATCCAGATCCTGCTGAAAGGGGTGGACAAGCTCCCCGATTTCGGCCATCACCCGCTGCACGTCTCCTTCTTCCTGCTGGCCGGGGGCTTCGTGTTCGCCGGCTCCATCCTGCACCACCTGCTGGAGAAGCGGGTAAAGAACGTCCATGCCCTCTTCCACCTGCTCGAGGGGGCGGCGCTGGCCACCTCCGCCCTGCTGCTCTTCGAGAGGGGCAAGCTGCGCATGCCGCTCGTCCTGCTTCTCCTGGGCATCCTCTACGCGGTCCTGGGGCTGGTCGGACTGCGCCTGAACCGGGAAAACAGCGAGCGCATCGGGCGCAGGCTGTTCCGGTGGGTCGGTGTGGTCTTCGTCGCCGCCGGCCTCGTCATGGCCGGCCTCAATGTCGCCCACGACCGGGATGTTTGGGTCTTCATCATCGCCGGAATCTTTCTCGCCAGCGGCTTCGTCTACCTCCTGTTCGGCAACTGGCTCACCGCCCGCCTGGGCCGGACGGCAGGGGTCGGCCAGGAGGGGAACGGGTCGGAGCCGTAACCGTTTTCGGGTCCGGGCGGTCGGGCGCAGCGGACCGCGCCTTTCGGCCGCCGGCGGAAGAAACTAGACGCGGGGCGGGAGCTTTTCGCGCATCCGCTCCCGGTAGTCGAAAATCCCGCGAGGCCCCGCAGCCGGTGTTGCTCCGGCAGTTCAGACCATTTCGTTCAGCCGCACCATGTGGATGTGGTCCTCCCACCGGCCGTTGATCTTCAGGTACTGGGGGGAGCGGCCCTCGTTGCAGAAGCCCAGCTTTTCGACGACCCGCAGCGAGCGCCGGTTCCGGGGCATGATGTTGGCCTCGATGCGGTGCAGTTGGTAGTCGTCGAACATGACGGCGATTCCCCGGCGGACGGCCTCGGTGGCGTAGCCGCGGCCCGTCTCGCCTTCGTCCAGGCGGTAACCGAGATGGCAGGACAGGAAACTGCCGCGCACGATGTTGGAAAAGGAGACCGAGCCGATGATCCGTGCGTTTTCGCCCTTCCGGAAGAGCCACAGGCGAAGGGACTCGCCGCGCTCCGCTTTCTGGCATTCTTCGGCTAGCAGCCGGGCCTGCGTTTCTGCGGAGAAGAAATCGGCGCTCCGGGCCGGCTCCCACTCCTGGAGAAACGCCCGGTTGCGGGCGAAGAAGCCGGCGACCAACCCCGCCTCTTGCGGCCCGAGAGGCCGCAACCAGAGGCGCTCCGTTTCAACCCCCGGAGCCATGGCCGCCTTCATCCTGCGCCCGCACTTGCCGGGCTGAGTGCCTTCTTCCCGAAGGCGTTCATCTCCCTCGGGGGAACGGCTGGATCTTGAACGGGGGCGGCGGGTTTCGTTTCAGCTCGGCCAGCAGGTGCTCGACCGCTTTCTCGAGCTGCGGGTCACGGCCGGCGATCACTTCGGCCGGAGTCCACTCGACCTCGATGTCGGGCGCGACCCCCTCGTTCTCGACCGTGAATCGACCCTCGGTGTCGACAAAAGCCACCGAGGGGGCGGTCACATAGCCGCCGTCCATCAGTGGCGGGTAGCCGGAGATGCCGACCAGGCCTCCCCAGGTCCGCTTGCCGATCAGCGGGCCGATCTTCTGCTGCTTGAAGTAGTAGGGCATGGCGTCGCCGCCGGAGCCCGCGTACTCGTTCACCAGCATCGCCTTGGGGCCGAAGTGGGCCGCCTGCGGAGTCCGCCCGAGCTCGCCCCAGCGGGCCTTCCAGTGGTTCATCAGCGGCCGGCGCATCAGGTCGATGATGTAATCGGCGGCATAACCGCCCCCATTGAAGCGCTCGTCGAGGATCATGCCCTGTTTCTGCAGCTGCGAGAAGTAGTAGCGGTTGAAGTAGGTGTAGCCGTTGACCGCCGTGTCCGGCAGGTAGACGTAGCCCAGCCGACCGCCGCTGAGCCGCTCCACGAGCCTGCGGTTGGCCTCGATCTGCTCGCGGAAGCGCAGGTTCTGGTCGTTGTCCAGCGGGACCACGGTGACGGTCCGGGCTCCGGCCGGATCCGGCTTGCCGTTGATCAGCAGCCGGACCTGCCGGCCGGCCTTGGCCAGGAAGTAGGAGTGGAAGTTTTCGCGGGGGTCGAGCTCACGGCCGTCGACGGCCAGCAGAAAGCTGCCCTCCGCCACCCAGTTGCCCGGTTCGGAGAGCGGTGAGCGCAGCTCCGGGTTCCAGCTCTCGCCGCGGTAGATCTTCTTCAGCCGGAACCGCCCCTCTTGGACCTCCACGTCAACGCCCAGCAGGCCGACGGGGGTCTGCCGGATTCGCGGCTGCTCGCCGCCGCCGCGGTAGGCGTGGCCGACGCTGAGTTCGCCGATCATCTGGCCGACCAGGTAATTGAGGTCGTCGCGGTGGGCGACGTGGGGCAGGAAAGCGGCGTAGCGCTCCCACACCGCCGGCCAATCCTGGCCGTGCATGCCGGGGTCGTAGAAATAGTCGCGCTCGATGCGCCAGGCGTCGCGCAGCATCTGCCGCCATTCGTCGCGCGGCTGGCGGTAGACCTGGATCTCCTGGGTCTTCAGCCGCCCCTTGCCGGGCTCCACCTTTGCGGCGTCGACCACGAACCAACTCTCCTTCTGGCTGTAGAGCATCTTCTTGCCGTCGGCCGACAGGGTGAAAGAGTTGATGTCGCCGGCCAGGGTCTCGGCCTCGCGCTTCTCGTGTCCATAGGCGCCGAGGGTGACGCTCTGCTCGATGCGCGTCTCCGTGCGCTGCCGCTTGACCAGCTCGCTGTAGAAAAGCTTGTCCTTGCCGCCCTGCAGGCGGACGTAGGAACGGGTGGGCAGGGGAAGGGCGACGATGCGGGCGCCGATGTTGTCCAAATCGATGCGGACGGGCGGGGTCGCCTGGGCTTCCGGCTCCCGGGCCTTCTCTTTCTTCTGCGGCTCTTTTTTGCCCTTCTCCGCCTCCGTCTTCTCCTCTTCGTCGCTCTGCGCCTTCAGTGGCGAGGGTTCTTCGGCGGAGAGGACGACGAGGTAGATGTTGGCCACCGGCTCGTGCGGGTACTCGGAGAGATCGACCCAGCCCATGTCGTGGGCCAGGTTGGTCGACGCCGCGAAGTAGAGATATTTGCCGTTCTGGTCGAAGGTGGGCGAATAGGCGTCGCTCATGCCGTCGGTCAGGCGGTGTGCCGTGCCCGTTTCGATCCGGTAGAGATGGAGGTCGCGCAGGTTGTTCTCCCCGTGGCGGCTGTAGCAGAGCCAGCGGGAGTCGGGAGACCAGCAGTAGTCGGAGTAGCTGATGAACTTGGGGTTGGTGGTGACCTCCGTGACCCGGCCGCTGGCGACGTCGGCCAGGTAGACGGTTTGCCGGTTGTTGCAGAAGGCGATCTTCCGGCTGTCGGGTGACCAGAGCGGGGCGTGGTAGAAGGCGTTCTCCGGCAGAGAGATGACCTGCGGCGCCCGGATTCCCTGCTGGTCGCGGATGAAGAGGGCGTACTCGCCCGGCTCGTCGCTGAAGTAGGCGATCCGTTCTCCGTCCGGTGACCAGGCCGGTTCCCTCTCGGCGCTGCCCGGCGTGTTGGTGAGGTTGCGGATGTCGCCTTTCTCCACCGGCACGGTGACGATCTCGCCGCGGGCCTCGAACACGGCGCGCTTGCCGCCGGGCGAAACGGAGGCATTGGCGATGAGTTCGCCGGCCGGGACCATCCCGGAACGGCTCAGGATCCGTTCGCTGGGAACGTGGATGGCCAGCGGCCGGGAAGTGCCCTCCCGCAGCAGGTGCAGGAGGCCCTCGCGCTCGAACACGGCCACGCCGTCATGGACCCCGAACGACTTGATGTCGGCGCCGTCGAAGCGGGTGAGCGGCTCGACCGCGCGGCGGCCGGTATGGTAGCGGTAGAGGTTCATGACCCGGTCGCGGTCGGAGAGGAAGTAGACCCACTCTCCGGAGAAGCGCGGAAAGGAGTCGTTGCTCCCGGGGTGGTCGATGGTCTCGGCCGCGTGGCTCTGCAGGTTGAAGATCCAGATGAACGGGGCGTGGCCGCCGCGGTAGCGGCGCCAGGTCTCGAAGGATTGGCGGTTGCTGAGCGAAGTGTAGGCGAAGCGCGTGCCGTCGGCCGACATCGAGCCGAGCCAGGCCATGGGCATCGGCATTTCCTGCGGGGTGCCGCCGTCGACGGAGACCTTGAAGATCTTCGAGTAGCGGTTGGCGCTGTTCCGGGCGCTGGCGAAGAGGACGTGGCGGCCGTCGGCCGCCCAGCCGGTCACCTGGTCGCCGCCGGGGTGGTAGGTGAGCCGTTTCGGTTCTCCTCCTCCCGCCGGCACGATGTAGACGTCCATGTTCTCGTCGTACTGGCCGCTGAAGGCGATCCAGCGCCCGTCGGGCGAAAAGCAGGGCGACGACTCCAGCCCCGGGTGGCTGGTCAGCTGCGTGGCCTGGCCACCGGAGGCGGAACAGGTCCATAGGTCGCCGGCGTAGGCGAATACGATGCGGTCGGCGAAGATGTCCGGGCTGCGCAGCAGGCGCGTGCCCTCCATCGCCCCCAGCGGGGCGGCGACGCCGATCAAAGACAACGAGAGGCAAATCCATTTCAACCAGGCGGGGATTATGGCGGACCGCGTCATGGGGCACCTCCTGCCGAGAACCAAATATCATAGTATACGCGGCTCGGAGCAAAAGGGATAACGGAACCGGAAAATTCCTATTCGTCGCCTCCAGATAGAGAACCGGGGGAAGCGGGAAGGCGCGTTCCCCCGGCGTCGCGAAGCCCGGTCCCGGGCTGGCCGCGTTTCAGTACCGGACGGCGTTGGAGCGATAGTTCCGGTTGCAGCGGCGGTCCACCATGATGATGTAGACCGATCCGTGCGGTGCCGGCGCGGAGAACCAGATGTCCTTATACAATCAAGGGGCGATCCGTCTCAATCGATGCAAGTGGCGTGCCGGCCACTTGCGATCGGCCGGTATTCTTGAAACGGATTTTATCTTATAATACCGGCATCCCGATCAGGAGGCACAATCATGTCAGACAAGGGGACGAAAAAGAAGATCATCAGGGTGGAGGGCGGTGAAACCGCATCCGGGGACGTCAAGCCGTTCGTCGCCAGCGCCGAAAGCAAGGCCAGGGCGGGAAAGCTGCGTTTCTTCTCGGTCATCTCCTGGCTGGTCGCCATCGGCCTGGAGGTGGGCGCGATCCTGCTGCTGCGCAAGCCGCCGGTCCAGACCGTCTGGCTCGTCGTCCTGATCGTGGCCGACCTGCTCTTCGCCGTTCTCGGTTCGCTCATGTGGAAGAAAGCGAACCGCCTCGACCCGGCCTCGGAGAAGCAGCCGGTCAGGTTCTTCATCCAGAACCAGCTGGGCGCCATCATCACCGTCATCGCCTTCCTGCCCCTGGTCATCCTGATCTTCACCAGCAAGGACCTGAAGGGGAAGCAGAAGGGGCTCCTCGGCGGGGTGGCCGTCGTGGCCATGCTGATCGCCGGCTACGTCGGCATCGACTTCAACCCGCCCTCCCAGGAACAGTACGCCCAGCAGACGGCGCAGGTCGAGACGCTCACCGGCGCCAACCACGTCTACTGGACCAAATCGGGCTCGAAGTACCACCTCTTCTCCGACTGCCAGCACATCAACACCCGGAAGACCGACGAGATCTTCGAGGGCACCGTCGCCCAGGCCCGGGAGCTGAAGAACATCTCCGAGCTGTGCAAGACGTGCGAAGGGCGCTGGACCCGGGAGAAAGGCCTGCCCGAAACGACCCCGCCGCCGGCGGATGGCGAGAAGCCCGGGGCCGGGGAAGAACTGTCCCCCCAATAGCGGGGGCCGTTCGCGGGGGGGGAAGGGGGACGTGCGGGGCGGCGACCAGGCCGCCCCGGCACGCGGAATGACGTGAGAAGGGCTATCTGACCTTCAGCGTTGAGGCCTTCTCGATCTTGATCCTGAGTTCTTCCTCGAACTTCAGCAGGTCCTCCCGTTTTGCCTTCAACTCCCGGGCCCGGTTCTCGTTCTTCTCCCCGGCGATGAGCCGCTCCAGCTGCAGGTTCTTCTCCTGGACCATCTGCAGTTTCTTTTGCAGTTCCTCCACGGGCGGCCGCGCCCCGGCCGCGGTCGCGCCGCCTTCGGCCAGCAGCTGCTGGCGTTTCTGGTGAAGCAGCGCCAGGTCTTCCCTGATCTTCCGTTTCTTTTCGGGGCTGTCGGCCTTGTCGTACAACCCCTTGAGATACTCTTCCTTTCCGGCGAACTTGGCCAGGAGCTGGTCGAGCTTGCTCTGGTCCGGCCCGGATTGGCCCTCGGCCTCCGCTTTCGGTGTGAGGCCCTCTTGGGAAAGCAGGGTTTGACGTTTCTTGTACAGTTCGGAAAGCAGCTGCTCCAGCTTCTGCTGCTCCTCCGCCGTGGCCGTGGACTTGCGCGCCGCCTCCAGGAACTTCAGCTTCTGATCCACGTCAGCCAGCATTTTTCTGAGTTCCGCGTCGGTCGGCGCCGGTGTCTCTTCCCGCTGGGCCACCGCCTTCAGGTCATCGCCCGCTGTCCCGCCCCTGGCCATGATCAGCCGGGGCTCGGCCAGCGCCAGGGCCAGGAAGGCCAGCAGCGGCAGCGCCAACAGGAACTTGAGCGGGGCTTTGCCCGCGGGTCTCATTCGCTCCATCATGAACATCCTCCTTTTGATTTGCGACTGCTTGAGGTGGCTGGCGAATCCGAACAGCTTGGCGCCGAGTTGCTGCTCGAACAGCAGCAGTCTATAGCCTCCCGCGTCGAAGCCTTGCGCAATGACTTCGCGGTCGGCGAGGTACTCATGAGTCTCTTTCAGGGCCTTGCGGCAGAGCCAGGCGGCCGGGTTGAACCACTGCAGGGCCACGGCCAGCTCCATGAGCAGGATGTCGAGCGAGTGGAGCTGGCGGATGTGCACCGTCTCGTGGGAAATGATCTGCTCGATCGCCCGCGGGTCGGGTTCGGCCGGGAAGTGCAGGAATATGCGGTTGAAGAAGGAGAAGGGCGGGATCGGCGATTCGATCCTGACCAGGACGAAGCCTGGATGCCGCTCGCTGGGGCGCCGCCGCTGCAGGCGATAGAGATGGAAGAGGTGGAGGAGGATGCGCAGGATCAGCAGGCCCGCTCCCGCCCAGTAGACGAGGGCGAGCGGGTCGCCCGGGTGCGCCGCTTCCGGGGGCGTGGCCATCGCGGAAACGGACGCATCGGAGCGGAGGGCGGTAGCGACGGCGATGGAGCGGAACGGCGACCGCAGCGGAGCCAGGGGGAGCAGGAAGGCGAGGAGCGGGGTGAGCAGCAGGAAGAGGCGGTTTCGGGAGAAGCTGGCATCGTTGCGCAGCAGCCAGTGATAGAAGAGATAGGAGGCGGCCAGGCAGCCGGCCACTTTGAGCAGGTAGCCGATCATGGTCATTCCCCCCCCACCTCACTCCGTTTTCTGCCGTTCGATCTCTTCGGCCAGGAAGGTTTTCATCTCTTCCAGCTCCTGAAGGGTGATCTTGCGGTCGCTGGCGAAAAAGGAGACCAGTTCCTGGTACGAATTTCCGAAGAAGCGGTTCACGAACGACTTCAGGAAACCGCGGCGATACTCGTTACGGGAGACGAGCGGGAAATAGCGGTGGGTCTTGCCGAAAGCCTCGTGGTCGACAAACCCCTTTTTTTCCAGGATTCGGACGATGGTTGACACGGTGTTGTAGGCCGGCCTGGGATCGGGGAGGCGATCGAGGATCTCCTTGACCACGCCCTTCTGAATCTCCCACAATACATGCATGATCTGCTCTTCGGCGCGGGTAAGCTCTTTCATGCAACGGTTATATAACTAAGTGTTTAGTTTGTCAACTAAATTTGTAGTTTTTATTTCGAACCGTCAGTCCAAGTAGTCGCCGGGACGGCATCCGCTTCCTTTTCGTTCATTGCCGGGCCGATCGGCTCGCGCTCCGGGGGCGGAACTCCGCCGTCTACTCCGTGTCCAGCGTCTCGCGCACCTTGGTGACGAATTCGTGGGTGGTGAACGGCTTCTGGATGAAGTTCACACCCTCTTCCAGAACACCGTGGTGGGCGATGACGTTGGCGGTGTATCCCGACATGAAGAGGGACTTGATGCGCGGGTGGCGGGCCTGGAGCGCGGTGACGAGCCCGGGGCCGTTCATCTCCGGCATGACCACGTCGGTGACCAGCAGGTGGATCGTGCCGCCGTGAGTTTCCGCCAGGGCCATGGCTCCGGAGGCGGAAGCGGCGGTCAGCACCGAGTAGCCCTGGGCCTCCAGCATGCATCGGCACACATTCAGTATGGCCGGTTCGTCCTCGACCAGCAGGACCGTTTCGCTGCCGCGGACGCTGGCTGGAGGCGGCGGCAGCCGGGCGGGCTCGCCGTCCCCGAGATGGCGCGGCAGGTAGATCCGAAACGTCGTGCCGATGCCGGGTTCGCTATACACATTGATGAAGCCGTTGTTCTGTTTGACGATGCCGTAGACGGTCGACAAGCCGAGTCCGGTTCCCTTGCCGGCGGGCTTGGTCGTGAAGAAGGGTTCGAACAGTTGGCCGAGGGTCGGCTTGTCCATGCCGCAGCCGTTGTCGCTCACGGAGACCATGGAGAAATCGCCCGGAATGAATCCCGGGTGCCCGGCGCAGTAGGCGTCGTCGATGTGGCGGTTGCCGGTTTCGATGGTCACCCGGCCGGATCCGGGAATGGCGTCGCGGGCGTTGACGCACAGGTTCGCCAGGATCTGGTCGATCTGGGAGGGGTCGATTCTGACCGGCCAGAGGCTGGCGCCCGGAATCCAGGTCAGCTCGATGTCTTCGCCGATGAGCCGGCGCAGCATGCTGAGCATGCCGGCCAGCGTCTCGTTGAGGTCGAGCACTTTCGGGGAGACGGTCTGCTTGCGGGCAAAGGCCAGCAGCTGGCGGGTCAGGTCGGCCGAGCGTATGGCCGCCCGGCGGATCTCTTCCAAGCCGGCGCGCAGCTCGTGATCCGGGCCCATCCGGGACAGGGTCATCTCGGCGTGGCCGAGTATCACGGCCATGATGTTATTGGAGTCGTGGGCGACGCCGCCCGCCAGCCGGCCCACCGACTCCATCTTCTGCGCCTGGGCCAGCTGCTCCTGCAGGCGGTCCTTCTCCGTTTCGGCCTGCCTGCGGTCGGTGATGTCGCGGGCCACGGCGTAGATCAGCTTGTCGACGGGATAGGACCGCCACTCGATCCAGCGATAGGAGCCGTCCTGGTGGCGGTAACGGTTTGTGAAATTCAGCACCGACTGGGCTCCGGCCAACCGGGCGACGGCGGCCAGGGCCGATTCCATGTCGTCGGGATGGACGAAATCGAGGAAGCGCCGCCCCAGGAGCTCGTCCAGGGGGTAGCCGAATGTCTTCTCCCACTCCGGGTTGAGGCGGCGGAAATGGCCGTCGATGTCGGCGATGCAGAGTAGGTCGAGGCTGTTGGTGAAATATCCGTCGAGCTCCTCCGTCTTGCGCCGCAACTCGGCTTCGATCTTCCGCCGGCGCTCGATCTCGTTCACCAGCAGGCGGCTGCGGAAGAGCATGGTGAGCAGCAATCCCATGCTGGCCATGAGCAGCACGCCGATCAGGACGATCCGGTTGCGGAAGCCGCGCAGCGGGGCCAGCACCTCGTCCTCGGGGGCGGCGATCGCGATGGACCAGAGGTTGTTGCCGAGGCGGACCGGCATGTAGACGGCATGCGTGGTCAACGGGGTGCCGGCGCCGTTGCGGGCGTCTCGGTAGGTGATCACGCCCTGCTCGCCGCGGATCATCCGTCGGGCCATCGCCAGGATCTCGGGAGAATCGCGGCGGTTGTCGAATACGGAATGGCCCACATGGCCGGAAATCGGGCAGGAAAGCTCGACGCCGCTGCGGCTGATCATCCATGCGTAGCCGTCCCGGCCGACGCGGAGGCCCTCGACGTAGCGCTTGGCGATGTAGTCGAAGGGGAAGAGGAATGCGACGGTGCCGGTGAACACGTCGTGGTCGAACAGCGGGGCGTGAACGATGATGGACTTGCGGCCGCGCCGGTTCAAGAACACATCGCTCACCGAAATCTGGCGGCTGCGCGCGGCTTCGGTGAAGATTTCCATCTCGATGGTGGGCTGGCCGACCACCTTGGGATCGAACGGCTCGGGGTGGAAGATGCGCCCGCGGGAGTCGATTCTTGTGACGATGCTGATCTCGTCGGCGTAGGCGGCCTGGAAGTCTCGCATCACCTGCTTCCCGGTCTCGTCCAGGTCGACGATGTGCCCGCTGCGCGCCAGTTGCCGCAGCATGGCCACCCGGTCGTGGAAGAAGGACTCGATGCCCCTGGCCGCCTGCCGGGCCAGGCTGAACTGCTTGTCGTTGAAACTTTCGATCGCTTCCCGTTTCACGCTCTCGTAAGTCAGGTAGGGCAGCAGGTAGCTGGCCAGAAGGAGGAGAAGGAAGAAGAGGCCGTAGGCCCAGTACGAGCGGCTGAAATGGCGACCCATCCGTCTGCTCATTCGATCCCAACCCATGAGAGTGCCGGGACATTATGGCAGGAATGCAGATTTGAAACAATGGGGGCCGACAGGGGCGGCTATGGCGCCGCTCCCAGTCGCGCCGCGCCTCCGGCGGAATCACCGGGTGGGCGGTGGTCGCCTTCGGGGCTATCAGGTCCCGTTGAAATAATTGCGATGCAAGTTGACAGGCGACAAATTTTACCTTACTGTATATATTGGGTATACACAGTAGGATGGAGGGGTCGTGTTCATCGCCTTATCGGCAACCAATCCCGATCCGATGTACAAGCAAATCGCCGATCAGGTCCGCGATGCGATTGCCGCTGGCGAGCTCTCGGCCGGAGAAAAACTGCCCTCGATCCGGGAGCTGGCGGACGCCCTCCAGACGAGCGTCATCACCGTGAAGCGCGCCTATCTCGATCTGGAGAACGAGCAGTGCATCCTCTCTCGTCCCGGGCTGGGATCCTTCGTGGCAACGGTTGATCGGAGCGGTTTGCGGGATCGGAAGCTGGAAGAATTTCGTGTCGAGTTGGCGCGCATCATCCGCACCGGGATGAAGTTCGGTATCCGGTCTGGCGATCTGGTGCAGCTCATCCGGCAGATGGAGGAGCAGGAAGATGGAACCCGTGCTTGAAGCCCGTGACCTAAACAAGAGCTACGAGCGTTTCTCCCTTTCCAATGTGTCTCTTTCATTGGCCCCGGGTGCGGTTCTCGGTGTGTTCGGTCCCAACGGGGCCGGTAAAACGACCCTGATCAAGATTTTGGCCGGCCAGTTTCCTCCCCAAGCCGGCACGATCCGCGTGTTCGGAATGGCGTACGAGGAGAGCGAGCGGGAGATCAAGGACCGCATCGGGTATTGCCCTCAGGAGCCCCCCTACTATCCCGATTACAGCCCGGTCGAAATCGCCCGCTTCGCCGCGCCTTATTTCAGCCGCTGGGACGGCTCCTTTTTCTACGGGCTGCTCGACCGGTTCCACATCTCGCCGGAGCGGAGATTCCGACATCTCTCGGCGGGGCAGAAGACCCTCTTCTCTCTCGCCCTGGCGCTCTCCCATCAACCGGATCTGCTTCTGCTCGACGAACCGCTGGCCGGACTGGACGACGCCAACCGTCGCTTCCTGGTCGACACCCTGCGCAGCTTCGTCGCCGATGGAGAGAAGGGGGCGCTCATCAGCTCGCACGTCTCCGACGGCCTCGACGAGGTCGCCGAGCGGGTGCTGTTCATCGGTGACGGCTCCGTCATCTTGTCCGCCGACAAGGAGGAGCTGCTAGCGCGCTGGAAGTGGATCCATTTTCGGGACGGGAGGCTGGTCACGGAACTCGCCGGAAAGCTGGTCGGAATCCGCCGCCATCCGTTCGGCAACTCGGGACTCTGCCCCGATTTTCCCGCTCTTCGCGGTAGACTGGCCGGGGCACTGGATGCCGGTGATGTTCGCATCGAAAACGCCCGGCTCTCCGACGTGCTGGTCCATCTGACCCGGGGAGGCTGACATGCGGTCCATCATCCACCGGAGTGTTTTCTTCTACATCACCCATCTTCTGACCTTTTCCATCATGCCGCTCAGCACGGCGTTCGCCGGACGCAAATGGGGAGTCGTCTTCCACTCCCTGCTGGGGTTTGTTTGGCTGCCCAGCTCGGTGCTCTGGAGCGAGTGGGGGGAATCCTATTCGTTCCTGCGCCTGCTGCCCGTCCGCGACCGCGACGTGGTGCGCGCCAAGCTTGGTCTGGGACTGGGAGCCGTTGCGGCCTATTGGGCCCTGCTCTCTCTGGCGGCGCTGGCGGCCTGGGGCCCGTCGCCGGAGTTTCTAAGCCGCTTCTCGCTGATCACCCTCATCGCCTCAGTCTGGCCTCCACTCGTGGCCCTTTGCTACACGGGAATCTGGCGAAATGGCGTTCGGGCCATGTTGTTTCCCTGGATCACCCTGATGGGATTCTTTATGGTTGTCTATATCGGATTCGTGTCCCGTTTCGCTCGGCTTCACCGCGACGACGTGCTTCTACCGCTGGCGGGGGGTGGCTGGCCCTTGTCGCTCCTGGCGGTAGTGGTCGGATTGATCATTTTCTCCTTCCTGGCCGGGAGGGCGGCGAGGGTCAAGTGGAACAGCGACGATCACTTGCAGATCCCATAGACTGAGACGGACTGGTCCGGGGTAGGGTGTGCTGATCCCTTCCCGAAGAGGGCGGGATGAATGGGGGGTGAAAAGTGATCGGAGGTAAAAGGGTTTTCTGGTGGTGGCTGGCTCTCGGCCTGGTTTCCTCCCTGGTCGCTGGCGGCGCCGTGGAGGCCACCGGCGGCGACACGATTCACTTTGCCATCGAGGTCAACGGGGTGGTCTGCGGTTATCTCGAGGTCCGTGAATCGCCGCTGAGCCGCGATGGCCGGGAACTGGTCGCCCAGCAGTCGAAAATTTTCGTCATGCTCACGGTGCTGGGCAGCCGATTCAACAGTGCGATCGAGGAGAAGGCCCTGCTCGATGCCGCCACCCGCAGGCAGGTGCAGAGCGACATCCACATCGACCAGAACGGCACCACCTACGACTTTTCGCTGCGCACGACGGCGACGGAGGCGATCCTGCGCTCCACCCTGCGCCCGGAGTCGAAAGCGGTCGCCCTCACTCCCGGGCTGCTGATCGGCAACGAGGAGTTGTTCCTCCGAGTCCGGCGGGAATTCGTCGCCAACCGGGTCGCCGAGGCCCGCTTCGACATCCTCGAGCCAATGGAGGAAGAGGTCCAGTCCTCCCGCTTTCGCAAGATCGGCGAGGAGGTGCTCGATTTGGCGGGGAAAAAGCGCTCCTGCTTGGTCATCGAGCAGGTGAATGCCGGGAGCGGCCTGAAGACGACGTACTGGCTGGATCCGGCATGCGACTTTTTCGTTCAATTCGAGGTCAACAACCGCAAGATCTACCTCTCCGAACGCCGGGTGGTCGACCGCATCAAAGTGGCCGACATGAACACGCTTTTCTTCACCAAGACCAACGTCGCCATCGCCGACGTGCCCTCGATACGCTACATGAAGCTGAGGGCGAAGTTCGAGCCGACGGGGGCCGTGCTCAAAGCCGAAGACTTGAGCGTTCCGGGGCAAACGTTCAACGGCACGGTCAGGGGGAATCTCGTCGAAGGGGTTATGGAGATTGAGAATCCTCGCTATGGGGGGGAGAACGCGCCCCCGTTCCCGCCGCCGTTCCGCCTCGATAAGAGCCTGAATCGTTATCTGGAGTCCGACCGTTTCATCGAGGCCGCCGATCCGGTCTTGGAGGCAAAGGCGCGGGAGATCACCACCGGCGCCCGCGACAGCTGGGATGCGGCCACCCGCCTGAGCCGCTGGGTGGCGGACAACATCGGATATGCCATCCCGGGCGGTGGCACGGCCCGGCGGACCTACGACCTCCGCGCCGGCGAGTGCGGGTCGCACTCCATGCTGCTGGCCGCCCTCTGCCGCTCCGTGGGCATTCCCGCCCGCGTCGTCTTCGGGGCCCTCTACGTGCCCAACTGGGGGGGCGGCTTCGGACAGCACGCCTGGAACGAAATCTACATGGGCAAGGCCGGCTGGATCCCGGTCGACGCCACCGCCGGCGAAACGGATTTCGTCGACTCCGCCCACATCCGCGCCATGGAGATCCGCTCGGCCGCCAGCAACCGCTTCAACGGCAAGGAGATCGAGGTGCTGGAGTACCGCTTGGCCGGCCGGCCGGAACCACCCGATGTCCTTGCCACGCTCGCTCCCTGCCTGGGCAGTTTTTCCCACCTGCAGAAAGGAAAAACCTTCACCGTTCAGGAGAAAGACGGCGTCCTGGTCCTCGACGTCCCGGGCCGGATGGCCCTTCCCTTCCAGAACCCGGACGGGCGGGGGCGGTGGTACTGCAAGATGTCTCCCCGGCTCTATCTGGTCTTCAAGAAGGATGATCGGAACCGAGCGAAGGAGATGGTCCTGCACGAGATTTCCTTCCTGCCCCGAAGCGGGTCCGCGCCAGCGGCCCCCGGCACGCCCGCCGACCTGGCGGTGCTGACCGGAAACTTTCATGCCGCGGCCGTGAACGCCGACCTGACGGTGTTCGTCGAGGACGGCCGGCTCGCTGTCTACGACCCCGGCGATAAGACCACGGCCCGCTTCCGCCCCAGCGGGCATGAGGGGGAGTGGATCGACGATCATGGTTTCGTAATTATCTCCTTCGAAAGGGACGGCCAGGGGCGGGCGAGTCTCTTGAAGATCGACACCGCCGACACTTTCGTACGCGGCGAGCTCGCCTCGCGCATCGTCGAGAAGGAGATCGCCGCCGCGGGAGTGGAGCCGGGGTTGAAGGGGTTCCGGGAACTGAAGAGGGAGAGGAGCGAGGAGGTCCTCTTCAGCGAGGAGTCCTTCAACCTGCTTGCCTACCGCCTCTTGAACGCCGGTGAGATGGAGAAGGCCCTGGCCATCTTCAGGCTGAACGTTGGGGAGTATCCGCTCTCACCCAACGCGTACGGATGCCTGGCCGAGGCCTACGTCAAGAACAACCAGGTTGAACTGGCGATCAGGGCTTATCAGAAAGCCCTGCAACTCGATCCGAAAAGCGAGCGGGCCCGGAAACGGATCGCGGAGCTGGGCGGGCGCTAGGTGCAAGGCGACCGGGAGGCGTGCCGTTCAGCGTCCCGTAGCCTGCAGATATCGGATCGCTTTCAGTTGGTAGCCGGTAGACGCCTCGGTCACCTGGTCGAGGGCCTGCTGGCGCATGGCCTGGGCCTCGAGAAGATCGGAGAGATCGCTCATCCCGTTCTCGTAGCTCTCCGCGTTGACCTCCAGGTTCTCCTCGGCCTGGGCCAGGGCCTCCTTCGAGAACCGGAGCAGCCTGCCGGCGTCGGCCAGATCCTGCCAGGCCTTCTCCATGCCGATGAGCAGGGCTTCGGATCGGTCCCGGAGATTGTTCCTGGCGATTTTCTCCCTGGTTTTCCGTTCGCGCATGATGTGGGCGGCTTCCCACCATCCGGATAGGGGGACGGAGAGCGTCCCATAGACGATCCCGTTGGCCGTTCCCCTCCGGTCGTCGCTCTTCATGAAGATGCCGGCCACGCCGATACCCGCCTGGGGCAGAAACTCGCCAAGCTTCATCCGGCCCTGCAGGCGCTCCGAACGGAGGGCCGCCTGCAGCAGCTTGTACTCGGGGCGCGCCGCGAGGGCGGCCGAATGATCGACTCGGAGGGCGTCCGGGTTTTCGTCACCAACCGGCGTCTCCTCCAGTTCGAGCCCCGGATGGCAGGGAATGCCGATGGTCTGGCAGAGGGCCATCAGGGAGATTTCCCGCCCGTTCCGCAGCCGGGACTCGTTGACTTTCAGTTCGGAAAACTTCAGCCTGACTTTCATGAGCTCGTTCTTGCCGGTCAGGCCGGCCTCGTAGGACGCCGTCGCCTTGCCCAGGAGGCGTTCGAGGAACTCTCTGTAGCGGGCGGCGGTCTCCAGTTTCCGGTCCAGGGCCACCACCCGCCAGTACTGCTCCTCGGTCACGAGCAGCACCTGGTTGCAAACCAGCTGTTCCCGGATCCCGCCGGCTTCGACGCCCAGGGAGGCCAGCCGGTTGGCGTTGGCGATCCTGCCACCGGCGAAGACCGGCTGGACGGCGTTGACCATGGCGAATGTTCCCCTGCCGAACAGGCCCATGGTCGAGGAGGGGAAATAGGCGAACTGGGTGGCCGTGGCCAGGTGAACCGGATTGCCGTCGTAGACCGGCAGGTTGCCCCCCGGCACGGTGAATTCCATGAGCGGCTTTTCGGCCCGGAAGGAGACGGCCCCGGCCTGGATCGTCGGGAAGAACCGGGTGAAGGCCGCCCTCTTGGCCTCCCGGGCGGCCTCGGTCTCCATGCGGCTGTTCCGGATCTCCCCGTTGTTCTCCAGGGCCAAACGCCGGCTCTCCTCCAGGGTCAGCTTCTCCCCGGCCGGGGCCTTCTCGGTTGCCAGCAGGAGCGCCACTGCCACCAGCATGAGTCTTCTTCGTTTCATGCGGATCTCCCCTGGGGTTGCGCGACCGGCTCGTTCCGGTGCAGCAGATAGTAGAGAATGGGCAGGATGAGCAGGGAGAGGACCAGGGCGAAGAGCAGGCCGAAGCAGATGACCGCCCCCAACGGCCCCCACAGGGAGGAGCCGCTCAGGATCATGGGCACCACGCCGATGGCGGCGGCCATGGCGGTCAGGAAGATCGGCCGCATCCTGCGTTTGCCGGCGGCGATGGCCGCCTCCTCCGGGCTGCAACCCTGCTCCCGGCGCAGCTCGTCGGCGTATTGCACATAGATGATGCCGTTTCGCACCACGATGCCGAAGAGGGAAATCAATCCGATGAAAGCGGTGACGCTGAAGGGGTAGCCGGTGACCCGGATGCCGAAGGCGGCTCCGAACAGGGTCAGGGGCATGACGATCATGATCAGCAGCGATTTTTTCAGGCTTCGGAACTCGAACATCAGGATGAGCAGGATCAGGACCACGGTCACGGCAAGGGCGTAGAAGAAGGGCGTGAAATACTCCCGGCTCATGGCCAGCTCCCCGCCGTACTCGATGCGGACACCGGCGGGGAGGGTCATGGCGTCTATCTGCGGCTTGGCCTGTCGGATGACCTCGGAGGCATAGACCTCCCGCTCCGTCTCGGCCATGATGGTCAGGGTACGCAACCCGTTGCGGTGGACGATGTCCCCTTCCGTCCAGGAAGGCCGGAGATCGGCCAGCTGCCGAAGCGGCACCGAGGATCCGAGCAGGGGGGAGGTGACGTAGAGGTTCTCGAGATCGCCCGGGCCGGCATGGCCCATGCCCTCGAACTTCAGCCGGACCTGGAGCGGGTAAGCGCCTTCCCAGACGGTGGCCGCCGGCAATCCCATGGTGCCGGTCATCAGCGAGTAGTTGAGCACGGCGTTGGGGTAACCGAGGCGGTGGGCCTCGTCCTTGCGGACCTTCACCTCCACGCACTGCACCGGCTGGCGGAAGTCGCTGCGGACCCGGGCCACCCCCGGGGATGCCCGCAAAATGGCGTTGACTTGGGCCGCGGTCGCTTTCAGATCGCGGATCTCCTCGCCGGAGATCCGCACCTCGATCGGTTCGACGAATTCGACCATTTCCAGCTGCTTCCACTTGACCCAGGCTCCCGGGTAGCGGTCGCGAAAGGCGTGGCTGTACTCGTCGAGAATCTGCAGCGTGGACTCGTCGGAGTCGGTCAAAACCACCAGCTGGCCGATGTCCCGGGAGGGAAAGCGGGGGGCGTAAATGGTGTGGAAGCGCGGCGAGCTGGTGCCGACGAACGAGGTCACCACCTTCACCCGCCGGTCCTTCATGAGCTGGTTCTCCAGGTCTCCCATCACCGCGTCGGTCGCTTCCAGGGAGCTTCCCGCCGGCAGGCTGACCTCGACCGCGAACTGGTTGCGCTCGATCTTGGGGAAGGGCTGGGTGGGCACCGAGGCGATGATGGCCAGGCCGACGACCAAGGAGAGGGCGCTGACGCCGATGACCAGGGCCTTCCTGCGGAAGGCCTTTTCCACCAGGCGGTCATAGTGCCGCTGCAGGCCGGCCAGGAACGCCGCCTTGCGGCCGCCTTTTTCGGTGCGCACTCCCTGCCTGATGAAATGGTAGCACATGAGCGGGGTCAGCAGCGAGGCGGCCAGGAGCGAGGCGGTCAGGGCCGTGGTGACCGCCGGGGGCATGGAGCTGATGAAGTCGCCGGCCATGCCCTTCAGGAAGAAGCGCATGGGGACGAAGCAGCCGATGATGATGACGGTGGCGGCGAAGACCGAGGGGAAGAGCTCCTTGACGCTCAGGGTGGCCGCACTTCGGCGGTCGATTCCCAGGTCGAGCTTCTCGACGTAGTTGTCGATGATGACGATGGGGTCGTCGACCACCAGCCCCAGTACCAGGATCAGGCTGGCCAGGGAGACCGTCTGCAGGTCGATGCCGAAGACCCACAGGGCGGCCAGGGTGGAGAGGATGGTGACCGGGATGGTGGCGGCCGCCGCCAGGGCCACCCGGCCGGGGAGCAGGATGAGGGTCACGATGATGACCGACAGGACGGCGATGAGGAATTCCTTCAGGAAGCTGCCGATTGATTCGGCCACGACGCGGGGGACGTTGGAGATGATCTCGATTTTCACGTCGGGGGGCAGGGTCGTGCCGAAGTCAGAGATGACCTTGCCCACCTCCCGTCCGAAATCGACGATGTTGTTCCCGCTCTGCATCTCCAGGGCGACGACCAGGCACTTCTTGCCGTTGACCCGAACGAAGGACTGCGGCTCCTCGTACTCCCGGACGATCCGGGCCACGTCCTTCAAACGGATCGCCGCCCCGGCCGGGTCGGCGTAGACGATCTGCTCGGCCAGGTCGTTCTCGGTGCGGTAGCTGGCCGGGATGTGCAGGGGGCGGACCAGCCGGCCGTCGTCCAGCTCGCCGGCGTAGCCGGCCGAACTCTGCGGGACAATGGCGGCGGCCAGGGTCAGGGGCCGGATGCCGTAGCGGGCCAGCTTGGCGTTGTCCAGGTAGACCGAGATCTCCTCCTTCAGGACGCCGTAGCGCTTGACCCGGGAGACCGAGGGCACCCGGCGAACCTCGTTCTCCAGCCGCCTGATCCATTCCTCGAGCTGACGGTAGGTCTTGCCGTCGGAGCGGATCGAGAGGAGCAGGGCCGAGGTGTTGCCGAAGTCGTTGTCGGCGGTGAGCGACAGCAAGCCGGCGGGGAGCGTGGACTTCAGCTCGTTCAAACCGTGACGGAGCTTGAGCCAGAAGCCGTCGGGGTCCTTCTCGTTTTCCGAGACCTCGACGTAGACCGCCATCACGTTCTCCCGGGAGATCGAGTGGGTCTTGGCGCGCCGCACCGACTTGTACTGGAAGAGGTACCTCTCCACCTTGTCGGTCACCTCGGCCTCGACCTGCTCCGGGGAGGCCCCGGGGTAGACTCCCACGATGACCCCCTGCCTCACCTGGATCTCGGGGTACTCGTCCCGGGGCATCTTGACCAGGGCGATGGCGCCGGCGGCGATCAGGATCACCACCAGCAGGACGGCCGGCTGCTGGTGGTGCAGGAGCAAATCGATCAGGGAACGCTTGGTGGCGGTCATGACGGCCTCGCCCGTTCGGGCCTATTGCCCGACCACCTGGACCGCCGCCCCGTCCGTCAGCTTGTGCTGGCCGGAGACCACCACGGAGTCGCCCGCTTTCAGCCCCCCGGTCACTCGGATGCCGTTCTGCAGAAGTTCACCCAGGGTGACCCGGCGGACATGCGCCTGGCGGCCGCTGCCGTCGAGGCAATAGACGTAATGGCGTCCGGTCTCGTCGACCAGGACCGCCGGATTGGGGACGACCAGCCCGGCGTTTCGTTCCAGCCCCTTCATCGCTGCGGTGCAGACCATGCCGGGCTTGATGACCCGGTCCGGGTTGGCGATGGCGATACGTACGGTGTAGGAGTGGGCCAGGGGGTCGGCCACCACCCCGATCTCCTCGATCAGGCCATCGAATTCCCTCGCTCCCACGGCGCCAATGCGGATCGTGGCGGGGTCACCGGGATGGAGCCGGGCCAGGTCGTTTTCCGGGACCGGGACGCGGGCGAAAACCCTGTCAATCTTGACTACGGTGATGGAGTCCACGTGGGGCATGACCACCATGCCCGGGTGGATGGAGCGCTTGGCGACGTAGCCTGTTGATGAGGCGCGGAGGCGGCAGTCGGCCAGGTTCCTGGCGGCGATGGCGGCGGACGCCCTCGCCCTCTCCAGGGCGGTCGCGACCTCGACGTACTTGACCTCCGCCAGGTGGCCGTTGCGGTACATCCGCGACAGGCGGGTGTAGGCGTCCTCGGCCTGCCTCAGGGAGGCCCGGGCCATCTCCAGGGTCTGGCGGTAGGTGGCGTCGTCGATCTCGGCCAGGAGCGTGCCCCGGTCGACCTGGTCGCCTTCGTTCACCAGGACCCGGGCCACGGTCCCGGCCACGGCGAAGCTCTGGGGGAACGTTTCCGATTCCTCGATGGTTCCGCTGTACGCGAATGGGGGGCCGCCCTGGTCCGAAGCGACGGGACGGACCACGACCCGGATCGGGGCCGGAGCTGCGGATACCGGGCGGCGGTCGTGGCAGCCGGAGAAAATCACGGGGATCAGGGCGAGGAGCGCGGCGCGGGGCAATCGTTGGCGGCGGTTCAATTTGTCCCCCTTGCCCTAGAGGCCCTTGGAGAGGATCTCGATGATGAGGTCGATGACCTTCACGTCGTCGCTCTCCAGGAACATGTCCAGAATCAGGCTGCGCATGATGGTCACGATGGCGTGGACGGCCGGCCCGACGTCTTCCTCCCCGATGCTGCGAAACTCCTTCCGCCTGATGCCGTGGCGGAGAATCCCATCGACCAGCTCCTCCTGCATCGCCCGGTACCGTTCCATCACCCCGTCGATCAGCGCCCGGTTGGCGCGGAAATCCCCGCGGGCGATCTCGAAGAGGGTGATCGCCCGCCGCGTCTCGCGGAAGGCGGTGGCCACGTAGGCCAGAAGCTTCTCCCGGCCCGTCTCCCGTTGGTCCACCTCGCGGCGCACGGAGGCGATGATCTGCTCGGCCTGGACGGTGGCCACGGCCTCGATCACCGATTCCTTGTTCGGGAAATAATAGTAGATCGAGCTCTTGCCCTTCCCGGCTTCCCGGGCGATGTCGTCCATCGTGGTCTTGCCGATGCCCCACTTCCGGAAGAGCCTTTCGGCTGCCCCGAGGATGGCCTCTCTGATTCGCTCTTCTTTTTCCATGATCTTTGTCCTTTCGACCAATTTAGTATTATGGTCGATATTGTAGTGATGGCGGGCGAGGTTGTCAAGAGATGGCCGGGGGATTGTCGTATCTGCCCGAAGATGGCCATGAAGCCGAGGCGTCTCTCACCGGGAAAGCGTGAAGAAAGTTCCCCGACGCCGTGGACCTGCTGCGATACCGCAGCGAAGGGACTTCTGCGTCGAACGAGCCCCGCCGGGAACGGGGAGGAGCAGGAGGAAGCCTTTCGTGGCCGGTGAGCCGTTCCGGGGATCTCAGACTGTGCGAGTTTGAACGGCAGGATCAAAAACTTCCATGATCTGAGGGTTTTCTAAAGTTCTTGGCTCACCACCGAGTATGCGTATGCTTGCCCCGTCCCTCCGGCTGCCCCGGGTTCGTTGAAAATCTGCTTCGTCCTGGGTACAATGCTTTCCGTCATGGGAGGCGGCATGGGAAAACTGAACATCGACCGGTTTTATAATCCCTTCGTGCGCTGGCTCGAAAAGATCCTGGCCGCCGTCGTGCTGGGCAGCGTGATCCTGGCCGCCGTGCACGGCGCCATCTACCTGGCCGGGCTCGACTGGACGGCTAACGAGACGTTTTACGAGCTGATATACCGCATGCTGCTGCTGGTAATCGGGCTGGAGCTGGTGCGCATGCTGATCACCCACAGCCTGGCCGCCGTCCTTGAGCTGCTGGCCTTCGTCATCGCCCGAAAAATGCTCAAGCCCGACCTGACCTCGCCGGACATCATCCTGAGCGTCCTGGCTTTCGTGGCGCTGCTGGCCGGGCGCAAGTACCTGATGAGCCGCAGCTCCTACCTGCCGCGGGAGCTCGAAAACGAGATTGGATCGCCCCCCGACGACCAGATCGAAAGCG
>CAYZNT010000003.1:0-26793 GCA_964479735.1 uncultured Clostridia bacterium
AACTCTTGCTCGGATAGTCAAAGAACTGAACCTTCTATATGATTATCAGTGCGTATAAACGTATTTTCTTCAGTTCCTTTTTGTCTATTTCAATCGATCATTTTCAGGACTTGCTCTTATTCCCCAGAGCACGCGCTGTTCCCTTTTTCGTCCGGAAAATTGCGTTGTGATTGTGCGGGTTTTGTGTGGGCAGCCATCCAGCCACCTGTCGTAAAGCCCGCATAGAGAATTCAATTTTACTGAACAATCGTGTGTGTTTTGTGCCGGGAGGATGGAGGGATGAATACGACCGCGTGCGGCCTCACTCCTCTTTGGGCTATCGCCCTCCGGCTCAAGAGGCAATCATGCCTCAAGTCCTAACATTGCATTTGGCACAATGAATGGGGGCAGGTCAATGCACGTTGCCCTTTCTCAGATTGGCCCGCTCCAGATCTCCATAAGGTGAATAGGCTAGTATATTCTTTCAGGTGAAGGAGCAATCCCGGATATGATCGATAGAATCATGAAGCAACAAAGCAAGAATATGCGTTTATGCGCACCGTCCCCATCCGGTTTGCGGTTTTCTGGCCGGGATTTCACTCCCGCCCCGATCCGGGCCGCACTTTCTCCTTGTTCTTGATCCGATTCTTCCGCAAGGGGAAGAAATATTCAAGGAAGGAGAATGGAAGACAAAGGGGATGAGGACAGAGGTGAGCCTCCTATATGATTCTCAGCGCTGTACATCTTCACATGGACTCATCCGATTTCCTTTTCTGGTTCAATGATAGATCACCCCCAGGCTGTGTCGGATGCTCCGCGCAAGCTCCCACCGTTGGAATGACTCTTCGGGATTGAGGCGCCGCCTGATCTCTACTCATCGACCAAACGCCTGTTTACGACCATGCCTTTCCTCGCCCGCTGATTCAAATTCCAGATTGCATGATTGCTGAGTTCGTCCCTGAAGCCCTGTAACCAATAAGAATCGAAAACGACGGGTGCGGAATCACACCGCCACTTCGTTTGCCAGAAAAAATTGTAAAGCGCATCTCTGCCTACTTGACTCGAGCCTTGCGCCATTCGCGTGATGGGTCAATTCCGCCCCAATCATATAATTGCATGGTGCGTCCTTACTCCTCTGCTCCTTACTCCCAGAACGACACACCAGCACCTCAACCCTTGTAAACTGAAACGCCAAATCGCATGCCTTCAGGATACACTCGAGCACCTGGTTCACGTGCGACGCAAAGGAAAGGCCGGATGACCCGAAAATGAGCAATCATCTCTTCGCGTCTTATCGGTGAGGCAACCACCCCCGCCTCTTCGCGAAATCGCAAGGCAATTCGCCGGCTGGCATGGAGCACCCCCCTGTTGTATAATCGATCCGATCCGCCAACCCTGTTCCGCCTGGAGGGGAGAAATGGGCCACGAGACCTCAGCCGACATGGCCGGCAAGGCATCAGCTGCGGCGGCGGGCAGTTCCCGGGCCCGGTTGTACGCGGTTGCCGCCCTGCTTCCCTACCTGATCGTTCTCCTCGGGGGCATGATCCACGGTTTCGAGGGCCACGGCGACCGCGGCTGGGACATTATCATCTATGTCGCGATCTCATCCCTCCTCTCGATCATCCTCTCCATATGGGGGGGGCTGTTGATCATGGCCTTCCGGAAAGAGGGAAGGAGAGTGGCCCCGGTCTTTGCGGCGCTATTTGCCGGTGGGATCGGCCCGCTGGTTTTCTGGGGGCTTTTGGCAGCCGGCGTCCTACGCTGACGCCAAATGATATGAATAATTGAATATAATTAGGAATCGCCATGGCCCATGACCTCCTCACCCGCAGGATCTACCAGCAGGCGCTGAACCGGGTATTCGAGCATATCGGAAAAAACCTGGACCAGGCGCTGAGGCTGGAGGAGCTGGCCGGGGTGGCGGGGATCTCGCCGTTCCATTTTCACCGCCTCTTTTCGGCCCTGGTGGGCGAGGCGCCCGGGGCGTACATCCGGAGGTTGAGGCTGGAGCGGGCTGCGGGCCTGCTCATCTACCAGCCCCTGCTGAGCGTGACCCAGGTCGCCCTGGGGTGCGGATTCGGTTCCTCGGCTCTCCTGGCCCGGGCTTTCGGGGAGCGCTTCGGGGTCTCGCCCCGGGAATGGAGAATGGGGCTGCGGGCGGGGAGCAAGAAAGGAGAAGTCGGGGGCAAGAAAGGGAAAGTGCTTCGCAAGGAGGGGAAAGACGCGGACTTCCTGCTCGGATATCCTGGGGGAGAAATCCATTCCAGGAGGAAAAGGATGAAAAACGTGAACGTGGAAGTGAAATCGTTGCCCGCCATGCGCCTGGCCTGCATCACCCACTTGAAGGGCTACGAGGACGCCGCGGGGATCGGGGCGGCTTTCGAGCGGTTGTTCGCCTGGGCCGGGCCCCGGGGCTACATGGGGCCGGAGGTGAAGGTGGTGGGGATGCCCCTGGACGATCCCGAGATCACCGAGAAGGGGAAGTGCCGCTACCGCGCCTGCCTGACCGTGGGGCCCCAGGCCCGGCCCGAGGGGGAGGTGTCCATCGTGGAGACCCGGCCCGGAGCCTATGCCGTGGCCGGCTTCCGGGGCGGGCCGGAGATCTTCGCCAGGGCCTACGATTACATGTACGGGGAGTGGCTGCCTGGCTCCGGGTACCGGCCGGATGATGCCCCGGCTTTCGAGGTGTACGCCGGAGAGTGCGAGGCGGGACGCTTCGTCTTCGATCTCTGCCTGCCGGTGAAGCCGCTGTGAGAAGGGCGTGAGAGGCGGGGCCGTGGGGTGAGGGGCGGGCCATGAGGCTGCTGTACGAGATCGTCCGGGACCCGATCTTCCGCGGGGCCGCCATCCTGGCCCTGGTTTCGCCCCTGGTCGCCCTGGACCTGGCCGTGAACAAGTTCAGGGGCTGGGCGGTCCTGCTGGCGGGAATCGGGGCGGTCGCCCTGGGGGCGGCCTGGAGCGTCTCCCGCCTGCGGGCGGAGAAGCGCAAGAGGCGGATCGAGGCCGACCTGCCGTCGTTCGAGGCGCAGCGCGTCGAGGCCCTGCGCCGGAAGCTCTCCCAGGACCCGGCCTTCCTCACCCCCTGCCACGCCTGCGGCCACTTCTCCGCTTCGAAGCGGGTCTGCACGCTGGACCTGCCGGGACGGCGCATGTGGATCAAGCTGGAAATCGGCCCCACGGCCCCCTCGTTCTGCCTCTACTGGAACGTCTTCGCCCCCGGCCACCTGCTGCGGGACGGAGACCTCCAGTCGAAGCGGATCTGACGTGGGTCGGGCGGCGGGGTTGTGATATAATGCCGTCGATTCGCAAGGAGGCGACCAATTGGGAAAGAACCCGCGTGCCTACAAGAGTGAGAAGCGGAACCGGGAAGTGGCGCAGCAGAAAAAGCGCGAAGCCAAGCGCCTGCAGCGCCTGAGCCGAAAGGAAGGAACCCCGGAGAGCGGGGTGACGGTGGACGGCATCGAGCCGCTGCCCGTCGACGCCCCCCCGGACGAGCCCCAGGGGCAGTAGCCCGCCTCAGACGAAGCCGCTCTGCGCCGCGGCGGCGAAAAAGCGGGCGTAGAGCGCCACCGTCTCGGCGAGGATCTCCCGGCGGCGGTCGTCGCCGGGGTGGAAGTAGATCACCTGCAGCATCTCCGTGGTCGTTTCGCTCACCGCGGCGCGCAAGGAATCGGCCGACGGGTTGCCCACCGGGCCGGCGGCGTCGCGCAGCACGATCTTGCCGGTCATGCGGAGCGTCTCCTTGCGGATCCCCTCGTAGCCCTCCCCCTCGCGGCCGATGTCCAGCTCCAGGGGCAACCGCAGCCGGGCCAGGTCGTGGAGCCCGTAGGGCACCTGGTGCTTCAGGGAGAGCAGGTTGGTCAGGTCGACGAGGGGGTGCACGCGCGGAAAGTCGCCGCGGTCGCGCAGCCGCCGCCACAGGGCCTCCGACGAGGGGCGGTAACGGGTGGGGTCGACTCCGGAGGAGCGGTAGAGGCGCCGCGAGAACTCGTAGCCCGGCGGCAGCCCCCGCAGGTGGCGGAGGCGAATCGCGGCGAGCTCGGCGGAGATGAAGTCGTCCAGGCTGCTGCCGGTGTTCCGGCGCAGCCCGCGAAAGAGGGTGACGGCCGCGTCCAGCCGGTCGGCGATGCGGTTGGTCACGGGCAGATCGGCGCTCATTTGCAAATTGTAGCACAGTGTGGTAGAGAGTCGCCTCAGGTGGTGGACATGAGCGAAAAAGGGATCCTGCGAAGCTTTCCGCGCACGTTCTGGGTGGCCAACGTCATGGAGCTGTTCGAGCGCGCCGCCTACTATGGCCTCAACTCGGTGCTGGCCATCTACCTCACCGCCAGGACCGGCGCCGGCGGCCTGGGCTTCGCCGAGGAGTCGGTCGGTTTCCTGCAGTCGATCGTCTACGCCCTGACCTACGTGATCCCCATTCTGGGCGGGGCGCTGGCCGAGAAGTTCGGCTACCGGCGCATGCTCATCGCCGCCTTCTGCCTGCTGGGCACCGGCTATATCGTGGCCGGCCACATGACCGTCTACCCGCTGGTCTTCACCGCCCTGGCGGTGATGGCCTTCGGCGCCGGCCTCTTCAAGCCGATCATCTCCGGCACCATCGCCCGCACCACCAGCGAGAAGAACTCCGGGTTCGGCTTCGGCATCTACTACTGGATGATCAACCTGGGCGCCTTCCTGGCGCCGATCGTGGTCTCCAAGCTGCGCGGCATGTCCTGGCGTTACGTTTTCCTGGCCTCCGGGCTCTACGTGCTGCTGATGCTGCTGCCGGCCATCTTCCTGTTCCGCGACCCGGAGCTGCCGGGCAAGGGCATCACCCTGCGGCAGTCGGCGCGCAACGCCCTGCTGGTGCTGTCGGACGCCCGCTTCATGCTGATGATCTTCATCTACTCCTTCTTCTGGATCCTCTACTTCCAGCAGTTCGGCTCCATCCTCTGGTACCTGCGCGACTTCGTCGACCGCGCCCCCGTCAACGAGTGGGCACGCGGGGTCAGCCTGTTCGGCTGGCGCGTGTTCGGCGCCGACTTCACGTTCGGCGAGGAGTTCGTCACCACCATCAACGCCGGCACGATCATCCTGTTGCAGGTGTTCATCAGCCGCCTGGTGCGCAACTGGCGCGCCATCCCGACCATGAGCAGCGGCATGGTGGTCGGCACGGCGGGATTCCTGATCCTGGCCCTGAGCCGCTCGCCGTGGCTCTTCATCCTGGGCATGGTGGTCTTCTCGGTCGGCGAGATGACCGCCCACCCCAAGTACTACTCCTACGTGGGCATCGTCGCCCCCCAGGACCGCAAGGCGGTCTACATGGGCTACGCCTTCCTCTATGGGGTGATCGGCTCCCTGTTCGGCAACTCCGCCGGAGCCGTCCTCTATGCCCGCCTGGCGCGCGCGGGCAACCCGCGCCTCTTCTTCGTCATCTTCTTCTTCCTCGGCCTGCTGGGCTTTGCCGGGTTGCTGCTCTTCAACCGCTTCTTCGCCCATGACACGCCGCAGGCCAACCGCCGCGCCCGCGGCATCGTGGTGGGCATCTACGCCCTGCTGCTGCTGGCCGGCGCCTGGCTGCTCGGGAGCAACCTGCTGCCCTGGAGCGGCTCCTACCGGGTGGTGGTGCAGGCGGCCATCCTGCTCCTGGTCGGCGCGGGAGGGCTGCTGGTCACCCTGCGCCATGGCCGGGGTGAAACCCCGGGGGCCTGAGATTCGTTTTGGGGGTGGGAGGCGACCATGGTCAAGTTCCTGTTGTGGCTGATTCTGCTGCTCCTCTGCTGGCCGCTGGCCCTGCTGGCGCTGCTCCTCTACCCCTTCGTCTGGCTGCTGCTGCTGCCGTTCCGACTGCTGGGCGTCGCCGTGGACGGGGTGCTGGAGCTGGTGCGGGCCGTTTTCACCTTGCCGGCGAGGGTGCTGGGCGGGGCCAAACGATAAGGGCCGGCTTGGAGAAGGGTGTCGAAAACGGGAAACCATCCGGTGCAGGTGTAGGGACAGGTTTGAAACATGTCCCGACGGGGTCGCCTTGGCTGTTCTACGCCATCGGCGGTTTTTGCTTCTTCGGGCTGACCAATTTCCTTCTCGGAGTCATCGCCGAGAAATCGGCAAACCGCCTCGCCGCCTCGATCTCGGCGCCGCTGCTGGTCTGGCTCGGCATGGGGCTGATGGGGGCGGTCGCGGCCGCCCGCTTCCGCCGTTCCAACCGGGGTTTCTCCGGTCTCCCGTCGCCGCGCCTGGCCCGGCTGGCCGCCGTCGCCGGCGTCACCCTGGCCGCGGGCATGCTCACCCTCAAGCTCGGCCTGGCCGCCGACGCCTCGGCACGGGGCCCGATCGTGGCCGTCACCTCCTGCAATTCGGCGCTGGTGGCCCTGCTGGCCTGGAGGCTGCTTGGCGAAAACCTCAACCGCCGCCAGCTGACCGGGCTGCTGGTGGTCATGTCCGGCATCGTGGTGCTGGCCGCCGGCTCCACCGGACGGGCCCCGCTGCTCGGCTTCCTTTTCGGCGCCGCCTCCATGCTGCTCTTCGGGATCACCAACTTCCTGCTCAAGTACTGCGGACACCACGGTGCCGATTCCCTGCAGGCCACGACCGTGCTCTGGCTCTCCGGCGGGGCCTGCGGTGTGGTGGGTCTGGCGGTCACCTTCGCCGCCGGCCGCGGGCTGGCCGGGCTGGAGGAACCGCTCCTGAAGGCGGCCGCCCTGGGGGCCGGCCTGTTGCTCGGCGCCGGCATGCTGATGGTCAAGCGGGCGGTCTCCCGAGGCCCGGCCGGCCCGGCCACCGCCATCATCGGCTCCAATGCCGTGCTGGTGGCCGTGCTGGAGTGGCTCTTCTTCCGCCACGTTCCGCCGGCCGTGAAGCTGGCCGGCATGGGGGTCGCCCTGGCCGGCATCGCCCTGCTGGCGCTGTCGGGAAGGCGGACGCCGGCGCGTCCGTTGAAATCGAATAGGTAGGGACAGGTTTCAAACCTGCCCCTACACGGCCAGATCCCGGATTCAAAACCAGTTCAGCACGTCGAGAATGTTGGAATAGGAGTCGGTCCAGAGCGGCTGCCCCTTCCCCGGGAGCAGCAGCTTCCAGCGCGGGTCGCCGAAGAGGCCCTCCAAGTCGGGCAGCCCGTTGGCCAGCACCACCCAGTTGGAGGGGTACTTGCCGAGGGTGGCCGGGGATTCCGGCTGGGGGGCGTCGTCCCGCCAGTTGAGGCAGACCATGCCGGCGTCGGCCGCCAGCCTGGCCACCACCCGCCCCAGGTCGAGGGTCCATGAGGAGATGTTGGCCGCCAGCAGGCCGCCCGGTGCCAGGCGGGAGCGGTAAAGGGCCAGGGCCTCGCGGGTGAGCAGGTGCACCGGCACGGAGTCGGAGGAGAAGGCGTCGAGGATGATCAGGGTGTACTCGCCCGGCTGCGCCTGCTGCAGGGAGACGCGGGCGTCGCCGATCACCGCCCGGACGCTGCGGGCGCGGGCGCTCCGCCAGTGGCTGAAGAAGGCCATGTCCCGGGCCAGGCGCACCACCGCCGGGTCGATCTCGTAGATCGTCCAGCTGTCGCCCGGCCGGGAGTAGGCCAGGGTGGCCCCGATGCCCAGTCCGATGGCGGCGATGCGGCGCTCTCCCGGGAGGCGGGCGTGGGCGGCCATGATGGCGCCGCAGGGACCGAGGCGGTGGTAGTAGGCCAGCGGCTCGTCCCGGCGCGCGGGGCTGGTGAACTGCAGCCCGTGCAGGGTGGTGCCGTGATAGAAGCGGTGGAAGGGGCCCTGGGCGTCCCAGGTGACGCGCAGGGTGCCGAAAAAATTCCGCTCGCGGTAACGGACCGTCCCCTCATCGCCCGGGTTGAAGGAGAGGGCCAGCCAAACGGCGGCCAGGGCCAGGGCGAAGCGCGGGGGGCGGCGCGCGGCGAGGTAGGCCAGCACCAGCGGCAGCGCCAGGATGAGCAGCAGCCGCTGGCGGTAGGCCAGGGTGGCGGGCACGAGCCGGGACAACAGCAGGGTGAAGGCGAGCAGGGCGGCGGGCAGGAGCAGATCGAGCAGGCGGCGGCGCCCCCGCCTGCCGTCCGCCGCCCAGGGCGCGACCAGGAGGGAAAGGACCAGCAGCAGCGGGTACTCGCCCACGCCGGAGAAGAGCCGGGGAGCGAGCTGCGAGTTGAAGAGGCCTCCCAGGGCGCCACCCACGGCCAGCCACAGGTAATAGCCGGTGAGCTGGTCGCGTCCCGGTCGGGAGCCGGCCAGGCGAAGGTGCACGCCCAGGGCGACCAGGAAAAAACCGGCCAGCGACAGCAGCAGCACCAGCCAGACCGGATTGCGCACCTCCGCCAGCCAGACGAAGAGGAGCACCAGGACGGCCACGCGCTGGGCTCGGTCGCTCGGCCCGGCCTGCGGCCCGGAACGGCCGGCGCGGGCGAAGGCCAGGACGAACGAGAGCAGGTAGAGGGCCAGCGGCACCACCCACAGCAGCGGCATGGAGGCGATGTCCGTGGCCAGGTAGGCGGTGACGCCCAGCATCAGCGAGGAGGTGACGAAGGCCATGAAAACCCAGCGCAGGCGGAGGGGCCAGGCGGGGCGGGGCTCCGCCGTCCCGGCGGCGGCGGGGCGGGCGGGGGCTTCCGTCGCCCGCGGCAAGGCCATGGCGCAGAGCGCCGCCAGCAGGAGCAGCAGGCCGAAGCCGACCTGCCAGGCGACCCGCTGCCCGGCCAGGCCGAGGCCGGGTTCGATCATCAGGGGATAGGCCAGCAGCCCGGTCAGCGAGCCGAGGTTGGAGGCGGCGTAGAGGAAGAATGGGTCGGCGGCGCGGGCGTGGCCGGTGCGCGAAAACCAGCCCTGCAGCAGCGGCGCGCCGGCGGCTAGGGCCAGAAAGGGCAACGCGATGGCCCGCCCCAGGAAGAGCAGCTGCCAGAGCACCGGGTCGGCGCCGGCCGGCGGGGTGGAGGCGGGCAGGGGCAGCAGCAGCCAGGCGCCGGCCAGAGCCAGCAGGGCGAGGTGGACGACGGCCTGGCGCCGCGGCGCCAGGAGCACGCTCAGCCCGTGGGCGTAGAGGTAGCCCGCCAGCAGCAGCAGCTGGAAGAAGACCTGGGCGGCCGTCCACACGGCCGGGGCGCCGCCGAGCAGGGGCAGCACCTGCTTGGCGAGCATCGGCTGCACCCAGAAAAGGAGCAGCGACCCGGTGAACAGCGCGGCGGCATAGAGGCGGGTCAGGCGGCGTCCGTCCATCATGGGGCATTATACGGGTTCCGGCTGGCGGCGGGCAAGGGGAAGAGGCAGCCCATGCCCATGAGACGTCGCCACGGGGGGGGGCGATGCACCGCGACCTCCCGCCGGCTCGTGCATATTTAACAATACACTTGACAGACGCCCCCTTCTTCCTATAATAGAGAACTTCATGCACAACTACTGGTACTTTTTCCTCTTTTTCATCGTTTCCGTGGTCTTGTCCGTCCTGATCCTGCTGCTGGTGGGCCTCATCCGCTACCGGCGGAAGGACATGGGCTACAAGAGGGAACCCTACGAATGCGGGGTCGACCCGATCACGCCGCACGCCAGGGAGTCCTACTCCATCCGCTTCTACCTGCTCACCCTGGTGTTCATCATCTTCGAGGTAGAGACCATCTTCCTCTTCCCCTGGGCGGTGGTCTACCGGCAGCTGAAGCTCTTCGGCTTCATCGAAATGGCCCTGTTCCTGGCCATCCTGGTCTTCGGCTACGTCTACGCCTGGCGCTCGACGGCGCTCGATTTCAGGAGAGACTTTGATTGAACAAGTCGAAAACACCACGCTGATCACGGCCCAGCTGGACAAGCTCATCACCTGGGCCCAGAAGAACTCCCTCTGGCCCTTCGGCTCCGGCCTGGCCTGCTGCGCCATCGAGATGATGGCCACCTCGATGGCCCACTACGACATCGCCCGTTTCGGCATGGAGGTCTTCCGCGCCTCGCCGCGGCAGTGCGACATGTTCATCGTCGCCGGCACGGTGACCAACAAGATGGCCCCGATCGTGCGCCGGCTGTGGGAGCAGATCGCCGAGCCCAAGTGGGTGGTGGCCATGGGCAACTGCGCCATCTCCGGCGGCCCCTTCCCCACCTACGCCGTGCTGCAGGGGGTGGACAAGGTCATCCCGGTGGACGTCTTCATCGCCGGCTGCCCGCCCACCCCGCAAGGCCTGCTGGACGGCCTGATCACGCTGCAGAAACGCATCGCCCGTTCCCATCCCACCCGGGAGATCTACAACCAAGATGCTCGAGCGACTGACTGAATACCCCGAATTGCTGAAACTCTACACCGCCGTGCAGGCACGCTGCGCCGCCTCCGTCCTCGATTGGAGCCTCGACCGCGGGGAGCTGGCCGTCCGCGTCCGCCGCGACGCGCTGCTGGAGGTGCTGCGTTTCCTGAAAGAGGAGCAGGGCTTCAGCGCCCTCAACGACCTCATCGCCCTGGACAACCTCCGGGCGCTGCCGGAGGGGGGAAGGCGCTTCGCCGTCCTCTACCAGCTTTTCCGCTTCCCGGAGCCGCTGCGCCTGCGCGTGCGCGTGGACGTCGGGGAGGAGGAGACGGTTGACTCCGCGGTGCCGGTCTATCCGGCCGCCGACTGGGCCGAGCGCGAGGCCTACGACATGTTCGGCATCCGCTTCGCCGGCCACCCCGACCTGAAGCGCATCTACATGCCCGACGACTGGGACGGCTTCCCGCTGCGCAAGGACTACCCGCTGGAGGGCAAGGGCTGATGGCGTTCAAGCAGATCGAATTCAACATGGGGCCGCAGCACCCCTCCACCCACGGCGTGCTGCGCCTGGTCGTCTCGGCCGACAACGAGGTGGTCACCCGGGTCGAGCCGGTGCTCGGCTACCTGCACCGCGGCATGGAGAAGCTATGGGAGAACCGCACCTGGCCTCAGATCACGCCGCTCACCGACCGCCTCGACTACCTCGGCGCCATCCTGAACAACCTCGGCTACGTGCTGGCGGTGGAGAAGCTCCTCGGCGCCGAGATTCCCCGGCGCGCCCAGTACCTCCGGGTCATCCTGGCCGAGCTGCAACGGCTGGCTTCGCACCTCGCCTGGGTCGGCTTCAACGCCAACGACATCGGCGCCGCCTCGGTGCTGCTCTACGGATTCGCCGAGCGCGAGCCGCTCCTGGAGATCTTCGAGGAGTACTGCGGCGCGCGCCTGACCGTCCACGCCCTGCGCATCGGCGGGGTGGCCAACGACCTGACTCCCAAGCTGGCCGGCATGATCCGCGACTCCCTGAAGACCATCCCCGGGCGCATCCGGGACATCGAGGGCCTGCTGACCGACAACCGCATCTGGCGCCACCGCACCGTCGGGGTCGGGGTGCTGGGCGCGGAGGAATCGATCGCCATGGGGCTGACCGGGCCCAGCCTGCGCGCCGCCGGGGTCCGCTGGGACCTGCGCAAGCTGCTGCCCTACTCCTCCTACGCCGATTTTGACTTCGAGATCCCGCTGGGTGTGCACGGCGACGTCTACGACCGGTACACGGTGCGCCTGGCCGAGATGCACCAGAGCATCCGCATCATCGAGCAGGCGCTCGACGGGCTGCCCCCGGGCGACATCCGCGCCAAGCTGCCCAAGATGCTCAAGCTGCCCGCCGGCGAGGTGTTCCACTCCATCGAGGCGGCCAAGGGCGAGCTCGGCTTCTACATCCGCTCCACCGGCGGGGACAAGCCGGACCGGGTCAAGATGAAGTCGCCGTCCTTCATCAACATGCAGAGCCTGGAACGCATGTGCAAAGGCAACCTCATCGCCGACATCGTGGCCGTGCTCGGCTCGCTCGACATCGTGCTGGGAGAGATCGACAAATGACGATGGACCGCTTCGTCTTCGACCTGCTCATCCCGCTGCTCAAAGTCGTCGTCATGGCCGTATACCCGCTGATCATGGTGCTGGTCATGGTCTGGTTCGAGCGCCGCGTGGTGGCCTTCATCCAGATACGCCTCGGCCCCAACCGGGTCGGCTGGCAGGGGGTGCTGCAGCTGGTCGCCGACGCCATCAAGATGTTCCTGAAAGAGAACATCATGCAGCGCAAGGCCGACTGGCTGCTCTTCAACGTCGCGCCGGTAATCGTGCTGGCCTCGACGCTGCTCTCCTTCTGCTTCATCCCGGTGGGCGGCTCGATGAAGATCGGCTCCTACGTGCTCGACTTCTGGGTGGCGCGCTCGCCGGTGGGGCTGCTGCTGGTCATGAGCGTCTCCGCCCTGTCGGTCTTCGCCCTGATCTTCGGCGGCTGGGCCTCCAACTCCAAGTACCCGCTGCTGGGCGGGCTGCGCTCGGTGGTGCAGATCCTGAGCTACGAGATCCCGCTGGGCCTGGCGGTGCTGGCGGTGGTGCTGCACGCCAACTCGCTCGACCTGGTCGAGATCGTGCACCGGCAGCAGGAGTCGGGCGTCTGGTACGGCTTCCTGATGCCGGTGGCCTTCGTGGTCTTCTGGATCGCGGCGGTGGCCGAGACCAACCGCTGCCCCTTCGACCTGCCCGAGGCCGAGTCGGAGCTGGTGGCCGGCTTCCACACCGAGTATTCGGGCATCAAGTTCGGCTACTTCTTCATGGCCGAATACGGCCACATGGTGCTGGTGGCATCGCTGACCGTGACCCTCTTCTTCGGCGGCTGGCTGCCCCCCTTCCCCAACGTCCCCTTCCTCTCGTTCCTGCACCATGTGCCGGGTTTCTTCTGGTACTTCGCCAAGATGATGTTCTTCCTCTACTTCTACGTCTGGATCCGCGGAACCTTCCCCCGCTACCGCTTCGACAAGCTGATCGAGACGGCCTGGAAGTGGCTGGTGCCGGTCTCCCTGGCCAACCTGATGGTCGTGGCCTTCCTGCAGGTGCTGTGACATGCTCATCCGATTCCTGAAAACGATCTTCCTGGTGGACCTCCTCCAGGGGCTGTGGGTCACGCTGAAGTACACCTTCCGGCGCAAGGTGACCATCCAGTATCCCGAACAGGTCAAGGAGCCGCGCGAGCGCTTCCGCGGCATCCTGCGCCTCTACCGCGACGACGCCGGCGAGCCGCTGTGCATCGCCTGCAAGATGTGCCAGCGCGCCTGCCCGGAGTCGTGTTTCGCCATCGAGGGCGCGCGCGACGCGGGCAACCAGATGCGGCCGACGAGGTTCGACTGGAACCTCGAGCGCTGCACCTTCTGCGGGCTGTGCGTCGAGGCCTGCCCGACCTCGGCCCTCCGGTTCTCCCGGGAGTTCCGGCTGTCGGCCGAGAACCGGGCCGTGATGCACTTCACCCTGGCGACGATGTACGACGACTTCGACCTGGCCCGCCACTTCCGCCCCGAGGAGCCCCGGACATGAACCTGATCGTGTCGAACCTGACGCTGCTGATCTTCGCCTTTTTCGCCCTGCTGGCCCTGGCCTCGGCGGCGCTGGTCATCCTGCAGAGGAACCCGATGCACAGCGTCCTCTACCTGGCCTTCTCCGTGCTGGCCACCGCCGGCGTCTTCTTCTGCCTGCAGGCCGAGTTCCTGGGCGCGGTGCAGATCACGGTCTACGCCGGCGGCATCGTCGTGCTCTACCTGTTCGTCATCATCATCGTCAACCTCAGCCAGCTGAAGGCGGAGAAGCGTCGGCTTCTGCCCTGGCTCTTCCTGGCCGCCGTGCCGGCACTGCTGACCGTCGAACTGGGCTGGCTGCTGCTGCGCCCGGCGACCCCGCCCCCGCCGGTCGCCGCCGCCGGCGACTTCGGCCTGGCCGCCCTCGGTCGCGAGCTGCTCTCCACGTACCTGATCCCCTTCGAGGTCTCCTCGGTGCTGCTGCTGGCGGTGCTGGTGGGCGCGATCATCGTCGCCCGCAAGAAGGTGAGTTCATGATCCCCCTCGAGGCCGTCATCGCCTTCGGGCTGCTGATGTTCGCCACCGGCCTGGCCGGCGTGCTGCTGCGCAAGAACCTGGTCGTCGTGCTGATGTCGCTGGAGCTGCTGCTCAACGGGGTCAACGTGCTGCTGATCGGCTTCGGCCTGCGGCTGCGCTCGCCGCTGGGCTCCATTTTCGCCCTGTTCGTCATCATGATGGCCGTGGCCGAGGCGGCGATCGGCTTCGCCCTCATGCTCTCCTATTTCCGCCACCGCGAAAGCTACGACCTGGACGAGATGACCGACCTGAAGGGATAACCGCATGAAGCCGATCTACACCCTGATCCCCCTCTTCCCGCTGCTGGGCGTTTTGCTCAACGGGCTGCTGGGCATCCGCTGGTTCTCGAAGAGGACGGTCCACTCCGTCGCAGTCGGCTCGGTGGCCCTCTCCTTCGCCGCCTCGGTCTGGAGCCTGGCCGAGTTCCTGGCCTCCGGCGGCACCGGGTTCACCCACAAGCTCTTCACCTGGGTGCCCGCGGACCTGGTGCCGCTGGCCGACCGGGTGAGCAACGCCCCGTTCGCCGTCGACTTCTCCTTCCGCTACGACGCGCTGGCCGCGGTGATGACCCTGGTGGTCTCCGGCGTCGGCCTGCTGATCCACGTCTACTCGATCGGCTACATGGCCCACGACCGGGGCGCCGCCCGCTTCTTCACCTACCTCAACCTGTTCACCACCGCCATGCTCATCCTGGTGCTGGGCTCCTCGCTGGCGGTGATGTTCATCGGCTGGGAAGGCGTCGGCCTCTGCTCCTACCTGCTCATCGGCTTCTGGTTCACCAAGGACGCGGCGGCCAACGCCGGCAAGAAGGCCTTCATCACCAACCGCGTCGGCGACTTCGGTTTCCTGGTCGGCCTCGGCCTGCTGGTGTCGCACCTCGGCACGCTCGACGTGGCCGAGATCTCGGCGGCCGTGTCGCAGGGGCTGCTGAGCCGCGACCTGGCCACCCTGATCGCCCTGCTGCTCTTCGTCGGCGCCACCGGCAAGTCGGCGCAACTCCCGCTCTACACCTGGCTGCCCGACGCCATGGAGGGCCCGACCCCGGTGTCGGCCCTGATCCACGCCGCCACCATGGTCACCGCCGGCGTCTACATGGTCGCGCGCATGAACGTGCTGTTCAGCTTCTCCGGCACCGCCCTGACCGTGGTCGCGGTCGTCGGCGTGCTGACCGCCGTCTATGCCGCCACCATGGGCTTCGCCCAGAACGACATCAAGCGCGTGCTGGCCTACTCCACCATTTCGCAGCTCGGCTACATGTTCGTCGGCCTGGGCGTGGGCGCCTATGCTGCCGGCGTCTTCCACCTGATGACCCACGCCTTCTTCAAGAGCCTGCTCTTCCTCTCGGCCGGCTCGGTCATCCACGCCCTGTCGGGGGAGCAGGACCTGCGCCGCATGGGCGGCCTGCGCCGGCGCATCCCGCGCACCCATCTGGTCTTCCTGGTGGGCGCCCTGGCCATCGCCGGCATTCCCGGCCTCTCCGGCTTCTTCTCCAAGGACGAGATCCTGGCCTCGGCCTTCGCCTCCGGACACACCGTCGTCTGGGGGCTCGGCGTGATCGGCGCCGGCATGACCGCCTTCTACATGTTCCGCCTCATCTTCCTCGCCTTCTACGGCGAGGAACGGATGGGCCACGAAGCGGCCCACCACGTCCACGAATCGCCCGACGTCATGATCCGGCCCCTGCAGGCGCTGGCGCTGCTGTCGGTGCTCGGCGGCTGGATCGGCCTGCCGGCGGTGCTGGGAGGCAAGAACTGGTTCGGCCTCTTCCTGGCCCCGGTCACCGGCCACCACGCGCTGCACCTCGGCCACACCACCGAGCTGCTGCTGATGGCCCTGTCGGTGGGCGTGGCGCTGTCCGGCATCGCCCTGGCCTACTGGGTCTACATCGTTTGCGCCGGCCGCCCGGCCGAGTGGCTGGCCCGGACCTTCCGGCAGCTCTACCTGCTGGTGTTGAACAAGTACTACGTCGACGAGCTGTACAACATCTTCATCGTCTGGCCGATCATGAAACTGGGAACGCTGCTCGGCCGCTTCGATCTGGCCGTCGTCGACGGCGCGGTCAACGGCGCGTCCTGGCTGACCCGCCAGCTCTCGCGAGCCTCGATCGGGGTCGACACCCACGTGGTCGATGGCGCGGTCAACGGCCTGGCCTCGGTCAACCGGTACGCCGGCCGCCAGCTGCGCCGGTTGCAGACCGGCCGGGTCTACAACTACGCGCTGGCCGTCGTGCTCGGGCTGTTCCTCGTCCTGTCCCTGTTTCTGACCCTGTAAGGAGTGCGCACCATGACCATCCTGGGAATTCCCATCCTGAGCTTCGTCACCTTCTTCCCGCTGCTGGGACTGCTGGTGTTGCTGTTCCTCCGCTCGGACAACGGCAAGGCCATCAAGTGGACGGCCAACGTGGTCACGGCGCTGGAGCTGTTCTTCACCCTGCTGCTGCTGGTGCGCTTCGACGCCGGCCTCCCCGGCATGCAGTTCGTGGAGCGCCACGACTGGATCCAGAGCTTCAACGTGCAGTACCTGGTGGGACTGGACGGCATCTCGCTGCTGCTGGTGCTGCTCACCTCGCTGCTTACCTTCCTGGCCACGCTGAGCTCGTGGTCGGCCATCCAGGAGCGGCTGAAGGAGTACTACATTTTCCTGCTGCTGCTCGAGGTGGGCATGATCGGCGTTTTCGTCTCCCTCGATCTGGTGCTCTTCTACGTGTTCTGGGAAGTGATGCTGGTGCCGATGTACTTCCTGATCGGCGTCTGGGGAGGCGAGCGTAAGCTCTACGCGGCCATCAAGTTCTTCCTCTACACCCTGTTCGGTTCGGTGATGATGCTGGTCGCCATCCTGGTGCTCTACAACCACTACGGCACCTTCGACCTGCTGCAGATGGTTGCCTCCGGTTCCCATCTGGCCTCGACGCTGCAGATGTGGGTCTTCTTCGCCTTCTTCCTCGGCTTCGCCATCAAGGTGCCCATGTTCCCCTTCCACACCTGGCTGCCCGACGCCCACGTCGAGGCGCCCACCGCCGGCTCGGTCATCCTGGCCGGCGTTCTGCTGAAGATGGGCACCTACGGCTTCGTGCGCTTCTCCCTGCCGCTCTTTCCCGAGGCGTCGCGCCGCTTCGTGCCGCTGCTGATCGCCCTGGCGCTCATCTCCATCGTCTACGGCGCCCTGGTGTCGCTGATGCAGAAGGACATGAAGAAGCTGATCGCCTACTCCTCGGTATCGCACATGGGATTTGTCATGCTCGGCCTCTTCGCCATGACGCCGACGGCCATCAAGGGGGCGGTGCTGCAGATGGTCAACCACGGCATCTCCACCGGCGCCCTCTTCCTGATCGTGGGCGTCCTCTACGAGCGGCGCCACACCCGGCGGATCGCCGATTTCGGCGGCCTGTCGTCGCGCATGCCGCTCTACGCCGCCGTCTTCCTGATCATCACCATGTCCTCGATCGGCCTGCCGGGCTTGAACGGATTCATCGGCGAGTTCATGGTGCTGATGGGCACCTTCACCGTCAACTGGGTGTGGGCGGCCATCGCCGCGTCGGGCATCATCCTGGGCGCCGGCTACATGCTCTGGCTCTACCAGCGGGTGATGTTCGGCAAGCTGGAGAACCCGGCCAACGAGAGCCTGAAGGATCTCAGTGCCCGCGAGTTCGCCACCTTCCTGCCCCTCATCATCCTGGCCTTCTGGATCGGCATCTTCCCCAAGCCGTTCCTGAAGGTCCTCGACCAGCCGGTGGAGCAGGTGGTGCGCATCGTCAACCCCGGGTACTACAACAAACCGGTGCGCCGGATCCAGCCGGCGGCCCGGGTCGAACCCGCCGCCGCCCCCGGGCATGAGGTGCACTGATGGATTTCGCCGTCTACGGGCAGCAGCTGCGCTTTCTGGTCCCGGAGATCGCCCTGCTGGCCGTGGCCGTGGTGGCCCTCTTCGCGCACGTGTTCATGCGCCGGGGCGGCGCTCGCGCGGCCGGGCTGATTAGCTTCTTCGGCCTCTTCCTGGTGCTGTGGCTGCAGATCCTGGCGCCCGCCGGGGGCCCGCTCTACTCCGGCACGCTGATGGCCGACGGCTTCTCCTTCTTCTTCAAGGTCATCGTCCTGCTGGCGGCGGCCCTGACCGTCGTGCTCTCCTTCCGCTTCTTCGACGTGGAGTGCGACGAGCCCGGCGAGGTCTACTACCTGCTGCTCTTCGCCGTCGCCGGCATGATGTTCACCGTCTCGGCGACCGACCTGATCACCTTCTACGTCGCCTTCGAGCTCTTCGCCATCGTCTCCTACGTGCTGGCCGGCATCTTCAAGAAGGAAAGGCGCTCGGCCGAGGCCGGGCTGAAGTATTTCATCCTGGGCATCCTGTCGTCGGCCGTGATGCTGCTGGGCATGGCGCTGCTGTACGGGCTGAGCGGGCAGACCGCCTTTGACCGGGTGGCCGCCGCCATCGGCAGCGCCGACCCGCGACTGGCGGTGACGGCGATGCTTCTCCTGCTGGTGGGCATATTCTTCAAGATGGCGCTGGTGCCCTTCCACATGTGGACCCCCGATGTCTACGAGGGGGCGCCCACGCCGCTGGTGGCCTTCCTCTCCACCGCCCCCAAGACGGCGGTGTTCGCCGTGGCGATTCGCCTGCTGCTGACCGTCTTCGCCCCGCTGGAGTCGCAGTGGCGGCTGGTGATCGGGCTGGTGGCGGTGCTCTCCATGTTCTGGGGCAACGTCGCCGCCCTGCATCAGGAGAACATCAAGCGCATGATGGCCTACTCCTCCATCGCCCACGCCGGCTACATGGCCATCGGCCTGGTGGCCCTGGGCCCGCGCGGCATCCAGGCGGTGCTCTTCTACCTCTTCGCCTATCTGTTCATGAACACTGCCGCCTTCGCCCTGGTGCTGGTGGTGCAGGCGCGCGGCGGATTCGGCGAACGGGTGAGCGACCTGGCCGGGCTGGCGCGGCGTCAGCCGCTGCTGTCCGCCGCGGTGGTGGTGCTGCTGCTGTCGTTGACCGGCATCCCGCCGACGGCCGGATTCATGGGCAAGTATTACCTGTTCAACGCCGCCGTGCAGATGAAATTCTACTGGCTGGCGGTGGCCGGGGCCCTGAACTCGGTCATCTCCCTCTTCTACTATTTCCGAATCGGCCGGGCCATTTTCATGGAGGAGCCAAACGGGCCGACGACCGTCGACCATTCGCTGTACGCCCGCGCGGTCCTGGCCGTCTGCGTCGCGCTTCTCCTCGTTTTCGGCGTGCTGCCGGGGCCGCTGGCCGACTTTGCCGCGTCCGTCCTCCCGGGCTGAGCGGGAGCGGGATACTGTTTCTGGAGACGGCCGGTTGTCCGGCCGCCGGAGGGCCATGGAAGGCGAGCGGATCGAACTGCGCTACGGGCGCGAGCGGGTGGCCTGGCGGCCGCCGGCCGGTATCGACTGGTCGATGCTGCAGCCGGTTGGCCGGTCGGCGTTTCCCGCCGAATGCGAGGTGATCGACCGCGGCCTCGACGAGCTCTGCGCCGCCCTGGCGTCCGCCAACTGCCGAGGCGGCCGCTGCCTGCTGGTCATCCCCGACCGCACCCGCCGCTGCCGGCTCGAGACCGTGCTGCCGCCCCTGCTCGACCGCCTGGAGAGCCGCTTCCACCTGGACTGCAGCGCCCTGGTGGCCAGCGGCTCCCACCGGTTGCTTGCCGCGGAAGACCATTCCGACCTGCTTGGCGCGGTCGCCCGACGCCTGTCGGTTGCCGTGCACGACTGCGACGACGAGGCCCAGCTGGAAGCGTACGGCCAGACCGCGGCCGGGACTCCGCTGCGCCTCAACCGCCGCCTGGGCCAGACGGACTGGGTGGTCGCCGTGGCCGCCGTGCGCTACCACTACTTCGCCGGCTACGGGGGCGGGCCCAAGATGATCGTGCCCGGGCTGGCGGGCCGCGAGACCATCCGCCGCAACCACGGCCGCATGCTGGCCGACCATGGAGCCGACCTTCACCCGGCCTGCCGCGAGGGTTGCCTGGACGGCAACCCGGTCTGGGAGGACCTGGCCGACGGCGCCCGCCGCGCCGGCCCGGTGTTCTCCCTGCAGCTGGCGCTGGCCGCCGGCGACCGTATCGCTGACGCCCGCGGCGGTCCTCTCGAGGAAACGCAGAGGCGGCTGCTGCCGGAGGTGGATCGCTGCCAGGCGGCTGACTTTACCGCTCCCGCCGACGTGGTGGTCGCCTCGGCCGGCGGTTTCCCGGCCGACATCGATTTGGTTCAGGCGCACAAGGCGATCCACCACGCCTTCCGGGCGGTTCGCCCCGGCGGCGCCCTGGTGATTCTGGCCGCCTGCGAGGCCGGCATCGGCTCGGACACCTTCCTGGAGTGGTTCACCGCCTCTTCCGCCGGCGAGATGGCCGGCCGCCTGCGCCGTGACTTCACGCTGAACGGCAACACGGCCCTGGCCCTGCGCCGGAAGTGCGAGGCGGCACGCATCGCCCTGGTCTCGCAACTCAGCCCGGAGCTGGTGCGCCGCACCGGCCTGCTGCCGGCCGTCGACATCGACGAAGCGTGGAAGCTTGTCACTTCCGATGCCCCGGCGCCGAAGCGGGGCTACCTTGTTTTCGACGCCGCCGCCACCGTGCCGCGGCCCGTCCGGGAGGTCCCATGATCCGTTCCGTCGCCCCCGAACTCGAGAAGCTGCAGCGGCGCATCGGCTCCCCGCCGCTGCAGGATGTCATCCCCTCCCTGCACCACGTCCACTACGTGGTGGCGGAGACCGGAGGCACCGCCTTCGCGGCCGAGGTGCAGATGCGTACCGGCTACCGCCTGGCCTCGGTCCACGGCAGCGCCGAGGCGCGGGTCTTCCGGCTGGAGCTTGCCGGAGATCCGGTCGGCATGCTGGTGCGCGAGGGCGAAGCGGGCACCGACCAGAAAATGGACCTGCTGGCCCTGACCACCACCGACTTGGAGCCGGCCAAGCGCGTGCTGGCCGAGCAGGGTGTCGGCAGCCGCATCCACCCCGCCGGGCTGATCAGCGACCCGCTGCCGGGGCTGGGGCTGCGGCTGCAGTACGTGGTGCCGCGGCACTGGGACTGGCTCGGCCCGGAGCGCTCCGACACCTTTCCGCCGCTTCCCGCCGCCCTGCCGGCGGGACGAATCGGACGCATTGACCACATCGCCCTGCGCATCCACGCCGCCGACGTGGTGCGCGCCGTGGAGCTGTTGGTGCGCCTGGCCGGCTATGCCTACAGCGAGTGCTACCCGGTGCCCGAGGAGCATGCCGAGACGATCGTGCTGCGCGCCCGCCCGGGCATGCCCGCCCTGGTCATCTCCTACGGCTCCACGGCCCGGGCGGTAGTGCGCCGCTACGTGGAAGGGCACGGGCCGCGCGTGCACCACACCGCCTTCGCCACCGAAAACGTGCCGGCGGTCTTCCAGGTGCAGCGGGCCCGCCACGTTCCCTTCACCACCGAAACCACGATCGGCTCGGCGGAGCGGGGCATCCTGCAGGTCTTCACCGCCCCCTCGGCCTTCAGCCTGGAGATCACGGAGTACGTGGAGCGCTTCCAAGGCTTCCGCGGCTTTTTCGATCCCGGCAACGTGGGCCAGCTCATGGCCTCGACCCGGCGCTTCAACGAGTAGGGAGCCGGTTTTCCAGCCGCGCGACGAAGCGCCGGCGGGCGCGGTGTTCGATCCGCCGCAGGCGACAGGTCCAGGCGGGGACCGTCTCCGGCACCACCGCCCCGGCCAGCAGCGCATCGGCCGGGCAGACGGAGCAGGCAAGCAGTTCGGGGCAGGAGGCGCACTCGGTTCCCCGGGTGTAGAAGCGATCCTGGCGCAGTTCGCGGCAGGTTCGCCGCACGCGCTGCACGTGCCCCCGAGGCCACGATGTGAACTCCCGGAGGGTCCCGAAGGCGAAGCGCTCCCGGATCCACTCCCGCTGGGTGCGCCGGAAGGCCTCGGCGAAGAGGTGGCAACTCCACACCGTCCCGTCGGGCTCCACGGCGATGCGGCGGTGTCCACCGCAGGCGAAGAGGGCGGGAGGCGTGACGGGCTGGAACTCGGCGCAGGGGAAGCGGCCGCTGCGCTGCGCGTGGAGGGCCAGCATCCGCCCCCCGTCCTCCAGCGCCCGGGAAAGCGCTCGCAGCGCCTCCCCGCCCCACTCCCGGTCGGTGTTGAAGGAGAGGGTGAAGGCCGGCACCTCTTCCGCGAGAAATTGCCTCAGCGAGGGAACGATCTCTCCCACGGTCTCCGGGGTGAAGGTGGCGTTCACCTCCCACTCCAGCCCGGCCCGGCCTTTCAGGATCTCCACCACCTTTTCCAGCTTCGGCCCGCTTCCCGGGGAGCGCTTCTCCTGGGCGCTCCCGTCCCAGCTCAGCAGCAGTTGGAAGTGGTGGCGGAGAAAGAAGTCCGCCTCCGCCCTCCCCAGCAGGCTCCCGTTGGTGGTCAGGGAGAACGCCGTCTTCTTTCCGCTTCTCCGGTCCAGCCTGCGGACCTTCTCCACCGCTCGTTCGATCCCGGCCCAGGCCAGCAGCGGCTCCCCGCCGGAAAGGGCGACGAAGCCGCTCTTCTTCATGCGGGGGTGGAAACGGCGCAGGGACTCGTCGAGAAGCCCCGGCGCCATGGCCCCGTTCCCCTTCTCCTGGTAGCAGTAGGGGCAGGAGAAGTTGCAGAGACGGGTGAGGAGCAGGGTAATGCCCGCTAGCGGCATGTTCGCATCCTTCGCCGGGCCCCGCGTGCCGCCGGAGACCCGAAGCGTCAAACGGGGGCGGCTATCTCTTGAAGGTCTTGGTCGTGGGGCATTCGCCCGCGACCAGGGCCAGCGTCATTTTCCGGGGGGCAGGCTGCGGCCCCTTGGACTTGTAGGTCCTTTCATCGGTGCAGATGGCCATCGGGGATCCCTTGAACGTTTTCGGACAGGCGCATCCGGAAAGGAGCACCTTCACGGGCTCTTGGCACCCCTTTTCCAGCCGGGCCAGCGCGCTGACCGCTTGCCTCCGCCGCTCCGCCAGCACTTTCCAGTCGACCTTGGCGCCCGGGCCCCGCGGCGCCTCTTCGAGGAACTTGCGCAGCGCCGTCAGGTCGCTCTTCAGGTTGCCCTTTCCCTTCTTGGTTCCAGCCATGTGTCTCTCCTTCAGGCGAAATGTACCGCCATTGTATCGGTCCGTCCGGCGCTTTGCAAGGCCTCGGCCCTTTCATTCGGCTTTCGCGGCGGATATAATGGGGGCTCGTGAACCGATGACGAGAATCCGGCGACCGGCTCTTCCGTACCGCCTCGTTCCTGCGGTCATGGCTTCCGTCCTCCTGCTGGCCGGGAGCGCCGCTTTCGCCGACGTCCGCCGCCACGACGGGAGCCGGTTTCTCTGCCGCAGCTGGTTCAGCGACGACGGGCTTCCGCACGACGGAGCCCCGGCGATTCTGCAAACCCGTGACGGCTATGTCTGGGTGGCCACGCGCAACGGCCTGGCCCGCTTCGACGGAACGCGCTTCACCCTGTTTTCACCCGCCAATGCCCCCGGGCTCGCTTCGGGCAACACCGCCTCGCTCTTCGAAGACCGTCAGGGGCGTTTATGGATCGGGACGCTGGACAGCGGCCTGGCCCTCCTGGAGAACGGGGTCTTCCGGACCTACGGGATACGGGATGGGCTGCCTTCGCAGAGCATCATGCCCATCTGCGAGGACGGGCAGGGGCGCATCTGGGCGGGAACGAACGTTGGCCTGGCCCGGCTCGTGTCCGGACGTTTCCGGCGCTTCCCGTTTCCGGGCGAGCTGCAGGTGGACGGCGTCAACGACCTGCATGCCGATGCCCGGGGACGGGTCTGGGTGGTCAGCCGGAACGGTTTGGCCTGCATCGACAACGAGCGCCTGGTCCGATATCAAGGCGAGGCCGAGTTGGGCATTTCCGGTCTCCTCTGCGGGCTGGTCGACAGCCGTGGCGCCGTCTGGGTCGGCGCCCGTTCCGGCCTGGCCCGCTTCGGACCCGACGGGCACCGGGACCTGTTCACGAGGCACGACGGCCTGCCGGGGAACAGCGTCGATGTCCTCTTCGAGAGCCGGGATGGGAAGATCTGGGCCGGAGGCGAACAGGGCCTCTGCTGGTTCCAGGCCGGCCGTTTCGCTTCCCTGTCGGTCGACCTGTCCAGCAACAGCGTTTCCGACATCGGCGAAGACCGCGAGGGGAATCTCTGGGTGGCCACCGAATTCGGTCTCAACATGCTGAGGCAGCGGGCGGCCATGAGCTGGACCAAGGCAGTGGGGTTGCCCGACGACCAGGTCCTGGCCGTGCACCAGGACCGGGCGGGGCGCGTCTGGTTCGGTACGGAGCAGGGGTTCTGCTTTCTAGACCGCTCCGGGCGCCTGGAACCGTTCCCCCTGGGCGCCCATTTGCCCAGCAAGGTCCAGGCCCTGGCCGAGGATTCGGCAGGACGCATCTGGATCGGCGGACCCGAGGGGGCCGGGGTCATTGAAGGCCATCGAGCGCGTCCGCTCTCTCCCTTGGCCGGTCACGACGTCACCCACATCCACTGCTCCCGAAACGGCGTCGTCTGGTTGGGAACCCGTCGCGGGCTCTTCTCGCTCGCCAACGGCCAGGTTCGCCGTCCGGCCATGAAAACCGGCCTGTCGCTGAACCGGATCTGGTCCATGTGCGAAGACTCGCGGGGAGGGCTGTGGCTCGGGCTGGAAGAGGGGCTGTGTCTCCTTCGTGACGGGTCGGTCTCTGTCGTTCCCGCCCCGGCGCAGATTCGCGGCCACAGCGTGTACCAGGTCCACCTGGATCGCCGGGGCGTTTTCTGGATCTGTTCCAGCGGCGGCTTGCTGCGTCTCGAGAAGGACCGCTGGACCACCTACCCGAGAACCAGCGGCGCGCCGCAGGGCCCCCTCCTGTCCTTGCTGGAGGACGATCACGGATTCTTCTGGATCGGCAGCAAGTCGGGTCTGTACCGCGTCTCCCGGGATGGCCTGGAGCGATGGGCCGCCGGGAGCCTCCGGCCCGTCTCCGCCCGGCTGTTCACCAAGAGCGACGGGCTGAGCAGCAGCGACTTCAGCGTCGGCTATTTCGGCCCGAAGGCACTGAAGGACGACGCCGGCCGGCTCTGGTTCATCTCCACCCGCGGAGTGGTGATGATCGATCCCGACAACCTCCCCCGCAACGAGCTGCCGCCCCCCGTGCACGTGGAAGCCCTGGTGGTCGACGACGAGCCGCTGCCTGCGGCCGGAAGGCCGTCCCTGCCGGCCGGGACGCGGCGGCTGGAGATCCGCTACACCGCCCTGAGCTACACGGTGCCGGAGCGGGTGCAGTTCCGCGTCATGCTGGATGGCTTCGACCGGGAGTGGCGCGAGGCGGGAACGGAACGGCGCGCCACCTACACCAACCTCAAGCCGGGGGCGTACACCTTCCGGGTCCGGGCCTGCAACAACGACGGGGTATGGAACGAACGGGGCGCGGCGCTGGCCTTTACCGTCCGTTCCTACGTCTGGCAGCGCGCCTGGTTCATCGTCCTGGCCCTGCTGCTCTTCGCTTCCTCCTCCTATGGCGTCATCCACTACGTGCGCGACTACATGCGCGTGCACACCTTCTGGAAGAAGAAGAACTACATCGGCCACTACAAACTGCTGGAGACGATCGGCACCGGGGGCATGGGCACGGTCTACAAGGCGCTCGACCTGCTGGCCGAGAACCGGGTGGTGGCCCTGAAGGTGCTGAAGGAGGAAAACTTCGCCTCCGAGGCCCACAAGAAGCGTTTCCGCAACGAGGCGGCGGTGATCGACCAGCTCGACCACCCCAACATCGTGCAGATCCTGGAGCGCGGCCAGACCGACGAGCACCTCTACATCGCCATGGAGCTGGTCGAGGGGATCACCCTGGCCCGGCGCATCCGCGAACAGGGCCCGCTGCCCATCCCCGACGCGCTGGAGATCATGACCCAGGTGGCGGGAGCGCTGGAGCGCATCCACGGCCACTCTATCGTCCACCGCGACCTGAAGCCGGAGAACATCATCGTCGCCGCCTCCGGCAGCCAGGCGGGCCGGGTCAAGCTTCTCGACTTCGGCCTGGCCATCAACCCGGCCCATTCGCGCCTGACCGAGAGCGGCATCGTCATCGGCACGCTGCACTACATGCCGCCGGAGCGGCTGAGCACCGGCGCCTCGGCGCAGCCGGGCGACATCTACTCGCTGGGCATGATCTTCTACGAAATGCTCACCACGCTCAAGCCGTTCGCCGGCGACGACACCCTGGACGTGGTCAAGAAGATCCTCAACGACCTGCCGCCGCCGCTGGAAAGGGAGCGTTCCGAGTCGCCGCCCGCCCTGTGCGAGCTGATCACCCGGATGATCGAGAAGGACCCGGCCTACCGGCCGCTGATCGCCGAGGTGCGCGCCGGGCTGGAGGCGGTGCGGGCGCGCTGCGGCGCATGAGGTGGCCCTTCGCTGGTTGAAAATCGCCGGTTTTACCCCATGATAATCCCATCCGGGCCATGCGGACTGGAGCCCGGGGAGGAAACATGAAGAAAGCGATGTGGACATTGCCGCTGGTCGTCCTGGTGGCCCTTCTGCCGGCGCAGGACACCTGGAGCGTGGACCGCGACCACTCGTTCATCCGCTTCACCGTGCGCCACATGGTGGTCTCCCGGGTGAGCGGCACGTTCAATGACTGGCAGGCCGAGCTGAGCGGGAACGAAAGCGAACCGCTCCGGTCAAGGATCCGGGTGGTGGTCAAGGCCGCCTCCATCGATACCGCCAACGAGAAGCGAGACGCCCATCTGCGCTCGGCCGACTTCTTCGACGCCGGGAACCATCCCGACATCGTCTTCGAGTCCGGCGGGATCGAGCAGACCGGCGCCGGCTACCTTCTGCGCGGCAAGCTGACCCTGCGCGGCGTGACTCGCGACATCGCCGTCCCCTTCTCGGTCTCCGAGAAGATCGTCGATCCGTGGGGCCGGGAGCGGATCGGCTTCGAGACCGCCTTCGAGATCGACCGCAAGGAGTTTGGCGTCTCCTGGAGCAAGGTCATGGACAACGGGGGACTGGTGGTCGGCAACAC